>JALZVT010000140.1 GCA_023300545.1 Pseudomonadales bacterium
CTTGCACAAGACCGTTGTCATCACGCTCAAACTCAAAGCGAATTTTTCGTGGCGTAAACTCAAAATGATCTTCCCGCAAAAACTCGAGTGATCCATTGAAAATACCGGTAGCAACGTCGAGGCCGGTGCCGTTGTAGACAAATTTCAAAACAAAGCCCGCGCCATAAGCGCCCTCGTAATCACGGAAGTGGGTATTGTGGTTAATGCCCGCTAGTTCCTCCGCGCTCCACGGCTGATCCCGATTCTGGGTTGCTGAGCGAATGTTGGCCACAAATTCAGGCTCAATGGGTCGCCCTCGATGTCCCCAGCTGCGATGCAAATAGGTCAGCAAACCACTTGCCACCTCATCAGAAAATTCCGCAACACCGGAATGCCCGGGCATGACGCTGTCCCAGATCGTGCCGTTAACCTCGATGGGGCCGCGCAGGCCGTGCAGCAAAACGCGCACCAGTCGCTCGGTGTTACCGTGCAACCAGGGTGATGCCGCAAGCTCCGGCGCAAGGCCTGAAATACCAGCGCCATCGGCTCCATGACAGGTTGCGCAACGGCTTAAAAAATACGCCTCGCCCAATACCCGACGGCGCTCTTGGTCGGCCGTTAGTGGCCGCAGCTCGGCCAGCAGTTGATCATCCGGCCAGGTAAAGGCTTGCCGTGCTCGAGCGATCGCAGGCCACAGATCCGCGCCCACCAGCGATACCGGGTCGCTCTGAGCAAACAGCGCGTGCGACTGCGCCAGCTCGATACGTGCAAAATCATTCGACCGGGTCGCTGCAAACAGCCCTCGCAATATCGCCTTCGACCAATTGATCTGGTTGGCCTCTGTGTGGGCAAGTGCGTCGAGTAACGGCCTGAGGTCGTGCGGATTTTGGCTAACCCCTGTCATCGCTTGACCGTGTAATAACTGCTGTGCCAGTTTTTCAAGCAGCTGAGTGGGTTCTTCCAACTCTGTGTTCCAGCCAGTGCTCGTAGCTGTTGGTCGCAGCGCCAATAGAATTTTTGTTTCCTGGCCACGCGCAGCCGCTCGCAGTGCCGCGAGTTGATAGGGGTTGTCTGCGCTGGTTTGCAGCAACCTAAGTAACCGCTGCCTGATCGGTTTTGAGGCGTTGTGCAACGCCAGCAAATCGATCGCGGCTTGCTGGTAGCGCGCATCGGCTTTGCGAACGTCAAGCAAAGCCAGCACATCTCTGGCCCGGAACAGGTTGGCACCCGCCTGCAACGCCTGCCGGGCAAGTTCTGCGTTGTCTGACCGCGCGGCCGCGAGCGCAAGAGCTCGAGTTAACTCATCTCTGCCAGCCAGCGTCCACAGCGCATGAACTTGGCGCCAGTCTGTTGGTTCCAAAGCAGCAACCGGTTGGGCGCGCTTTGAACGCTTATCGCGCAACGCGGCAATCAACAAGCGGCGCACATCGCTATCGGTTCTCGCCAACAACAATCGTTGCGCCGTATCGCGCTGCCAACCGTTGCTATGCCCCAGGGTTTCAACCAGTGTCGCATTGCTCTGTGCACCAAGGTCAAAACCCGGCTTACCAGCAGCAACCGCTCGATCTGCAACGATTCGCCAAATGCGCCCCATACCAGGCGGCCGCGCCAACTGCCGTGCCTCAACCTGAGCGCGCAGTTGTTCACTGATAAACACGTGGTCTTGAATAATGCCGCGATAGAAATCCAGCACATAAAGGGCCCCGTCGGGCCCAAAGCCCAGGCTTACGGGCCGAAACCGTTCGTCGGTCGACGCCAGAAACTCACGCTGCTGCCAGTTTGGATCTGGGTAACGCGCATGCGTGGCGCTCAACATTAGCGTGCTCTCGGCGTCACTCTGAAGCACCAATCGTACAATCGCGTTGGCCGCCGGCTCCGCAACAAAGATATCGCGCAGGGAATCCGTGCCAAGCCCTAGCCCTCTATTTACCGCCATACCGCTTGCCGACGTTGGTTTATTCAACCGCCCGTCTTCTCGCAGTACACCCGGTACGTAGGCGCGGTTGACGCCCGTGTTAACCCGTATCGCATAAAGCGCATCATCTCGGCTGATGCGCTCATTCAGCCCAGCAGCACTCGCTGCCGAGGAACTACCACCCGCAGCAACCAAGGATTGGGCGGAATACAGATCACCAGACAGCAAGTTCGAATTCGTGTTGTAAAACAGTCGACCTTCGTTGTCTTTTGCAATACCCCATTGGCCGCGGAACAACGTGGGCTGAGCTTTGACAACCCCGTCCACCAATCGCAAGCGACGGTTCGACTTGGCGTTGTAGAGCCAGTTGTCCAGCCCCTGCAGCAGGCCATTCTCCGCGTGCTCCACAGATCCCGGTTGGTCGCCGTAGTTATCAACCTTGCGCTTATTGGCGCAACTGATATCAACGGCTCTCCCAGTTGGTGAGGGACACAGCCACAAGGTTGGCGGCTCTGCGATCAACAGACCATCGTTGACGACCGCTACGGCTCGCGGCAGCACTAGTCCATCAAGCATCATCTCGCGCACATCAAAAACGCCGTCGCCATCGGTATCCCGCAGACGCACCACCGAGCCGGTGGGTGCTTTTTGCCCCGTACCATAGGTGTCGTTCATATAGGCGCGCATCTCAGTGACATAGAGGTTGCCCGCTTCATCCCACGTAAACGCGATTGGGTCTTCAATCAAAGGCTCGGCGGCCACCGGTTCAATGTGAAACCCTGGCGCAATGCGAAACGCCGCGAGTGCCTGGGCAACATTTAGAGTGGGCGCTGGTGGCGTTTCTACTCGTTGATAGAGTGGTTGCTCATCTGCCGACGCTCCTATTGCACCCGGCGCCGCCAACATCAAAGACAGCGAAGCAACAGAAAGTACGGCACCGAGCAGCGAACTCACAGAAGTTGTTCTCAAAATTTCATGTCCTGCAAATAGCTGTAAGACCGCTCGATAGATCGCATGGGCTCTGGCGGGTTATCACGCTCGACAAAGAAGTGGGTTGCGCCCTGGGCCAATGCTTCTCGAGTGAATTTTGGAAAATCAATAAGACCATCGCCAACGTCTGCAAAATTATCCGCTGGATCAATGTCTTTAAAGTGGCAACTGGAGAAACGACCCGCATACCGCGTGAGATACTCAGTCAGGTTGCCGCCGCCTTTTCTAATCCAATAGGCATCAAGCTGAAAGGTCACCTGGGCAGGGTCTGTTTCTTCAAGCAACAAATGATAAGGCACAACACCATCAATGGGCGCGAGCTCCCAGGCGTGATTGTGGTAGCCAAACTGCAACCCTTCACTGGCACAGAGTTCGCCGGCTTTCTGCAACAACGCCAGATTGCGTTTCACTTGCGCAAGCGTTTGAAACTGATCCGGCATCAAGACCGGTAACACCAGCGACGACTGCCCCAGCGCTTTGGCGTCAGCGATACCCGCTTCGACATTGCGCAACATATTGGTAGGGGCGCTTTCGAGTGCAAACATCGCGCGCTGCTGCTTGCGCGGCATGCTGTAAAAGGTCGCCGGCATTTTTGGCGAAACCCGCCCCACCGGAGCGCTCAATCCATTGGCCTGCAGCAACGCCTGCACGTCACTCAAGTTCCGACCAAGAAAACCGAGAGCAGAGAACTCCACCTGGCTGTAGCCGATTTCGGCGACCCGCTGCAAGGTGCCAGGCATGTCAGCCAGCATTTGCGGCGTTACCGTCGAAAGCTGCAAGCCGATGTTGTCGAGCTGTTGGCTGTTGGTTGGTTGTAGATTGCTCGCCAAACCGGCACAGCCCGATAACTGGCTGGTAGCCGCAGTTGTCGCCGCAGCCACACCAAGCAGGCTCAACATCTTACGTCGTTGCATAATGACCTCATCATCGTTTGATAGCGCACTCCCGACACAACAACGCCCGCAAAAGCGGGCGTTGTCTCTGTCTGGTCAGCAGACCTGTGAGTGTGTTGAGTTAGTTGCCGCCGCCAGCAGCAGTCATCGCTTCTGCGACCCCGCTTTGCTTTTGCAGCAGCGCCACTTTCTCAGCAGGCGTTACTTCACGCCAGGTGATTGAACCAAACAGCATCTCATCCCAACTTTGCTCACCCCAGGGTACATCGCGAGACGCATCCGGGTTGGCCGGGTTGGTTGCCGAATTGTCCCACGCTGTGGTGTGCACAATTTTTGTACCCGCAGGCAGCAACTTAGGCTCATCCAGAATGTAGTCGGTTTGCCAATTGAAATCGTAATTCGGTACCGACAGCAGAACTTCTTCTTTGCCATCTGCGTACACCGCACGGAACTCCATAGCCTTGCCGCGGAAATGCGCGTGGGGCAACAGGCTATAGAGCAAAACGTCTTTATCGATTACCCGACTGGCCATTTCAGTGTGGCCATCTGAGTTGGCTGGAATGTTGATCTTAGTATTCATCAACACCAACCCACTCAGTACGTGCTCAGGCTTCTTCTTGTGGAAGTAGATGCCCATGCGCGAACTGTCGGTCGCTGGCTTGCCATATGAGGTGTAGTGCATCTGGAACTGAAAGGTTGCACCCGCAGGGAGCAAGGTGCCAGTGCCTTCTGGAAATTCTTCAGCGATCGCGCCAGGCACATACCCACCCAGACCTCGCCGCGAGCGTCGGTCCAACCGACCTTTGTCATTCATGGTGCCAAACGAGGTGATGACGTGATGCAACGCTTTGCGATCCCCAGGAATGATTTCAACAGCACGCACCCAAACGTCTTCGTCGAGCGGATTTTTCACAAACTGATACTGGTAAGGCACCGTGCCGGTGGCGGGCACCTCATGAGGAGTGATTTCGACAATGGCGTCGGGCTCGCCCAACGACCACTCCGGCCAGTCTTGTCGGGCTTTCAATAACGGATCATCACCTTCACCACGCGGCGCACCCGCTTCAATCCAGTGCACCAGTGTTTGTCGTTCGGCAACCGTCAGAGAGCGATCATTTGAAAACTCGCCGTAGTGCGGGTCAGCGTGCCAAGGGGGCATACGTTGGGTACGTACTACTTCACGAATCATCGGCGCAAAACCGCGAATCATGTTGTATTCGGTCATGGCCCAGGAGCCGATGCCGCCCGAGCGGTGACAGCTGACACAGTTCTTCGCGAGCATTGGCGCAATGTCAGTGCTGTATGAAATCTTCGCGTGCTGCGCCGCTAACTTTTTCTCGGGGAAATTAATCAGACAACCCACCGGCTTGGTTTGGGCAACCTGTACGGTTTTACCCGCAACCATGGCCGCTAGTGCGTCGCGCAAATAGTGATTGTTGGCGGTTTTCTTCTGGCTCTCGTAATTCAGTCGATCGTCTACCAGTCCGGCGTAGGCAACCTTCCAAGTCGAGGGATCAACCACAAACACTTCACCGGTACGCACCAGATCAAGCGCTTCACCAATAAGCTGGGAGTCATCGAGCAACACGGGCATGTCGTAGGCAAAGCCATCGACTTCTTTGGTGATGCTCTGCCGATTGTCTTGCAGATTGGAGTTCAGTAAAAAAAACTCTACACCCTGCTCTGCAAATTCATCGCGCAGTTCTTTGAAGCGTGGCATCGCATTGCGCACAATCGGGCAACCGTTGCCCTGCACCAACACCGCAATCGCTTTGCGATCTGACAGGCGATACAGCTCGTGTGAACCACCCGCGTGATCATTCAAGCGAAAGTTCTCAATAGATTGCCCAGCCGCGATCGCGTTGGCCTGGAGGCTGAACGCAAACGCCGACAGCGTAACGGCCGTCGTAGCCAGCCCTTTTTTCAATCGAGTGCTCAGTTGAATCGTAGATTCCATATTGTTCTCCTTAGGTAGGCTCTCGCTTCCAATATAGCGCAAGCGCTCACAACAGCCGTGAAGTATCGGATTTATACGTTGCTTTTGCAACGGCGTGCGTCGGACAGTGCCTCGGCTGATAGACTCAACTAACAACCGGTACAGGCCAGTAATGGCAGTAACAAGGACACGCCCCATGGCCCAATCACGCCAGACCCCGAACCAAGATAGAAGCCGAGTCACAAGCGCTGCCCTCACACTCTGCCTCGTTATGGGGTGCTCGAACTCCACCGGCCCAATAACTAGTGCAGCAACTGACACAGTCGCTAACACAGCAGCAGCTGGGCCTGCGGTCGAGAACAAACTCAAGACCACCAACCACACCACCAACCACCAGACCATCACCTTCTCCGAAGGCACCAACATGGCCGTCGCTCGCAACCCGCGCACCGGCGACTACCTGCTCAGTCTGCAAGGTAGCCTGTTCGCGCTGCCATCAACGGGCGGCACTGCGGCGGCATTAACCGACTATTTTCAAGACGCCCGTGAACCCCAGGTTGCCCCTGACGGCAACAGCGCCATCTACCACGGCTATGCAAATGGCAGCTGGGATCTCTTCGAACTGCAGTTGGCCGACAACACCATAAAAACCCTCACCAAAAGCCCCTTTGATGATCGTGAGCCCGTGTGGTCGCCTGATGGCAAGTCGATCGCATTCAGCTCCGATCGATCTGGCAGCTATGACATTTGGCTACTGCACTTGGCAGACGGATCTTTAAACCAGATAACCCACACGCAGCAAGACGATTACTCACCCAGCTTTGCAGCGGACGGCCAAACTCTGTACTTCGCGCGCAACTTACAGCGTGCTGAATCAGAGCTACGCAGGCACTCGATGGCAACCGCCGAGGGCACCACAGTGCTACGCGAAGCGGGCGTTATCAGCGGGGTTAGCGCCTCGCCGTATTCCGACTATGTGGCTTACCAACTCATGCGTCGAGACCGCGCCGGTCACGCTCATACCGAACTCAAGCTCATCACCTCGTCCGAGCGAGGTGGTGATGACGCGTTTGTTCTGAGCCGACCTGGAGACGACGTCTTTCCGTTTCGGGCAACCTGGAACCCAACCGGACTCAGTGCGGCAATTAATGGCAGGTTGTGGACGTTTGCCAAAATTGAGGAGCGGTCAGCGCAACGCTTTCGTTCACCGCCGACCGAAATTCCGTTTACCGCAAGCGTCAAGTTGCAGCGCGAGGCCTGGACGCGCAAACAGCGGGACTACAGCACGCTCAGCACACCCGCACTGGGCATTGTCGCTCCGGCCCTGTCACATGGCGGCGGACGTGTTGCTTTCACAGCCCTGGGTGATCTGTGGCAGTGGAACCTGGTTAGCGACGAACTCGTGCAGCTCACCGACGACCGCTTTGCCGAGGCTTCTCCCGCCTACCAGCCCAACGGACAAAATATTGCATTTGTCAGTGACCGCAGCGGTGCGCCGCAACTGTGGCTGCACAATCTTGCCGATGGCACTCAGCGACTGCTCGACGACAAAATAACGGCTGCGTCTTTTCCGAGCTGGTCTCCCGACGGGCAACACCTCGCCTACTTTGGCAGCCTGCAAGAAAATCCACTTGGTGGCCAACTGATGCTGGCAAATGTGCAAACGGGTACCAGTCGCAGAATTGGTTTACCCACACCCGCACAACCGCTGTCATGGTCGCAAGACAGTAAGCACTTGGCGGTGGCCGTACTCGCACCCTACTCCCGAAAATACCGTGAGGGTGTGTACGAACTAATGATCTTTGATACAGCGGGCAAGGAAACCAACCGCATTAATCTGCAACCGCACCGCAGCCCACTCGATGTACGCCTAACACCTGACGGCAAAGGCGTGGGCTATGTACAGGGTGGCCAACTCTGGTATCAACCAATAGACGCTGGGTTTAACAAGCAGGGCCCGGCGCGAAAAATCGGTGACACCCTTGCCGACATGCCAGCGTGGAGTGGCAACGGCCGCGAGGTGCTGGCGCTGAGTGGCGATCGGCTGCGTCGGTTTGAGGTTGCAAGCGGCACAGCCATCGCGAATCACATAGTGCCACTCAATTATGCCCGCGATGTCCATAACTCATCCTGGACCTTACGCACCGGCCGACTGTTCGATGGCAGCCAGTCAACCTACCGGCGCAATCTCGATATTGTTATTCGCAATAACCGCATCGAGCGGATAACACCTCACGACAACAACAACCCACAACCCGTAATCGATGTGACCGACTATGCCGTTATGCCCGGCCTATTCGAGATGCACGCGCATATGGGCATGCTTAGCGAAGCACAGGGTCGCAGTTGGCTGGCCTGGGGCATCACATCAGTGCGCGATCCAGGCTCAAGCCCCTACCTGGCAAAAGAACGCCAGGAAACCTGGGACAGCGGCCGCAGACCTGGGCCCCGCTCCCACATCACGGGCTACCTGAGTGACGGCACCAGAGTGTTCTATCCCATCGCTGAGGGGCTTGACGAGGAAACCTTACAAAACGCGCTCGACCGAACGAAAAAACTGCAGCTGGATTTCATAAAGACCTACGTCCGCTTGCCAGACTCCCAGCAGCAGCAGGTGGTTGAATTTGCCCATGCCAACGGCATGCCGGTGTCGTCTCACGAGTTATTTCCTGCCGCTGCTATAGGCACAGACCACGTCGAACACATCGGTGGCACCAGTCGTCGCGGCTACCAGCCAAAAGTCTCAACCCTAGGTCACAGCTACAACGACGTTGTGGAACTGTTGGTGGGTTCGGGCATGGGTATTACTCCCACACTGGTGCTGCCTGCCTGGGCGGTCATTTTTGCTGAAGACAAAGACCTGTTTGCTACCGCGCAGTTCGAACGGTTTTACGGCCCAGCCGCATTGAAGAGCTACGAAGGTTTGGCGCGACGCTTTGGCGACGGCGCAAAAAGTTACCACCGGGCAAATGCGGCGCTGCTGCAGCAATTGGTAAAACGTGACGCTCTGTTGGTTACCGGCACTGACTCACCGTTTGTGCCCTACGGCCCGGGCTTGCATGCGGAACTGCGGCTTTACGAGCGCGCCGGGCTAAAACCCTGGCAAGTGCTGCGAGCAGCAACGGCAAAGTCGGCGCAGGCGGCTGGTGTGGGCGCAGAATTAGGTCAAATAGCGCAAGGCATGCTTGCCGACCTGGTCGTTGTAAAGGGGGATCCGCTGAAAACGCTAAAAGACGCAGACAACGTCATACTGACGGTGAAGGGTGGCCGCAGGTTCGAATTGGCAGAGTTACTGCGCAAATAGTTCGCAGCACAACAAGTAGCTGATCAAGCACACTGCGACGAGCGCACTTGATCAACGTGTCGTAACTAGAGAACTGAGCACCCACCTTTCGGTCAGCGCCCAAAGTCCGATCTAGCCTTTATAGGTTTCTATCGCTTTCAGTATGATGTCAGAGGCGACATCAGCATCGCGCCAGTTACCAACACTGGTCCACTTGTTCGGCTCCAGATCTTTGTAGTGCTCAAAGAAGTGCTTGATGCGATCAAGATCGATTTCTGGAATATCTGTCCAGCTGTTCACCTTCGCATACAGCGGAGTGATCTTCGGTGCAGGTACTGCAAGAATCTTCTCATCACGACCGGCCTCGTCTTCGAGTTCCAGAACCCCGATAACGCGCGCTGGCAGAACCGCACCTGGCTGCACAGGCATACGGCCAATGACCATCACGTCAACAGCGTCACCGTCGTCTGCAAGCGTGTGCGGAACAAAGCCGTAGTTGCACGGGTAGAACATTGAGGTGTAAAGAAATCGGTCGACAAAGATCGATCCTGAATCCTTGTCAAATTCGTACTTTATGGGATCAGACCGCAGCGGTACTTCGATAACCACATTTACTTCGTTCGGCGGATTGTCGCCAATTGCGACCTTGCTGATATCCATCTTTATAGAGCCCTTTATTCTGCCGGACTGCCGGCGTCTGTTAATATTTCTTCGAATCAATTGGGTGATTCTGCAACGCTGTCAATCCGACGACGCTTGATCGCGAGAGGCTACCAGACTGTCCACCTGCTCGCATTCAATCGAGCGTGCGTTTGCGCACATAAGTCGTTTTGTTTGTTCTATTAATATTCATTTTTTGTAAGACCGTGTAACACCACCCAAAATGAGTCACTCAAATTAGGATCGCTGGCCTATGCGCGCAATAAAGTTTGCCTTTTGGGGTTTGGTGGCACTGGTGCTATTGGCAGCCCTTGGACTAGGCCTGTTCATCAGCACATTTGATGCGAACCGCTATAGAGACCTCTTAGGTGACTATGTTGAGCGCGCGACCGGCAGGCGCTTGACCATAAACGGCGAGCTCAGCCTAGCGGTCTGGCCACAGATTGCTTTGCGTGCAGAAGGCCTGAGTCTTGCCAACCCGACCGATTTTGATCCAGAACCCTCTCCGCACATGCTGCAGGCCGCAGCGCTTGAAGCAACCATTGCCCTGCAACCGCTGCTACAACGGCAACTGCAAATCGATGGCATCGTGCTCTACTCACCACAACTTAGGCTCGTGCAACAAGCCAATGAAGCCAATAACTGGAGCGACCTCGAGCAACGCTTTGGCAACGCCGACAACGAAGCGCCTGATCAACTGGCAGTAGCGCTGAACAGCGTCACCCTCAAAGACGCCACCATTAGCTTGCGAGAACCTGACGGCAGCCTGTTACGCCTCAGCGCGTTAAACCTGCAGGCAAACTTCACAGACGCCAACGCGCTCGCACTCGTTGCTGACGGCGCATGGCAGAGCGAGGCCGATGCCACTGCCGCGACCTTCACGCTCGACACCGAACTCGCGATAGCGCAGACACAGACACTGCTGAGCAATGTCGAGCTCAGCCTGACCTTACCCATGCCAGACTCAGCAACGCTCGAAACAGTGGCCCTGACGATTCCAAGCCTTACGCTCGACGCGGATCTTGAGCAGGCCTCCATCCCGCAAGGATCAGCCCAGCTCGCCAACTCAACCGTCAATTTTGAAGCCCGCTTGAGCAACCTGCTGACTGCCGGCCAACTCGACGGCAACCTGAGTATGGAGGATGGCGATACCAACGCATGGCTCAAGCTTGGCGGCATAGAGCTGCCGGCGAGTCTGCGCCCAAACCAACTGGAGACGCTCGATCTCGCAGCCAAGCTCACAGCAAACCTCAGCGGTGACGCCAGCGGCAACGTTCAGGTACACCACTACCGCGTCAGCCTGGGCGGTACCCGCCAGGAGACGTTGAGTCTCCAGGCCGACGGCGCACTGCAACTAAACCCAGCGGGGCATGCTACCGGCAGTCTGGCGCTGGCTCCCACTGATCTGCGCGCTCTGGGCCGGGCGTTACCCAAACTCATCGAACCCGGGTTGTTTATTCAGGCAACGAGTCCACAACCCTCACCGACTCCAACGACTCCGCTCGGGCCAACCTTGCAAACCCTGCAAGCTGACTTCAAATGGGTGCCCGCCACAGCCACCGCTCCCGCAACACTGAACTTCAGCAACAGCCGGTTGGCCGCGTTAGGCATAGTCGCGACCCTGCAGGGTGAGACCCGTCTCACAGACCCCACGAGCACCACAAGTGCCATCATCAATTTGGCGACATTCTCGCCGAAGCAAGCACTCACTTACTTCGCAGAGCCTATTTTAACGACCGACCCTAACGCACTCAGCTCAGCAAGCGGCAGCCTTGTGCTACTCCAGGACGCCACCGGCAATCACCTGAATGACCTTGATATCAGTCTCGACAAGAGTCAGCTGAGCGGCACAATCAGCCTGCTGGAAGGACCTGTGCCCACGCTCAGATTCGACACTCGCCTGAACACCCTGGACATGACCGGCTATCTGGCACCAGACGCCAAACCAACAGACACCGGTCAATCCCTCGAGAGCGCTGATCTGCTCGGTGATCTGGTGCTGCCCACTGAGCTTCTAAGGGCCTACGACCTCACCGGATCGATGCGGGTTGATCGGCTGCAACTCTATGATCTGCTGCTCAACAGCGTTGGTGGCCGCATTAGGCTGGGCGATGGGGCAGCCGCCATTAGCGGTTTGTCGGCTCGGCTGTACGGTGGCTCTTTTATCGGCAAGATTGGCTTCAAGCAGCCAACCACCGACTCAAACCCAGAACTCTCTGTGACCGGCGATCTGCAGGCAGTCGACGTCCAAGCGCTCATGCAGGCAGTAAGCAACACCCATGACTTTACGGGTCGCGGCAATCTGACGATCAACATGACAGGACAAGGCTTTACGGCCCTCGAAGCCACCCAAAGCGCAGCCGGTACCTTTAGCCTTGCGCTGCAGAAGGGCAACTACACTGGCATTAACATGGGCCATGAACTGTGCAAACTCTACAACGGCCTGCGCAACAAACCGGCGCCCCCAAGCCCGACGACAAACAGCACGCGCTTCGACACCTTCAGCGCCAGCGCGACGGTGAGCAACGGCACAGCAGAGACCACTGACCTGATTGCCAGCAACAGCTATCTGAAACTGAGCGGCAAAGGCCGCACACAGCTGGCAAGACAGTCCATAAACTATGATCTCGACATCGAGCTCACCGGGCCTATCGAGGCCACCAACTGCGAGACGCTCACCCCTTACATTGGCAGCCGCATTCCCGTTCGGCTGACCGGCACCTTCGCTAATCCCACACTGCGTCCTGATTTTGGCAAGCTGGCCAAACGAGAAATTCGGCGCCGGGTCGAAGACAAGCTGACTGAGAAACTATTCGATCTGTTGGGCGGCAAGAAGACTGAGCCAACCGCGGAGACCTCAACCGAGCCCTCACCCGAACCGTAACGAACCCAACAAGCGTCAGACGACTCGCCGTTACAGGCTGGCGTAAGCCGCCTGCAAAATACCGAACCCGCGCATGTCGCCCAGCAAATCAGCCTCCATCTTGTTCATCACATACGACACGCAGAGCCGTGCGTCTTGATCGATCACAATCGATGAGCCACCCCAACCGCCCCAATAGGCGATGTGCTTGTTCGGCCCCATCGGCATTGCCGGGTTCGACAACCCATAGCCAAGACCAAAAATAGTCGGCACACCCAGCACCAGGTCTGTGCCGTTGGTCTGCTCTTCGAACACCCGCTGAGCGCCCGCCTTGCTCATCAGGTCAACGCCCCAGGCACTGCCGAGGTTGGCAAGCGCGGTTTGCACCCGAACCACCGAACGCGCGTTGCCGTGGCCGTTTGCCGCCGGAATTTCTGCACGCCGCCATTCTGCCGTTCGTGAATGCGACGCGTCGATGGCCGGGTTGCGAAAGGTGCGCGCCGCAATGCTATCGCCAATGGCGGCTTGGGCCGGTCCGGTGGCAGGCGGAATCAGTTCGCCAATGCGGTCAAAGTGTTTGTCATTGGTGCCAATGTGAAAATCGGCGCCAAGTGGTTCGGCAATTTCCTGCGCGAAAAATTGGCCAATGCTTTGGCCAGTGATGCGCCTGACCACTTCGCCAATCAAATGGCCCTGTGTCAGCGCGTGATAACCGCTGGCCGTACCCGGCTCCCACCAGGGTGCCTGCCGGGCGAGCGCGTCAACCATCAGATCCCAATCGTAGACCTTAGGCGGCGCAACAGGCTCATCCATTCCCGACAGGCCCGCACTGTGGCTCATAAAGTGTCGCACCTCGACATTTTCTTTGCCGTTTTGCGCAAACTCGGGCCAATACTGCGAAACCTTCGCGTTGAAATCGAGCTGCCCCCGATCGGCAAGCAGTAGCGCACAAAGTGCGGCCATGGTTTTGGTTGTGGAGTAGACATTGACGATGGTGTCCTCCTCCCATGGCAGTGTCTTTGCTTCATCACGATGACCACCCCACAGGTCGACCACCATCTCGCCTTCCAAACTGACTGCAACGCTTGCACCCACATCGCCTAGCGTCGCAAAGTTGTTTTGCAGCGCCTCGCGAACGGCTGAAAATTTGGGGTCACAGGTGCCATGCAAGGTAGTCATGCTTTTCTCTCTCTTGGGGAAATAGGGAATAGTGTGTGTGTCACGCGTTAGAGTCGGCCAAGTTCGTCGGCAACAAATTCCATTCGATCTTTGCCCCAGAATATTTCATCACCCACCACAATGGTTGGTGCGCCAAATACGCCTTTATCAAGTGCCTCTTGAGTGGAGTCTATTAACTGCTGACGAATCGAATCACTATTGAGACGACGCAGAAAATCTTCAGCATCAATGCCAACAGACTCAGCGACCCGCGCGAGACTTGCGTCTTCGTCAATGCTGCCATCATTGGCCTCCCAGTAACGCGCAAAAACGGCAAAGAGAAATTCTTCTTCGAGCTCGTAGTGCCGGGCAGCAAGTGCGCCCCGCAATGACGGACTGGTTTTAATTGGAAACCGGTCTGGCATACGAAACGGCAATTGGTAGCGCTGCGCCCAGCGCTGTAAATCGCGCTTTCGGTTAATAAGCTTGGGTTTCGGCTCATCCATTAAAACGTAATTGTTCGCCCGGAACACATAACCAAGATTGAACGGTCGATACACAACCGTTGCGCCGTGTGCGTCAGCCAGACGCTTCAACAGATGAAGCGCAAAGTAACTATTGGTGCTGCCGGTATCGTAAAACAGCTCAACAGTCTTGTTTGTATTAGCCATAGCCTAAACCCAACTCAAAAAATCAGCACACTTTTAGCCGTCTCACGCTCACGATAGCTTGCGCTCCACTTGGCTACGTTTGGGTAATCCGCAAGGTTTTCCAGCTCGCGGAACCGCATGAATTGCAGCGCGCCTTGCAACGTGCAATCAGCGACGCTGACCTGCTCGCCGGTCAATAAGGGCCTGCCATCGGCAAGTAGGTCATTAATAAATTCTAAACCGCGCTGAAAGCTCTGCTGCAAATACTCAGCGACTACCTCATTCGGCTCGAGGCCAAGCGGCGAGTTAACGGCATGTACGTAACCACCGCTTGGGTTAAGCACACGCACATCAGCAATGCGCTCGATATTACGAGACGTTGCGCGTGCCTCAGGGGTGTCGCCCCATAGGCTTGGTGTAGGAAACTTATCCTCTAGATATTCGATAATCGCCAAAGACTCGAAGATAAAGTCGCCATTCGCGATCTCAAGCGTCGGCAAGGTTCCAAAGGGGTTGCGCGCTAGATGTTCGGGCGCTTTCTGCTCCCCTTTAAAGGGATTAAGCACTGTGGTTTCAAGACCTAGCTCAACCCCTAGGGCTGTTTTTTCCGCGACATACAGAGCAACTTTGGTTGGGTTAGGGGCCCCGGGCAGCAAATAGAGTTTCATAATAAACGCAGGCTCAAATTACAGACTGCCCAAGAATGCCAGAAGCGTGCGTCGTTCGGCAGGGCTGAGGGTAAAGGGTGTCATACGCTCTCTGGCTTTGTCATCAAGCCTTCCCGGCTGACCTCCGGCTGCGTAGAAATCAATCACCTCGTCGAGCGTATCCATTCGGCCATCGTGCATATAGGGCGCGGTGTGCGTCACAAAGCGTAGCGAAGGCGCACGAAACCCCTGAGCCCGCTCTCGAGCCCCATTCGAACCATCTGGTGTCTCCGCTAGCCCAGTTTGATAAAACGATGGCGGAAACGCCTCTCGGGTTGAGCGCGTGGGTCCAGACAACAGAAATCCACGATGACAGGCCACACAGTTCAAGCGACTCGAGTTAAACAACTGCAAGCCTGCCTGTGCTTCGTCGCTCAGGGCATCCGGGTTGTCTCCAAACAGATAGGCATCAAATGCACTGTCACTCTTGATCAACGTGCGCACATAACTCGCAAGCGCTGCCGCCACCTTATCAAGGGTCAATACAGGCTCAGCCTGTTGGTCATCCGGAAAGGCACGCATGGCGGCAGCGGCAAGGTCGGGATTTTGCGACAGTGTGGCCAGTTGTTCTGGCCCCATGCCCAGCTCTACCGGCGCAGTATTGGTCAGCGGACCGACATGCTGTTGCTCAAGCGAACTCAAGCCTTTGTCGACCCAGGAAAAACTGGCGCTGTAGGCTGAGTTCCACAGCGTTGGCGTGTTGAACGGCAACACCTCGCCAAGCGCACCGGTTGGCGTCTTTACGCTATCAATAAAATAGTTTTGCGGCTGATGGCAATCAGCACAGGACAGCTTGGCATTTACAGACAGGGCTCGCTCGGAAAACAGCAACTCGCCCAGCGTCACCTTGGCCATACTCATGGGGTTGTCGAGGGGCACAAGCGGTTCGGGAAAACCGGGAGGTAGCTGCCAATCCCAATCGGCTAGTGAACTCTGCGCGGCGCACAACCCCAACCACAGGGCGGCGCCAACAATCCGGCGGGTCGCGTTACCAGCCAGAGCTGGTCGATTCAGTGATCTCACCAAATGCGCTCACGCTCTGTCGCTTTTCGAGCCATTGCAGAAAATCTTTCGTACGCGCACCAGGCGTAGAACCTTCTTTTGCCAGATCGTCTCGCCAGTTACGCATACTGGTCATTAACTCTTCTGCCAGCTCGCTGTTGCTGCGAAACAAATGCATGTACGCCTCTTTAGCCTGATCGTAGAGACCAATGGCAACAAAGGCTTCAGCGCGGTACTCGATGGCCTGATCAAACTCTGGGTAGAGCTGCAGCGCGTAGTTATAGGCGCCAATCGCTTTCTTGTAGTTGCCTTGCTTACGCAGCACATAACCAAGCTCGTTAGCCGCTTTGTAATGCTCCGGCAAAACCTGCAACACCTTGGCAAATTCGTCTTGGGCCTTTCGATAGTCTTTGGCCGCGCGTTTCAAGTGCTTAGCTTTGCCTTTTTCTGACTTGGCAGCCTCTGCTTTCTTTTCGGCCTTCCAAGCTCGAGCTTTGTGCTTAAGCCCTGCGTTGTATGATTTTTCCGACTGCTGTTCGGGCGACAGATCGCGACCCGGTGACGGACTGCTTGGAGCACTACCCGCGCCGCCTCCCGAGCCAGACGCAAAGGCTGGAGCTGACCCCAATAAGGCAAATGCCAGGAGTGCGGCGGCCAAAAAAGCTAGGCTGTAAACGCCACGTAGGTTGATTGCGTTGATCATATTAAACTCGATGTACTCGTACTTGCAGATCTGTATAGCCTTTGACAAAGGAAGATTGAACGCGTTCCGGCTCGCTCAGCACCTCTATGAATTTGAAGCGCTTCATCATTTCTTCCCAGGCTACCCGCAGTTGCATTTCAGCAAGCCGATTACCCATGCAACGATGCACTCCAAAGCCAAAGGCTAGGTGGTGGCGAGCGTTCTTGCGATCGATATGAAATTCATTCGGCTTCTCAATCACGTCTTCATCGCGATTACCGGACACATACCACATGGCCAGCTTGTCGCCCTTTTTAATCTGCTTGCCACCCAACTCAACATCTCGCATCGCGGTTCGACGCATGTAGGCAAGCGGTGTTTGCCAGCGAAGAATTTCCGAGACCATATTCGGAATCAAAGCCGGGTTATCACGCAGTTTTTGATATTCGTCTGGGTTTTCGTTCAACGCCAGAACACCGCCAGTGAGCGAATTCCGAGTGGTGTCGTTGCCCCCGACAATTAACAAAATCAGATTGCCAAGGTATTCCATTGGCTCCATGTTTTTGGTGTCTTTGCCATTGGCAAGCATCGACACCAGATCAAAGGCGGGCTCTGTCTGATTCGACCGCTCCTCCTTCAATTGGGTAAACCACTCTAGGCATTCCAACAGTGCCGCACGCCGAACAGGCTCGGGAGTTGGCCCTCCTGAGAGCTCACCAGAGGTTGCCATGTCAGACCAGTAGGTCAGCTTATGGCGATCTTCGAACGGAAAATCAAACAGGGTCGCAAGCATCTGCGTCGTGAGCTCAACGCTCACCCGATCAACCCAGTTAAAGGTTTCACCCTCTGGCAGCGAATCGAGTATGTCGATCACTCGACTGCGAATCAGGCCTTCCATCTGCGCGAGATTTTTGGGCGCCACCGAACCTTGCACGGTGCGTCGCTGAACGTCGTGCTTCGGCGGATCCATGGCAATGAAGTTGGTGACGTTGAAGTCCATCTGCCGGTCAGCAAGCGTGATGCCGTCGTCAGAGGAAAACGTCTCGTGATCTTTATCGACGGTCATAATGTCGTTGAACTTGGTAATCGACCAATAGGGGCCAAAGATCGAATCTTTACAGTAGTGCACAGGGTCTTCGCGGCGCATGCGCTCAAAGAAGGGCCAGAAGCTATTATCTTGGAATCGCCGCGGCAGCGAGATATCCAGTTCGTCTAGCGGATAGGTAGCGGGGTCTTCAGCGCTGTTCAATATGGGTCGCGTAGGGGTGTTCACGGGCTTCTCCTGTGCTCAACCCCTTAAATTTCCCACTCCACGCCGCTATTGGCAAGCGCAAGCGCTCCAATCCCCCTCCAATCGCTCTCCAATCGCTCTCCAATAGTTGGACTTTACGAGCGTTATAGACAGCTAGTCCTTGGTGTCAGACTCGTCAGCGCGCTCTGTATCTTCCCCATCCAACCGCGTTGCCAGCTCGTGCAACAGTGAGCTGAAATCGTTCCGAGACACTTTGCGGCCTTCGAGCTTTTGCAGATGGTCATGCAGGGCCATCTGAGAATCAGCCTCACTTCGAGCGATGATGGCCTGTTGGTCTTTCGCGCGGCGGAGCATCTCTGCCTGCAATTGCGCAGATGAGTTGCCTAGCTCGCCCCGAAGCTCACTAAGCTCGTCTCTGAGGCGTTTTTCGGCGGCCCCGAGCTGCTCGCCCATTTTACTGCCTGCCGACTCAAGTTCGTTGCCCGTTTCGGCGCGGACGAGTGTCACTTGCTCATTTACTTCGGCTATTTCTGTCGTGATACGACTACCCAACGCCTGCAACTGCTGTTCAAACTTTTCAGTCAGAGCCACTATGTTCGTCTCAGTGCGCACGTTGGCTTCAGCAAGCCGCTCAACCAACTTATCGTTATCTGCCGCATGGGCCACGTTGACCTTGCGCTCCATCTCAGCAACAACGGTATAGATTTTAGCTTCCAGAAAGCTCAAGCGATCTTCCATTTTGATCGATATTTCTTCTGAGCTCTCGCGCACCGCTTGCTCACGATCACCCAGCTCTTTGTGTACCGCCTGATTGACCGTCGACAAGGCACGAACCACTCGGTCCACCCGGTCGCCCAGCTCAACACGCAGTTCACCCATCTGTTTGTGGGTTTGGCGCTCAATGGAATCGAGCTCACGTCGGCTTTGCTTCATGGTGTCGCCAAGCAGCAGCTCTCGAACGCTATCAATGGTTGGTGCAGGCGGATTAATGTCACTTTCACGCCGCTGCTTTGCTGATTTTGGAATGGGTCGAACCGATTCTTCGGAACCTGATTTATTACTGCTCATAGCTTTTGCTCTGGTCACGTTACTCATACTGCACTCACTTCATCGAGTGATAACTGTACTGACCTGACAGGTGTTTGTTCATGCTGGGTAAGTAAGCGTTTGTATGAAGACGTAGCAACTTATTGGCGTCGTTTTACAATCACACTGCCGGCGATCACTTGGGCGAGAGCTGCACTGGCTGATAGGCCGCCACAAACTCAGGCGGCATGCGAGTTGGCCGGCCGCGCTCAACGTCTATGCACACAAAGTCCACTTCCGCTCGCATAACCGTCACGTTTTTCCCCGGCAGAGAGCCCGACTGCGCACCGGCCCGAAGAATCTGAAAGGTGCGCGTGGCTCGCAAACGGCCATCGCTCGCAGACAACCAATCACCGATGTACAGCTCATCATGTTCAAAGGTGGCCTGCAGGTATTGCATACGCACATCACGCACCACCATGGCCCGATTCACCGCCAGCATCTGTTTGACGTCGAAGCCCACCGCTGCAGAGTGCGCCCAGGCGCAACGCTCAAGCCAGGCCAGATAACACACGTTGTTGGTGTGACCGAGTTCGTCGATGTCGCTGGCATCCACAACATGGTGAATCACAAAAGGGGCGGGGTAGTCCCACTCTTCATTCGCCGGCTGACCACTAAGCACTTGATCAGTCATGTAATCTCCTCTTCCTCTACGCCACATAAACCTAAGAAACGAATCATGGCCTTTTTGCAGCCGAATTGGTCTCCTCCTCTGTACTCTGGTGGTTAAAGGCGCGCGCACGTTAAGATGGTCTGACCACAGCGACAGGTTTCCCACGTCAGTATCGAAAGCAATAAAGGCTCGTCAGCCTCAGCACAAGCCCCAGACCCCGGTCAGAATATTGACTGGTTCATCTTCATCACCAGCGCCGTATTAATACTCGCCGTTTGTGTGCCGCTGGTGCTCTACCCCGACGCCGGCAAAGAAATACTCGGACGAGGCTTCGACTACGTCACCCAGGATCTGGGTGTGGCCTATGTTGTGTTTGCTGCGGCCGCACTGATTATATTGCTAGTGCTCGCCTTCGGTCGCCACGGTCAGATCCGCCTCGGACCACCCGACAGCCAGCCAGACTATTCCACCTTCTCATGGGCTGCCATGCTGTTCTGCGGCGGCATCGGCACCAGCGTTATCTACTGGGGCACCATTGAGTGGGCGTACTACTTTCAGGCGCCACCCTTTGGCGCCACTCCTGAGTCGAAGGAAGCGCTGGGCTGGGCCACGTCTTACCCACTGTTTCACTGGGGGCTGACTGGCTGGGCACTGTATTGCCTGCCCGGCGTTGCTATCGCCTACGCCTATCACGTCCGCAAAATGCCTACCCTCAGCCTTAGCGGCGCCTGCGAGGCGGTACTCGGCCGACACAGCAACGGTCCACTTGGCAGACTGATTGACCTCACATTTATGGTTGGCCTCATTGGCGCCATCAGCACCGGCCTTGGTCTTGCAGTGCCATTGATGGCCGCTATCAGCAATCACCTGTTTGGTATCGAAGAGAACTTTTTACTCAGCTGCATCATCATTTTAGTGATCACATCGCTCTACGCCTTCAGCGTGTACGTCGGTCTGGAAAAAGGCATCAAACGTCTGAGCAACCTCAACGTCGGGCTTGCTCTATTGATGCTGTTGTTTGTGCTGATATTTGGCCCAACGGTCTACATTCTCGAAACCGCCGTCGAGGCCGTTGGCCACACCCTGCAAAACTTCCTGAAAATGAGTACCTACAACGATTCCGCGGGCGAAACCGACTTTGTCGGCGCCTGGACCGTGTTCTACTGGGCCTGGTGGCTAGCCCTCGGTCCTTTCATGGGCATGTTCATTACCAAAGTCTCTCGCGGCCGCACCATCAAAGAACTCGTGCTGTGCTCGCTGGGTTACGGCAGCCTCGGCTGTGTTGCGTTTTTTGTCGTGCTCGGCGGCTACGCCCAGTTTGTGCAGCAAAATGGCATCGTGCCGGTATTGCAGTTGCTCAACGACAGCGGCGCGCCCCATGCGGTAGTCGCCGTGCTAGTGTCGCTGCCGCTCGATTTCATCATTCTCCCGCTGTTTGGCATTCTCGCGCTAATTTTTGCGGCAACCAGCTATGACTCGGCGTCGTACACCCTCGCCTCAGCCGCTACAAAAACTTTACCGGCAGACGCTCATCCGGCAACCTGGCACAGAATATTTTGGGCGTTCTTTTTAGGTCTGCTACCCATCACATTGATTTTTCTGGGTGGCCTGAAATCGCTGCAAAGCGCGATGGTCATCATCAGCGTACCGCTACTTGTGGTGTTAGTAATTCTCACTTTTGCACTGTTCAAAGGACTGAAAGAGCAAGAACTTCGCTCGTAACAACCAGATGAAAGGCATTCTCTTAACGCCTCTGACGTGTCTTTTTCTGGTTGCCAGTCTCGCCGCCTGCTCCAAACAATCCAGCGACCCAGAGCCCGTCGCACCAGCAGCCGCTGCGAAATCAGCTGCTGCACAATCACCCGGCACTGAGGTGCTCAGCGAAACGGGCGCCTATGCGGTCACACTGCAACCCCAAAGCGGGGCGGTGCGCATCGGCTCACGCCAACCTTGGGTCGCCCGTATCACTGATGCCAGTGGCACAGACTTCACACCCAACTCGCTGTACTTCGACGGCGGCATGCCCGGTCACGGTCATGGCCTGTCGAGCGCACCACAGTTCACTCAACACCTGGGCGGCTCAGACTATTTGCTGGAAGGCTTAGTGTTGAACATGCCCGGTGACTGGCGATTTGTAGTGACCGTTGGCGGACCAGCAGGAGTCGACAGCGCGGTGTTCAACTTCAACCTTCAGCCCGATCAGATCGAAGGCAATCCGGCAGCCCAGGCAACGCTTGCATGGAATCCTAATGAGCTTGCTCTCATTAACTCGCTGCGACTGCGCGCACTCCCGCAACCCACTGATCTATCTAACCGGTTTATGCACATCCCAGAGGCGATCAAGCTGGGACAGGCGCTGTTCAACTCAACCGGTTTGAGCGCCACGGGTAATGTCAGCTGCGCCACCTGCCATGACCGAGCTCTTGGTTTTGCTGACGGTAAGAAACTCGGATTTGGCAGCGCCACCACCAAACGCCACACCCCGGCGCTTACAGGCGTTGCCCACGCAAATTGGTTTTACTGGGACGGCCGCCGTGACAGCCTGTGGGCACAGGCGGTAACGCCTATCGAAACACCTGGAGAGATGGACAACAATCGAACCGATGCCGTGCGGTATGTCTTTTCACAACAAGGTTTTGCCGCGCCACTTCTTAAGCTCACTGAAAAACAACACGACTTTTCGGACACCACCCGTTTTCCACTAGCCGCCAGTCCGTTTGGCGCGGGCAAACTGAGCTGGCACCGCATGGCAGAACACGACAAACAATTGGTGAATGACGCCTTTGCGACCATTGGCAAGCTCATCGCCAGTTACGAGGCGACACTGCAGCATGCGCCCGGGCGGTTTGATGCTTGGGCGGATGAATTGTTGGGGGATGGATTGGAAGCTCACCAGCAAGAGGGGTCAGAATTAATTCTGACCCCGGCGGAGCCGCTCACCGCGACCGAACAAGCCGGACTCCGTCTGTTCCTCGATATCCCGCGCACCCAGTGCCTGCGGTGTCACAACGGCCCTCAGTTTACTAATCAGGGCTTTCACAACGTGGCCACTTCCGAGCCGCTGCCTGGCACAAAAGGTTCACACGATTTTGGCCGCATGCGCGGCCTGCAAGCTGTATTGGTAGATCCGTTTAATTGCTCAGGCAGCTACAGTGACGCCGGTACCAACAACTGCGAACATCTGCGCTTTGCGCGCCGACAGAATCTCGGCGAAACCATCGACGGCGCCTTCAAAGTACCAAGCCTGCGTAACCTTCGTGCCACCGCCCCCTATTTTCACGACGGCCGCTTTGACACACTCACTACTGCCCTCGATCACTACAGAAACCAGCTCGGTGATGACCCACTACGCAATAGCGAAGTGCCCGACATTGATCTGAGTGATACCGAGCGCGATCAACTCATCGCCTTTTTGCTAACCCTTTAAAAAAATCAGCAAAAAAACAACCAACAGGACTGCGCTTTGCCAACCACTTCAACTCGCCTTATTGCGCTCGACATCGACGGCACGCTCTTGCCTCCCGGGGCCCACCACACCGACGTGCCGAGTGACCAGATTACCAACGCCATCAAAGTGCTGTTAAACAACGGCGTGGCGGTTGCACTCGCCTCGGGCCGAATGTTTCCTGGTACCGTCCACATCGGCAAACACCTCGGCATCACCTTGCCGCTAATCTGTCAGCAGGGTGCCTCGATTCATGAACTCGATGGCTCGGTAAAAACTCGCTTTGGTATCGATCAGACGATTGCTCGCGAGCTTGTCGCTTTTGCCAAAGCCGAGGGCTGGCCCTATTCGTGGTTTGATGCTGAGCGCTACCTGATTTCAGAGCACACCGACGCCTCCCAGTATTTTGCAGACGTGTCAGGAATAACCCTCGAAGTGCACAGTGACCCACAACAGTCCGGCATTATGCCCACGGGCATAGACATCATAAGCACCCCCGAAGACTCGAATTCGGTTTATCAGCAACTCGAGAAACGCTATGGCTCGCGCTTACAGCTCCTGAATTTTCAGCGAGTGACCGTCGCGCACGCACCTGAGGCGACCAAAGGTTTGGCGGTAGCCGCGCTCGCAGACACGCTAGGTATTGCACAGGCAGACGTGCTCGCTATCGGCGACAGCGTTAACGACGAATCCATGTTGCACTGGGCCGGGCACAGCGCAGCACCTGCGCATTGCGACCCTTACGCTCGCGCAGCGGCGAATGAAATTTTGCAGGGGGATGGTGTTGAGGGGGTGGCTGCACTGTTAAGCACAATCGCCGCCCGGGTGTCTGGCGCATAACCCAGAAAGAGCGATGGTCCGCAGGTTAAGGCGCTTGGTAAAACCGTTCAAAATTCGCGGCAGAGAAACCCCGCATTGTGCGTCCGTCTTGCACGATCACCGGCACACCTGATATCCGTAGCTTATCGTACGCGCGCTTGGCGGATGGGTTTTTCTCAATGTCGAACTCGCGAAAGGCGATGCCGTTAGCGTTGAAATACCGACGCGCTTTTTTGCAGTAGCCACACCAACTCGTGCCGTACATCAACAGCTCAGTGTTCACGACCACAGGAAGAGCGACGCTGCTGTACTCGCTGGCCGGCTTAAGCGCAACAACTCGCACGTCAGTGCCTGCCCCTTTTACGGGCGGCTCGTCACCAAAATGCAGATTGCCGTCGTTGTCGCGCCAAGAGTGAATCTCGGCGTGGGCAACCGGCAAAATAAGCGCCGCCAGAAGTGCGCAGGCGCAAAGCAAGATGGAGCGATGGGAGAAATTGGGCATGCTGGGAGGGTAAATGAGTTCCAATTCGAGTAACGGAACTCCAACTCATTTTGCGCATTTTGTGCGCTAAGCCCAAGCTACTGGTCCCAGCTAGTGACCTAAGCTACTGCCGCGCTTCCTCGTAGACCAATCCCGCGTTGTCGTCTGCAAAAACAGCGTCATCAAACTTGCCTTCGCTGCGCGCAACAATGGTAGCTACCGTGCCATCACCTGAGATGTTCACCACGGTGCGCATCATGTCCAGCAGACGATCAACACCAATAATCAGCGCAATGCCTTCTACCGGCAGGCCAACCTGCTCCAGCACCAACGCAAGCGTAATGAGCCCAACGCCGGGCACGCCTGCCGCCCCAATCGAGGCCATGGTGGCGGTCAGAATCACTGTTAGGTAATCGAGTGTCGTCAGCTCAATCACGTAGAACTGAGCGATAAACACAGTCGCTACGCCCTGCATGATCGCGGTGCCATCCATGTTGATGGTGACGCCCATCGGCAGCACAAACGAGGCCACCTCTTCGTCAACCCCAACACGCTCTTCAACGGTGCGCATGGTCACTGGCAAGGTTGCCGCACTGGAACTTGTGGAAAACGCCAGCAGCATGGGCTCGCGCATCTTCTTGAAAAAGCGCAGCGGATTAACCCGCCCAAGCACCGTTAGCAAAATCGGCATGACCACACTGATGTGCACGAACAGGGCGATCACCACGGTCATGAAATACATGCCGAGCTTGCCGATTTCGGTCCAGCTCATATCCGCAAACAATTTCCACATCAGGCAAAACACGCCGATGGGGGCAAGCTTGATGAGCATGGTAACCAGCGCCATGATCACTTCGTTCAAGTCTTCAAAGAATGAGCGAATCCGACCACCCGCTTCGCCGGCGTGCGTAATCGCGACCCCGAACAGCAGCGCAAACACAATAATCTGCAGCATCTTGCCGCTCGCCATTGCGGCAACAGGGTTGGTTGGAAACACATCTATGATGGTTTCTTTGATGCTCTGGGCTTCTTTGGGAACAAAGGTGGTCTTGTCTGGCGCATCTGTTGTGGCACCCATGCCTTCACCCGGTGCGATAACCAGCGCAAGCGTCA
The DNA here is from genome assembly GCA_023300545.1 of Pseudomonadales bacterium. Classification (GTDB taxonomy): domain Bacteria; phylum Pseudomonadota; class Gammaproteobacteria; order Pseudomonadales; family Azotimanducaceae; genus JALZVT01. The sequence goes on from JALZVT010000140.1 coordinate 25,528, forward strand.
GCGCAATGGTAATGGCCACCGCGGTGGTGAACAGATACAGGCCAAGGGTTTTGCCGCCAAGCCGGCCGAGGTTCCCGCCACTAAGTGAACTTGCCCCGCAAACCAGCGACACAAATACCAAGGGCACCACCATTAGCTTTAGCGAGTTTACAAAAATGCTGCCGCCGACCTCGATGAGGCCATGGGTCAGGTAGGTGTCTATCCAGCTGCCGGCGCCATAACCCAGCGTCTGCACGCCCCAGCCAATAAGACCGCCAACAACCATGGCGATGAGGATGCGGGCGGTCAGATTCATGCGTTTTATCCCACTTCAATCATTTCAAAGTCTGCTTTGCCAACACCGCATTCGGGGCAGACAAAATCTTCAGACACATCTTCCCACTTGGTGTTAGGCGCTATGCCTTCTTCTTCACAACCTTCGGCTTCGTCGTAGATCCAACCGCAGACTATGCACTGCCATTTCCGCATAACTTTCGCTCTTAGTTCTCACAAGATTTTAAAGGCGCCTAATTGGGGGACGCCTGTAAGACACAGCCCCCGGCAAAGGGCGCTAAAGTACTTTGGCACCCAAAGAAAATCAAATACTTTCCGTTACTTAGCATAGTTGGCTATCATTAAGCCCACCTGAATAGCACATGGTTTTTTCTGCATTGGATCGGCTCAAACTCTACGCAGAACTCATGCGGATCAACCGCCCCGTCGGCACTTTGCTGCTGCTGTGGCCCACCCTTGCGGCCCTATGGATGGCGAGCAACGGCGTGCCCGACACCCGCGTGCTGCTGCTGTTTGTCGTAGGCACCTTTGTCATGCGCAGCGCAGGCTGCGTTATCAACGATATTGCCGATCGCAATGTTGATCCCTATGTCGAGCGAACCCGTGAGCGCCCGCTGGCTCGCAAGGCCGTGTCGGTCAAAGAGGCGATGATTGTTGCGGGTGTGCTGCTCGCGGTGGCGGCCATTATCGCGGCACTAATGCAACCAGCGACCCTGCTGTGGGCCTGTGGCGGTGCGGTGCTTGCCATCATCTATCCGTTTGCAAAGCGTCATACCTATTTACCCCAAGTGGTGCTTGGTGGCGCGTTCAGCTGGGGCATCGTGCTTGCCTTCATTGAAGTGCAGGGTAGCGTTTCATCACCTGGCTGGATTTTATTTGTTGGCAGCGTGCTGTGGATTGTCGGTTACGACACCTTTTACGCGATGCTCGATCGCAAAGACGACATCCAGATTGGCGTTAAATCAACGGCTGTGCTGTTTGGCGACGGCGCTGTAGTAATGATTGCCGTACTCCAGGTGTCTACGCTGTTTAGTTGGTACCTGGTGGGCGACAACATGAATTACCACTACCCCTATTTTATCGCTCTAGCCGCCATTGCAGGACTGTTTCTCTGGCAACAGCAAACCGTGCGCGTGCAACCCAGCATCAGTGTGGATGAGGCAACCTTACAACGCGCCGCCTACCTCAACGCGTTTACTCGCAATGTCTGGGTTGGCTTCGCTCTGTTTATCGGGCTCGTTGCGGAGTACGCCTTGAGCTCTCCTGCTGCGTGAAAACACTTACGCACGCGATCGACGCTCTCACCGAGGCCTGCGGCAAACTGCTCGCGACCTTCCTGCCGGTGATGGTGTTGCTCACTTTCGCGATTGTTATCGCACGCTATCTGTTTGACCTTGGCACCATTGCTGGCCAAGAAGCGGTCATGTATTTGCACGGCACCGCTTTCATGCTGGGGTTTGCCTACGCCTTAAAGCACAACACCCACGTACGAGTAGATGTGCTGGCCAATCGGTTTAGTGACCGCACCAAAGCGCTTGTCGACCTCGCTGGCCACTCGTTCTTTTTGCTACCCATGTGCGCCTGCGTTATCTGGTTCTCCTGGGACTACGTTGCCGCCGCCTGGCGCGTGCGCGAAGGTTCGGCCGAAGTCGGGGGCATTCCCGCCGTGTATTTGCTCAAATCGCTGCTTATCGCAAGTTCCGTTCTGCTTGCGCTGCAGGGCGTTGCAGAAATGAGTCGCTGCATAAATCGACTAAGAGAGAGTCGCTAAGTGGGCGTGGAATTTTTCCCACTGCTCATGTTCCTCGCCGTATTCGCCGTTCTGCTGCTGGGCTATTCCGTTGCCCTGACGTTGGCAGGTGTTGGTTTGCTTATGGCGTTTATTGGCGCAGCAAGCGGCTACTTTTCGCTGAATGACCTGGGCTTCTTGCCTGGGCGCCTGTTTGGCATCGTTACTAACCCAACGCTTATCGCAGTACCGCTGTTTGTGTTCATGGGTGTCACACTGGAACGCACGCGCATTGCCGAAGACTTGCTTGCGAGCCTAACGGCCCTGATGGGCGGACGCCGTGGGGGCCTTGCCTTGGCCGTCGTGATTGTTGGCGCGTTGCTGGCCGCGAGCACTGGCATCGTAGGTGCAACCGTAGTCACTCTCGGACTACTTGCCTTACCCAGCATGCAACAGGCCGGATACAAACCAGGCATCGCCACTGGCACCATCGCCGCCACCGGCACGCTTGGGCAGATCATTCCACCCAGCATTGCATTGGTGCTGCTGGGCGATGTCATCTCGAGCGCCTATCAACAAGCCCAACTCAATCAAGGGGTGTTTGCACCCAAGCCGGTGTCGGTCAGCGATCTGTTTGCGGGCGCAATGCTGCCTGGGCTGTTGCTCGTCGGTCTCTACGTGGTCTACATCATCGCCAAAACGTTCATCGACCCGGACGCCATGCCAGC
>JALZVT010000141.1 GCA_023300545.1 Pseudomonadales bacterium
GACAAAAAGAACGCCAGCAAAAGTCGCTCCAAGAAAAAGAAAACCGCAAGCGAATAGCACCACGCTTAGGATATTTGAGGGAACAAGATGAGCAAGACAGATAAAGCCGAGCCAACAGACTCAACAAAAAAGGCTGACACCAGCGGCGCGCAAACGAAGATCGATGAGGCGGTTAATGCAACGCAGGGCGAGCCTCGCGCCGGCGTCGCACTGAACTCATCGATTGGCGTAGACGCGCAGTCCATCCTCGATTCCTTCTGGGAAACCGTGCAGCAGGGTATTACCCAGCCCGGCGCTCTGATCTCTGCCAACAAGCAGTTGTTGCAGGATCTGGGTGAAATCATGGTCGGTAAAAGCTCGCTCACACCCGACCGCACCGACCGCCGTTTCGACGACACGGCATGGCGCGACAGCCCATTCTTCAAACGAGTGGGCCAGAGCTACCTGGCCTGGGGATCCGCCATGGACCACTGGCTGGAACAGGTCGACATGGATGGTATGGATCGTCAACGCGCGCGCTATCTTGTCGACGTTGCCAAAGATCTGCTCGCTCCGGTAAACACACTACCCGGCAACCCCGCTGCGCTGCGTAAAGCACGCAAGACCCTCGGACGATCGCTGGTGCAGGGCGCTCGAAACTTTTTCGACGACGTAAAGCACAACCACGGCTATCCGGCTGTCGCCAAACGCGGCAGCTTCAAGCTTGGCACCGATGTCGCCGCTAGCGAAGGCGCCGTGGTGTTTCGCAACGAACTGTTTGAGCTGATGCAGTACCAGCCGACGACCGACAATGTGCGCGGCACTCCGCTGCTGTACGTGTTTAGCCAGGTCAATCGATTCTACCTCGGCGACCTCACCCCAGACCGCAGCCTGTTCCAACAGTTGATGAAAGAAGGCAACACCGTGTTTGCCATTAGCTGGCGCAATCCAAAACCAGAGCATCGCGACTGGAACTCAGACACCTACGCCGGCGGTGTTATTCAGGCCGTCGAAATTATTCGTTCAATTATGGACGTAGAAAAAATTGATTTAATGGGCGTTTGCGCTGGCGGCCTAACCACAGCCATTGCAGCGGGTGTCATGCAGGCGCGCGGCGACGACTGGATTAACAGCCTGAGCCTACACATTAACGTTATTGATTCGCGCCCCGAAGACAGTGACTTCGGACTGTTTGTATCACCCCGCTCCGTGCAAGCGCAGAAACAGATGGTGCGCATGAAGGGGCGCTATGACGAAAAGGACGTCTTTGAAATGTTTGCGCGCTTGCGACTCGAAGAAAACATCATGTCGTTCTATCGCGCCAACTATCTACTGGGTGAAACGCCACCGATTCACCCCCTGTTGTTCTGGTCTATGGACTATTCACGCGTGCCTTCCGGCTTCTTCGGTGAGCTGCTCGACATGTCTGTCGACAACAAACTCGCCAAGGGCGAGCTAATGGTCATGGGCCAGCGGCTCGATCTGAGCGCCATAAAATACCCCGTGTATCTGATGGCTGGCAGCACCGACCACATCACGCCGTGGAAAGCCTGCTACCGTTCTACCCAGCTATTTGGCGGCGACATTCGCTTCGTGCTGACCCACCAGGCACATACACAGACAATTTCATCTCGACCTGACAACAAGCACCTGAAATACTGGCTTGGCGAGAGCCTGCCCGAGTCTCCGGATGAATGGGCGGAACACGCAACTGAACACGCAGGGCTATGGGTAGGCGACTGGATAAACTGGCTAGCGGAACAAGATCCGTTAGACCAGCAGGTTGCCCCCTTTGAATTTGGCAACAGCGAGTTCCCCGAGATTGACGCGGCACCTGGCCGCTATGTTCTGGAGAATTAGGAAAGCCAATGACCACGTTCATCATGCTCAGCACCCTCACCGACGAAGGTCGCAAAACGCTTAAGCAGCGTCCGGACCGCCTGAAAGCCGTCAACAAGGAAGTTGAGTCGATGGGCGCACGCGTGACCGCGCAATACGCCGTGCTCGGCGGTTACGACTTTGTGAACGTTATCGAAGCCCCCAGCAATGAAGTAATGGCACGTATCGCCATGGAGCTCGGCGCCCGCGGCACCATGAAAGTGAACACTCTCCCTGCCATGGGCATCGATCAGTTTGTTGAAATGATGTCGAAGTCGGTGAAAACGATGAACGCAGAAGAGGGTCGCAGCTAGGACACCGCGGCATGTCGCACTATGTTCTGCTGTTGCGCTATCACTCGGACGGCCTCAAGTCGGTTAAAAGTGATGCAAAATCGCTGCTGGATATTCACGCAGGCCTCGAACGCTGGGAAGCCAAAGTGATTCACAGCTACCACCTGCTCGGCGAGTGGGACCAGTGCATCATTATCGACGCCCCAGATAACTTCAAAGCCTATCGGGCCACCCTCGCCCAAGAGTTCGACGCCGTCGCCGTCACCGAAATGCTCCCTGCCATCGATTTACCCCTGTTCGAACGCCTCATGTCGCAAAGCGGCAAAACCGGGGGGCCGCACAAATGGCAGATTCAAAGTTGGGCACGACTTGCCCGTCGCGCCATGCGCGGCTATGCGTATAACCGCTGGAGCAATGAATACTTCAAGCCATTCACCATCACCGGCCAGGACAAGCTCGACGCCATAACAGGTCCGTGTATCGTTATTGGCAATCATGCGAGCCATCTCGATCAGTACGCACTGCTGGGCGCCTTGCCGGAACGCATTCGCTCCAACATCTATTTTGGTGCCGCAGCAGACCGTTGGTTTTTGAAAGGTCGAAAAGAAATCACGCTAAAGCCTTGGTATCAGTCGCTGGTAATGGGGCTTTACCCCATTACCCGGGGCGGCGGCTCAAAGGCACTTGAGTACCCAAAGTGGCTGCTCGACCAAGGCTGCAACATGATGATCTTCCCTGAAGGCACACGCTCGCGTGGTAACGATCTCGGAAAATTCAAACACGGCGTCTCAATTTTAGCGCTCGAAAAAAACGTGCCTGTCGTGCCTATTTATATGACCGGCCTAAAAGCCATGCGGGCTCCCGGCACCAAAACGATAAACCCCGGACCTGTCGCGAGTCACATTCTCGATCCGCTGTATTTTGCTCCAGGAACAACGGTGCCCGAAGCCACCCAGCAAATATTTGATTCAATGAACACCATGCATCAAAGAGTGATGACGTACGGGGATGAGGCAGCGTTAGGAGAACTCAGGGGTCAGAATTAATTCTGACCCCTGCCTTTCCTAAAACCCACCGTGCTCAAGCAAATGCCGCACCGCGTGCCCCACTCCACCTTGATCGTTCGGCACGGACACAAAATCTGCCGCGGCCTTAACCTCATCACTCGCCTGACCCATTGCGACAGCCGCCCCTGCCAGGCGGAACATCGCAAGGTCATTTTCTGCGTCGCCAAACGCCACTACGTCTTCCGGCTGCAACTCAAGATAGGCACAGGCAGCGATTAAGGCTGTGCCTTTCTCAGCAACCTTTGCCGTGATCGTGATGATGATGCGCCCCGTTGGGCCAATCGAATCAAAGATATTCACTTTGTTTGCGTATTTTGCCTGCAGCTCATCCTTGATGCGTGTGACCGCTTTACTGCCTTGAATGGCGCCAATACGCGGCAAGTCTCCGTCCAGCATTTCCAGCTGCGGCACCCAGTTCATTTCATCCCCCATCATTGCGCCAACAGGTTCTCCATCGAGCTTAACCCGCACTGAGGTACCACCCGTAATGGTTGCTATACAGCGTTCTTCGTTGCAGATCGCAAACATCTCGCGCGTAAAGTCTGCGGGCAAACGAGCGGCAAACACGTCTTTACCCGTTTCCGGGTCAAACACCTGCGCGCCTGAACAGGCAATGAGCGTTTCGCGAATGCCTAGCTTGGCCTGCACTTCCAAGGCTTTTTCCTTCCACCGAGCCGTTGCAATGATGACTCGTACGCCCTGAGCTATCGCCTCCTTCAACGCATCGATATTGGCCTGCGGTACGTCTTCTCCGGCAAGCAAGGTTCCGTCCAGATCAATGGCAAAGGCGCGGTAACGCATAGAGAGGTCCTGCAGAGAAAAAGTGATGCCACTATTCTACAGAAAGAAAACCGCGGCAAAGAAAAACGGCGGTTACGCACAACAGGTCTTGGAGACCAGAGGCATAACCGCCGAGAAAGCAGAATCAGGTCGTCGCTTGAAGGCTACGAAGGGAGGGGACCCCTGTAAACAGGGGGTGCACTTCTAGTGGGGAGAGGAGTGCGCCGCTGCCTTTAGTTCAGACCACCGCTTTTACTGATACAAGCTGGCTTAGGCTGCTTTTTGGGCAGCAGTCGCGCGAGGCTTGCGTACAGCTGCTTTCTTAGTCGCTGTTTTCTTAATGGTCTTGCGGGCTGTTGTCTTGCGAGTGGTCTTCTTTACGGGCTTCTCAGAGCGAACAGAGGCGATAACTTCGCGAGTATCTGCAACCGCTTCTTTTACCACTTCGCGGCCAGCAAGCAGGTCTGACTGAACACCAGCAATCAGTGTTGCGCCGTATGTGCGCTGAGCTTCGGCCAGAGCCGGGAAGCTTTTAATGTTTGACGCGTTCTTAACCGCACTAACGTTGGTTTCGATGTAACGACGAACGCCACCCACCTGGATCGCAACGATGTCACGAGTGGTTTTGCGATTGATCGCAAACAGGTTCTTACCAAGTTCTACTGACTTCTGAAATACGCTCATGTTCTGATCCTTATATTGGCCTGATTGTTGATGGCCGTTGAAATGGCTTGGGCGCTTTTACTGCTACTTCTAATGTTGCTTAACGTTGCTGCACCGCACAAGAAGCATTGTGCATTGCACCATTGTGCATTGCAACATCTTTTCTGAATATTTTTGTGCGACGCACACGAATAAGCCTAAATCATTGATTTAGCTAAGCTTTAATATCATTTATCAGTGGGTTTATATTGCGACGCAGCAAATAACGCCGTACTCTGAGGCTTAAATCGGCCATTTATCGCACCTGAGGCGGCTACACCATGCACAAGCTGAAGAAATACCCCAATCGCCGCCTCTACGACAGCACCGCCAGCAAATACGTCACCATCAAAGACGTGCGCGTTCTGATCAGTAAAGGCGAGAGCATCGAAGTAGAAGACAGCAATGACGGGAACGACATCACCCGTTCGGTATTGATGCAGATTCTGTCTGAGCAAGAAGCTGAAGGCCACGAGCCTATTCTCACCAACCGCGCGATCGAAATGATCATCCGCCTCTATAGCGTCAAGACGGGTCGGGTTTTGTCAAAATACCTAGAGCAGAGCCTGCTGACTTTCTTTCAAAACCAGGATCGCTTCCGGTCCCGGGTGAAAGAACTGAATGAGATGAATCCGCTAGCCATGATGCGCAACATGATGGAAAGCACATGGAACATGAAACCCACTACTCGCTCGCGCAAAGACAACGACTCAGAGCCCCCTCCTGAGTAGCAAGCCTAAGTAGCAAGCCTGAGTTCGTGATCGCGCAGAACGGTCGAGCTTAGCCCAGTCTATTCAGCCAAACCGCGCGCGCGCACCAGCGCATCCACCTGTGGCTCTCGGCCACGAAACTGCCGGTAGGCTTCCATGGGCTCGATCGAGTCACGCGGCGCATACAAAAATTGCACCATCTTTGCCGCGAGCTCTTTGTTATAGAAACCGTCAGGGCTCGATTCAAACGCTTCAGCAGCATCCGCCGCCAAGACTTCTGACCATATGTAACCGTAATAGCCTGCCGCATACCCTTCGTTTTCGAACACGTGACCAAAGTGCGGCGTGCGGTGACGCATTACCAATTCGCTTGGCATCTTTAACGCGTCGAGTGTCTCCTTCTCGAATGCTGCCGCATCAATGCCTTCTGGATCAGTGGTATGTAACTTCATATCCACCAAGGCAGACGCCAAATATTCAGTAGTCGCAAATCCTTGATTGAAGGTAGCGGCTTTTTTTAACTTCACCACCAACGCCGCAGGAATCGGCTGATCGGTCTCGTGATGTCGCAGATACTGCGCAACGATCGGCGGCGTTAGCAGCCAGCGCTCGAGCAGCTGTGAATGAAATTCGGTGTAGTCACGAACACCCCAGTTTTGTGAGTTGTATGTGACGTCTGCCGACAATGCATGTAGCGCATGACCAAACTCGTGAAACAGAGTTTCTGCATCGCTCCAGGAAATGAGTAGTGGTTGGCCTGCTGGCGCTTTGCTGAAGTTTGAGTTATTCGAAACGATGACCGTCTTTTCACCTGCAAAGGTGCTGCGCGAGCGATAGGTGCTTGCCCAGGCCCCTGAACCTTTGCCCGGCCGAGCGTAAGGGTCGAGGTACCACAGGCCAATATGCTCACCTGTACTGCTACGCGTGACCTCCCAAACTCTGACGTCGGCGCCATAAACAGGAACCGCACCTTCAGGCAGCGCAGAAAACTCAAAATCGAACAGCTCACCCGCAACAAAAAACATCGCTTCAACCAGGTTGTCGAGTTGCAGATACTGCCTGACTTCACTGGAGTCGAGCGCGTATTTGGACCGCTTCACCTTGTCAGCGTAGTAGCGATAATCCCAGCCCTCGATGGCAGGCGCAGAGGTGCCTGCCGCTTCTGCGTTAGCAAGCTGTTGCATATCGGCCACTTCCCGCTCGACTTTGGCAATGGCTGCCGGCCACAGCTGCATCATCAGCGCCTCGGCGCGCGCCGGCGTTTGCGCCATTCGATTATCCAGCCGCCACTGCGCGTAGTTAGCAAAACCGAGCAGCGCCACTCGCTCATCGCGCAGTTGCAGAATTTCGGCGATCAGTGGGTTGTTGTTGTGTTCGCCGGGGTTATCACCGCGGGCGTAGAAATTGCGCCACACTGTTTCACGCAGAGCACGTTCAGTAGAGTAAGTGAGAAATGGATCTATAGAAGAACGCGTATTGGCAATCGCCCATTCGCCCGCCCGACCGCGATCACCCGCTGCCTGAGCAGCAGCCTGAACGACGCTGGGCGGCAATCCGCCCAACTGCTGCTCACTCAGGTAGGTCACGTACCCTTCTTCATCAGCGAGCATGTTGGCGCCAAATTGCGTATGCAGCTCTGCCAACCGCTTCTGGATCGCCGCGTAGCGTTTGGCTGGCTTGCCAGTAAGCGTCGCCCCGTTACGGGCAAACCCGTCATAGGTTTTTTTCAACAGCCGTGCCTCAGAAGCTGATAGACGTTCAGCCTGAGGTGAATTTTGTACAGCCACCAAACGCTTTAGCAGCGCCTGATTTTGACTGATGGCCGATTCATAGTCGGCAAGTAGCGGCGCGACCTTGGTTTGCACCAGACGAAACTCAGGTGTTGACTCGTTGGCGGACCAAATTCGCCGAAACACGAGCACTCGCGACAGCGCATCACCGGCCGCTTCTAATGCAACCACCGTATTCTCAAACGTGGCGGGCGCCGGGTTATCCGCAATGACTTCAATCTCGGCAAGGTGTTCTGCAATACCCTGTTCAACGGCTGGCTGTAGCGCCTGCAGATACACCGGATCATTGATCCAATCGAAACGCGGCACACCGCCATAGGGTCCGGTCCATTCCGCCAGCATGTTTTGTGCCGCGGCCGCGATTCGGGCAGAGCTCGCCGGCACCACTCTGGGCTTGGCACTCACCCCAGCACCGCCACTACCCGCGCCAGCACACCCCCCCAACACAACAACGCTCGCAATGATTAGGGGAACAGCCTTGAGCGGTTTATAAACAGCCTTGAGCGGCTCATAAACAGCCTTGAGCGGTTTATGGACAGCCTTGAGCGTCTTAATAGAAGCTCGCGATATATCCGCTGCCGGAGTGAATTTTTGACGAAGAAAAGATAAAGAAGCTAACAACACCGGAGAATATTCTCTGCAGGAAAGTAACGGGGACTGGGGTTCGACGCCCGCGCAGTTTACCTCAGACGATAGGCCAGACCGACCAACACGATCCCCGCGGGCTCGCCTCTCGCAAAACGTAACAATGTTTTTACTATTGCCACGGCCATATCGGTTTAATTCACTCGCTGCTGCATTAACCTCGCGTGCTATGGGAGATCAAACTACGCAACTTAGCCTCAGCGATCGGCTTGCTTCAATAGACAAGCAAATCCACACTCTAATTGTGAGCGTGGCTCGTGCAGAAGTTTTACCTGTCGCCGCCCCGTGGGCAGGCACGTCTGTACTAATTTGCGCGCCAGGCCAAGATTGGTCTGACCCACCAAACACGAGCGCTTACAGCTCAAACGGTGTGACATGGGTAGTTACAGAATATGTCGAACAACTCAGTTGGTGTTTCCTACAACTCCAAAACATCCTAACCCCCAGCATGGACTATATTGGCTCGCAAGATGTGTTCAGCCATTTGGCCGAAGCGGCGATCGACTTTTTAGGACGCAGCTCTGCTGGTGAACTCGACTTCAACCCCGAAGCCCGGGGTAAAGCGCTATTACTTTTTATACTGCAATGCGCTCGTCGACTAATCAGCAACCCATCCTGACACTGGCCCGAGAACAAAAATAAAACAGACGGGGCCGTTTTAATCGACCATGCATTATTGTGGCGTTTCCTCAGTGCTTGCCTGCAAGACCCTGAGTAACAAGCCGCAAAGGGAGATAACGTGACTTTAGTTGTTGTACTTGTTGCTATGGGCGTGGGCTACTGCCTGCTCACCAATGCACCCAAGCCTGTTCGTCAATTTGAGCTCACTGCCGTCTGGGCAACGCTCGGATTAATCGGCGCTGCGCTGCTCACCTCTGTTGATCCGGCCATTTCGCTGCTACTGGCAGGCCTCGTCATTGCTCCACTATGGTATGTCACCCTCTATATGTGCGACCAATACGCGCACACCGAATCAGAAAACACCGCCCAGCTATGGCGTAGCTGGCGCGCGACCTTCAGCAATCGTCGCAACGCGAACGCACAGACCGCTCCAGCAGTCGTTTCACTCGCCACCCGACTGGAGAGCGTTAGCACCGGTCAAAATATTGAAGAAATTGATATGACCACTCTTCCTGTCGAACGCCGAGCGCCCAACCATGCACCGTTGGCCGCACGCAACGATTGGGAGCTTGCCCCTGTTGAGCGTATCCAGCATCGACGGGGCCGGAATGTGTAGGCACTAGCTGTCCTCACTGATCACTTACAACTTCCACACACCACAAACATACTCATAAAGCGTCCACCCAACTAACGTGGTCATCCGTCGGGGACATGGACATCCTAAATGCGCAACTCGCGCCAGATAACCGTTTTACGGTCACTATTCAAAACTCTGCATCCCATTTTGGAATCCGGACTTGCTCCAGCACGCCGGCTGCTTACCAGCACTCCAGAACAAACTCTAGAACAAACCCCCGACCTTGTTGAGGCGCAACCCAATCGCGCGGCTCGCGCTGATACCCCAGCCCCCATATCAGCAAAGCTTGAACGGACATTCACCGACGAACACCTCGTTGTGGAGCTCGACAACATCACCAGGCAGATTTCACTGCATGGCCACACCGCACACGCCCAGCCCGCAGGTCCGCAACGCGGGCAACGCCGCTATAGCCGCGACACGTTGCTGGCGTTACTGGAAGAAGCAAAAGTGCGCATTCAGGTACTAGAAACAGAGCTCGAACTGGCACGTGGATTTGATGAAACCATCCCGATGCTCACCGAAGAGTGGCAGGACGAGACACCAACGCAGCACGACTAGTCGCTACGGGTTACCCTTGGCCCCAACCTAGCGCACCGAAACTGCCAACAGTGAGATCAACTTGAGGAAAGAAGAACTGCGGTTAGCCGTCGTAATCTACGGTGGCGCCTCGCTCGCCGTGTATATGCACGGCGTAACCAAAGAACTGTTTAAACTGGTTCAGGCCTCGAAACGGGTCCGCGATACGCTCGAAGAAGGTACGCCCTCGACGACCGACGTCACTGATACCGAAGATATCTACGAACAGCTGCTTTTGAAGATGAACCAGGTCCGTGAATTTCGGGTCGTTATTGATGTCATCGCTGGCGCCTCCGCGGGCGCCATCAATGGCTCGATGCTGGCGAAGGCCCTCGTTAACGACCTGCCCTTAGATGCACAGACAGACGTTTGGCTGGAAAAAGCAGACGTCGACCACCTTACCGACGACACCGTAAACAGCTGGCGTCGGGTGTACACGCTGCCTTTTCTTAAGGCCGTGACCCGCCTATTCCCACCGCGCTTTCGCAGCAACAGCGAAACCCGCATGAAGCTCGAGCGGTTCTTGCGAAAAGCCTGGCTGACGCCGCCACTGTCAGGCAAACGACTATGCAACATGCTGCTGGATGCCCTACAACAGGTAAATAAGGCACACACAGGCTCGTCACTGCTACCCCACGGCCAACGACTCGACTTCTACGCCAGCATCACTGACCTGTTTGGTTATCCGCGCAGCTTTCGCCTGAACGAAGCCACCGTCATACGCGAAGCGGAGCACGCGGTCGTCGCCCGACTGTTGCATATAGAGACGCCACAAGGGCGCAAGACCAGCGACTTTCGTGCCAGCAACGATCCGGCACTGGTATGGGCGGCCAGAGCCAGCTCCTCATACGCGGGTGCATTTGCGCCCTTTCATCACAGCGAACTGACCAGCGTGCTCGAAGAACGCGGCGAAAGCTGGGACGCTGAGACCTTTTTACAACGCAAGGTATTGCTGCAAGATGGCCAACCCGCTGCTGAAGCGTTTGACCCCGCAGACCGCTACTTTGTCGACGGCGGCATCGTCAACAACAAGCCTTTTTCGGCCGCCATAGAGGCGCTTCACCACCGCCCTGCAGACCGCGCTGTCGATCGCTGCATTGTCTATATCGAACCCATACCCAACCCAGGCGACAAGCAAGATCCAAAACAGTTTTTGAAGTTTTTTGGCACTATTCGCGCGGCTGTATCCACCATTCCGCGCAATCAGCCCATTCTTTCCGAACTCAATGAAGTGGCGGAACGTGACGCTAACGCCCGCATCAACCAGAGAATCATCGACAGCAATCGCGACAGTATTGACCAGCTTGTTGGCGACGCTCGGAAGATTATCGACCGCGCCGCCAATCTGGGCGCCCCAACCAATAGCGCAGATTCTCCTCAAGCAGAACATCTGCGCGCACTGCGCATTGCCATGCGAACCACCGCGCAAACCCAGATGGGCGTTGCATTCGAGGCCTACAACCAACGACGAGTTTGGCGGTTATCTGAGGGGCTGGTCGGCGAATGGCAAATGTTGCTACCCGGACTCGAAAGCCAGGACACTGAACTGGCAATGGTCGAAACCGTTGAACGTTGGCTCGCCGAAGAAATCGATTCAAGCCACCAATATCCACATGCCGTGTTTCTAAACCAGTTTGATGTCACTTACCGCGTTCGGCGGCTGCAATTTGTTATTCGATCTATTAACCAACACTTCGCCGAGCTGGACGAAGCCAGCCCCGACGGCGAAGTGATTGGCGCGCTAAAACTACAAAGCTACACAATGCTGGAAAAGCTCTACGGCATGCGTCGCGCAGACAGTCTGAAATCTTCAGTGCTTGACCAAATCCGCGCAGCCAGCACAACGCTACCACTACCGCCGCGCACCGCAGTAACCATGTTGCGCTTGCTGTCGCGGGCTCTGCGCCTGCCCGCATTTGATCAAGAGACAGATGCGCTGTTCGCCAACAGTTGCGCAAAACTAACTGACGCCACTCTGCGCGACAGCGTTTTGGCTGACTACGCGGGCTTTGCCATGTACGACGTCCTGCTGACTTCCGGCGGCAGCGACATGCAAGACACCGACCCGCTCACGCGATTACGTATAGAGCGCATCAGCCCGGAAGACTCAATGGGCTTGCGTGACCAGTTTCAGGGCTTGCGCAGCCGCGACCTCATGAGCTTCGCGGGCTTCTTCAACCGTAGCTTTCGCGAACACGACTATCTATGGGGTCGATTAAACGGCGCCGATCGCTGTGTCGACCTGCTCAGTAAGGCAGCCGGCCCCCTGCTCGACGATATCGGCAAAGCCAAGCTTCGACGTGAACTGTTTACCGCAATCCTCGACAGCGAAGAACCGAAGCTTACCGAAGCTAGGCCGTTGCTCGATCGGCTACGGCTCGAGCTGGCTAAAGAGCTACCAACCAGCAACTAGCGCTCAGCAACATTCAGTCGGCGGCCATTGCTGAGGGCGTAACGACCATCAGCCGACTGTACCGAATACAGGTCCCGACCGGAACGGCTGGTTTTGCAGGTCACACGCTTTGCGACGCGCACACCATCCTGCCAGGCAGAGGTATTCAGGTAGTAAGTTTTCGACTCTGCATTAGTCGCTATGTAGTAAACCCGCGGCAAGGTCACGCCCGTTAGATTGCTGGCATCAAACCCAGCTACACAGCGGTTAAAGCCGCGCATTTCAGCGGGATTGCTGTTGGCAGCAGAGGCGCCGGTTGAAAACCCAACCGTGGCAGCAACGGTGAGAATCAGGGCTCGGGTACGTAAAGGGCTAAGAATGGTCATGGGTTCGTCCGCTTCTTGTGTATGTGTTACTTAAAGTAACGAATTGGCATATTTGTGTGAACTAAAGTAGCGTAGAACGCGATTCTCAAGATTGTTAGGGGACGGGTCATGGCGACAGCGGCGTATCAGCTCGATTGGAATCTCATCCGCACCTTTACGGCAGTGGTCACCAGCGGCAGCCTGTCGGCGGCAGCGAGAGACGTCTCCCTGACCTATCCCACCGTTGCCCGGCACATTCAACAACTCGAAGAGAGCCTGCAACTCACCCTGTTCGACCGCACCAGTAGCGGCATGTCACCCACCGCCGCGGGGATCCGACTCGCCGCCACTGCACGCGACATGCGCACCCACGCCCTGGCGTTCGAAACCGCAAGCGATGCTCTTCGCACCGAGCCTGGCGGCACGGTGCGCATCACCGTGTCCGAGTTTCTCAGCCAGATGGCACCGTCACTGCTCGCCCCACTGCAGCCGGACATCGCCGCCAGCGGCGCCACCGTGGAAATTGTCCCAAGCAACGCTCTGATTAATCTGCTGGAACACGACGCTGACATTGCCTTGCGCCACATTCGCCCCACCCAGGCAGATCTGGTGTGTCGTCGCGTAGGCAGTCTCGGCATCAGTGTGTGGGCAGAGAGGAGCTACCTTGCTCAGCATGCCAAGGCCGCTGGAGTTGCACTCAATGCGCCCGCTTCAACCATGCCAACACTGCAATACATCGACGGCATCAGCCACAGTCGACTGCGTGATGGCGCCGCACGCTTGGGTATTCCCATCGAAGCCAGCCAGATTAACTACCAATCAGACTGCGTCTGGAATCAACTGCACGCCGCTCGCGCCGGTTGGGGTGCGCTCGTGTTGCCAGACTATCTGGGCGCAGAGTTTGAGGACCTGCAACAGGTAGAACTAGGCGCGCCCATACAGTCGCTAGAATTATGGGTCGTTGCGCGACGCGACATGCGCGAAAATTCGCTGCATCGCACCACCTTTGATCAGTTCGCAGAGTCAATTACCCAGGTCTTTGGTGAGCGCGAGCTGGCAACGGGTTAAGCTGTCACCTTCCCGTAACGCTCGAGACACGATCATTTCTGCAGAAAACCCATCCGCCACTGACACTCAAAACAAACTCAGCGAACGACTCGATGAAGTGGAGAGTCGACTGGCGTTTCAGGAAGATCTGCTTAACACCTTGAACGACGTGATTGCCGCGCAAGACATGCGCATGGCCGAGCTCGTACGACAAATAGACGTGCTGGAACAGCAGTTAAAACAGGGTTCCGAGCTCACAGGCTTTGCTGGCGGCGGCGATGGTACTGCCGAAGAACCGCCACCACACTACTAACCAACGAGCAGCAATCGGTAAACTAGAGCGCCTGCGCTTTGCTGAGCAGCTCAACGGTCACAGGACCGATGCGCCCAGTAATCAGTGACTGCACACAGGAAAACGGTTTGTAATAGCCCACCTGCTGCCCAGACTCGCGAACAAAACTACCTTGCACCATTCCCAGCAAACGGTTGCTGGCCAGGTCCCACACCGGACCACCCGAGCTGCCAGGATAAAAGGGTCTGTCTACCGCAACAACCACATCCGAATCACACGCCGTATCTGCGGCTCGACCACGATGATTTTTAAACATCACCTCAATGATGCGCGCCTGACGCCATTGTCGAGCATCTTGGGGAGAGACAAACTCATACCAGCCAATGCGTTGCGAACGCTCGAGATCTGCACCGATCGACGCCAACTCTCGCTGATTACACCACGACGGACACAACTCTTCAGGCACATCAAAGACGGCGATATCGTTTAACGCATCCACAATCGCCGGCTCAACAATCACACCACCCAGTTGAATCTCACGCGTCCAGGAGCCCTGCTTGGGAAGCACATCAATATTGTGAAAAACCGTTATAAACCGTCGCCCTACAACGAAGCCAGTACCATGCCGAACTTCGCTATAACCCGTCGCATAGTTAGTACGAGTGCGAATATGGTGCACGGCGGATTCGTCACCCACGGCCTTCAAGGCAACGCGCGCACTCGACACTTCGGCAGACAGGGAGTCATTGCCAAGAGTACGTTGAGCCGCAGCAGAGAACGTCAAGAGCGCGACAACAAGCGCTGCCGACAAACCGGCTACACACCAGTAAAGAACCGTATTTCTCAACACACACTCCTTCGTTTACTCTTGCAGCGAACGATAAATTGACCTTCCAGCCCAAGGACCTTGCCCTATGAGTGCCGCCAGCGACCTAATCGCCCAGATCAAACCAAATGGCCACGATTTTTCAGGCCTGCATCAGCGCATGCAATGGTACATCGATCAGGAAATCACCTCGTGCTGCATGTCGTTAGTGCTTAATGGCTTGGACATCGTCGACTACAAGACGTTCGGCTATATGGACCTGGAAAGCAAAACACCCCTGCGGGACGATGCGATTTACCGCATGTACTCCAACAGCAAAATTGTCACCTCTGTTGCCGCCATGATTCTGCTGGAGCGCGGTGCGTATAGCCTAGACGACCCACTGGAAAAACACCTGCCTGAATTTGCAAATATGCAGGTGCTTAACAGCAACGCCGCAACGATCACCGATACCCAGCCGGCAGAGCGCTCGATGACGCCCCGCCAGCTACTTAGCCATTCGGCAGGATTGTCTTACGGGTTTATCGAACCAGAACATGTGCTTGATGCCGCCTATCTGGGCGGAGGTCTTAATATTCTTGGCGACTACGACGAACCCCTTGCTCAGCTCAGCGAACGCCTCGGCAAATTCCCACTGGCCTATCAACCAGGCAGCAGCTGGCGCTACAGCCTAGCCACCGACGTCACAGCGCGACTGGTCGAAGTGCTGTCGGGCCAAACCTTTAATGCGTTTCTCGAAGACAATATATTCGGCCCACTGGGGATGAGCGATACCGGCTTCCATGTACCCACAGACAAGCAGGACCGCTTCACCACCATGTACGCAGGCGTAGACCCACTCGACCCAATGAAGCCAGGCCTGGTAAAGGCCGACGACCCACACAACGGCGTCTATTCGCAACCCCGCAAACTGCTTTCTGGCGGCGGCGGCTTGGTGTCAACCACACAAGATTATCTGACCTTTATTCGCACGCTGATCAACGGTGGCGAATGGCAAGGCACTCGCCTGTTGAAAAGTGCAACGCTGGATGCGATGCGCACCAACCAACTGGCTCCCGGCGTGGGCGTTGCTTTTCCAATGTGGGCAATGCCTGGCACCGTGTTTGGGCTCGGTTTTGCACTGCGCGAAGAAGTCACCGAGGGCGATTCCGCCCACGCCAAGGACGAATACTTCTGGGGCGGTATGGCCGGCACTCACAGTTGGATGGCACCAACTGCCAACCTCGCCGGCATGTGTTTCACCCAGCGCATGCCCGGCTTCTGGCACCCGTTCAGCCATGAGTTTCGCGCCCAGGCGTATGCGTCTGTTGACTAGGCTTGCAACACTCGCGACTCGCTTGGGGCCACTGGCTCTGCTTGCACTATTCGCCTTCAGCGCAGCCGCTCAGGATGCGCGCATCGCAATAGAACGCGCGTCGCGCTACATCGAGCTTGGTGACTATGCGCTGACGCGCAGCTATCTCGAAACGCCACTTATAGATGGTCGCATTACGCACTCGGAGCGCTCGCGTGCTTACTATCTGGAGGGCTACAGCTTCGAGCAACAAAACTTCCCCGTGTCTGCTGCACAAAGCTACGTCAAAGCGTTGGCGTTCAACCCAGATAACCCCGCGACACTCGCGGCTCTCGGGCATCTGTACCAAAACGGTAAGGGTGTCGCGCAAGACAGCGCTCAGGCCGCGCAACTACTGCAGCGCTCAGCAGAGCTCGGCTACGGACCGGCCATGACCGGGCTCGGCGCACTATTACTTGCGGGCCTGCCTGACTCGCCACAGCCACAAGACGATCTAGACACAGCCCGCAGCTGGCTGACCAAAGCCACACAAGCCGCGTCTCCCAGATTCAACACACCCGGCCAAAGCGTTGGTCGAGCGTTTTTGTTCCTCGCCCAAAGCTACCGTGCCAACACCACATTCAACCCCGACCCTGAGCAAGCGCTAGCGTATTACCGGCAAGCTCTGTTGCTGAACGAACCTGAAGCCTTCAACAGCATCGGCCACATGCATTTGAACGGCGAATTTGGCGTCGCGGACATCCCAGCCGCTATTAGTGAGTTCACCCGCGGTGCGCAAAACGGTGACAGCTCGGCACAGGTTAGTTTGGGGTACCTGCACCTGTTAGGTACCGGGCTAACCGCCGACCGCAGCAAAGCCCGCGCCCTGTTTGCCAAGGCCGCGATCGCCGGCGACGTTCGAGCCCATCACTATCTGGGTTACCTCGACGAAACGGCGGAGCCGCCGCAACCCGATGCCGCTCAAGCCCACTACAGCCATGCCGCAGATAGCAACCATTTGCCCGCACTCATCAGGCTGTCCCAGATCGCCTTTGCCAACGATCAGCACAAAGACGGCATCGACTATCTACGCCGGGCCGCGCGTAGCGGCGATGCCAAGGTCAATCATCAGCTCGCCTGGTTGCTGGCAACCTCCCAGGACAAAAGCCTCA
>JALZVT010000142.1 GCA_023300545.1 Pseudomonadales bacterium
GTTAATGCCTACCAGTACGTCAAACTCGCCAAGGCGCAAATCCCGGATGATTTCCATACGTTCAACGGTATCAATATCAGAGTGCAGGTAGCGCACGCGCACGCCGTGCTCGTCGAGATATTCGGTTAAATCTTCGGCCATCCGTTTGGTGAGCGTGGTCACCAGCACCCGCTCTTCCTTCGCAACAGTAAGGCGAATCTCACCTAAAAGATCATCAACCTGGGTGGTGGCCGGGCGAATGGTCACCTCCGGGTCGAGCAGACCTGTCGGTCGTACAATTTGCTCGACCACAGCGCCCTGCATTTCAGCTTCGTACTTGCCCGGTGTTGCCGAGACAAAAATGGCTTGGGGCGCAAGCTCTTCCCACTCGTTGAATCGCAGTGGTCGATTGTCGAGCGCAGACGGCAATCGAAAACCGTAGTTCACCAGATTTTCTTTGCGGGACCGGTCGCCTTTGTACATGCCTCCCACCTGGGGCACGGTCACATGACTTTCGTCGATTATAAGTAGCGCATCGGTTGGCAGGTAATCGAACAGCGTGGGTGGCGGCTCCCCGCTTTCACGGCCAGACAGGTAGCGCGAGTAGTTCTCGATGCCGTTGCAATAGCCGAGTTCTTTGATCATTTCGAGATCGTAGCGGGTACGTTGCTCCAGACGCTGGGCCTCGACCAGTTTGTCGTTGTCTTTTAGCCAGGCCAGCCGCTCAACCATTTCGGCCTTGATGTCATCCAGCACCGACAACATGCGATCGCGAGGCGTCACGTAATGGGATTTGGGAAAGATGGTGTAGCGCGCGACCTTCTGCTGCACTTCACCGGTCAGCGGATCGAACAGCGAGATGTTCTCAATTTCATCATCAAACAGTTCGATGCGCACCGCTTCGCGTTCGCTTTCCGCCGGGAACACGTCGATCACATCGCCACGAACCCGGTAGTTACCGCGATCGAGTACCAGATCGTTGCGGGTGTATTGCAGCTCCGTCAGCCGGCGCAAAATTTGCCGCTGCTCGCATTTATCACCGCGATCAAGATGCAGCACCATCTTTAGATAGCTCTGAGGGTCACCCAAACCGTAAATAGACGACACAGAGGCGACAATGATGCAGTCGCGTCGCTCCAGCAACGCCTTGGTCGCTGACAAGCGCATCTGCTCGATGTGAGCGTTCACGGAGGAATCTTTTTCGATGTAGGTGTCAGAAGCCGCCACATAGGCTTCGGGCTGGTAGTAATCGTAGTAGGAGACGAAGTATTCCACCGCGTTGTTCGGAAAGAATTCCTTAAACTCGCCGTACAGTTGGGCCGCCAGGGTTTTGTTCGGCGCCATGACAATCGCGGGGCGTTGCACCTGCTCGATCACGTTAGCCACCGTAAACGTCTTACCAGAGCCCGTGACACCCAGCAGAGTCTGATGCGTGAGACCATCATTTAGGCCGCTCACCAGCTCGCGGATTGCGGTGGGTTGATCGCCAGCCGGCGTGTAGTCAGAAACCACCTCCAGACGGGTGTTGGGCTTCGTCATATACTTTTACACTTGTGTCCTGTGATGAGTGACAGTAACGCCCTCGACGGCCGTTGCCCAGCCTCTTATAACGCCACTTATACCTCTCTGGGAGAGCGAATTTGGAAGACATTGCAGAGACTCTGACCACCGGTATGGCAGGAGCCTCAAACACGCAGGCAGACAACCGCGGGCGCGATGTGACCTCACCCTGGCATTTCCCGTGGCGGGGCTGGCGTGATGTCCTGTTGCGCGTCAAACAGGAAGCCGCCAACGACAATATCTCGCTCATCGCCGCCGGTATGGCGTTCTATGCGATGCTGTCGGTCGCCCCTGCCCTTGCGGTCATCATCTCGGTGTACGGGCTGGTTGTCTCACCCGGGGAGTTGCAGGATCAGATGCTCGAGCTTAGCAGCTATCTGCCTGGCGAGGCCCAGAGCCTAGTACAGGCCCAATTGGAGGAACTGGTCGGCACCACCGAAACCAGCCTCGGCTGGGGTTTGATCGCCTCGGCCATGATTTCCCTATGGTCGGCCTCACGCGCTATGAGGTCTCTGTTTGGCGGCCTCAATGCGGTCTATGACGAGATAGAAACCCGGGGTTGGTTTTGGCTCACCTTGCAGTCCGTCAGCTTCACACTCGCCGGCATTCTGGTGCTGGTACTGACCCTCGGCACCATGGCTGTTTTGCCACTCGTGCTGGGTTATTTACCACTGTCAGATTTCAACATGGTGCTGGTGCGCGTGTTGAGTTGGGCCTTGGTCTCTTTTGTGGTGCTTGTTGGGCTTGCCGTGCTGTACCGGTTTGGTCCGTCCCGCGCCCGACCCAATTGGCGCTGGGTCATCATCGGTGCACTGGTGGCCTGGGTGACCTGGGTAGTGGCGTCCGGCGCGCTGTCTTGGTACGTCAGCAACTTCGACAGCTATCAGCGCACCTACGGCGCACTGGGTGCCGTGGCTATTCTGCTGATGTGGTTTTATGTGTCGGCCTACGCCATGTTGGTTGGTGGTGAACTGAACGCCGAGCTCGAACATCAGACACAACACGACAGCACGGTCGGCCCCGATCGGCCTATGGGCGAGCGTGGCGCGGTGATGGCGGATCAACTGGGCGCTGTGCCCAGCTGGCGAGGAAAACACGCGCCGCCCTCGTTGCCCCTGCCTTAAGGTTAGTCCCACAACCAGGCCGCACCACGAACGCCGCTGCTGTCGCCGTGGGTCGGTGGCAAAATCTTGGTGCTGAATTCGGCGTTAAACAAATACCGGGGTAAAAGCACAGGCAGCTGCTCATAGAGCAACCGCTGGGCGGACAATCCACCACCCAGCACAACCACATCAGGATCAAACAGGTTCAGCACCTGGGCCAACGACTGCGCGAGCAGATCGCAGTAAAACGCCTGTAGGTTCACCAGGTCGCCGCTCGCGCCCGCCGCGGTAGTGGCGAAAACCTCTTCTGCCGTCAGCGTAGCCCCAAACAGTTCAAACGCAGTCTTGGCCAGTCCGGGGCCCGACAAAAACGTTTCTACGCAGTTTTGACGACCGCAGTAGCACGCGCGATCTGCAAGCTTGCCACGCATCGCATCGAAAACAGTAGACTCACCGTCTTGCGCGGCATGTGTATGACGCAGGTAAGCCATCGGTGTGTGCCCCCACTCGCCTGCATTGCGATTTGCACCGTGTAAAATCGCGCCATCAACAACCAGCCCGCCACCAACGCCCGTGCCTAGAATGGCTCCAAACACCGTACTGGCGCCCGCACCGGCACCGTCGATCGCCTCAGACAACGCAAAGCAATTGGCGTCGTTGGCCATACGCACTCGCTCACCCAAAGCGCGCTGCAAATCCAACAGCAGCGGTTGCCCGTTAAGCACCGTTGAATTGCAGTTTTTCATGGCGCTGCGCTCGGCAACCCAGGCACCCGGCGTACCGATACCCAGGGGCGTACGCTCATCTGCACCCACACGATCCTGTAGTTGCACAACCAACGCGGTAATCGCGGCAACAATGGCAGCGTAAGAATGACTGGGTGACGGCACGCGCAGTCGTTCGAGCAATCGCCCGTCTGCAGCCATCACCACACCCTCGATCTTGGTGCCGCCTAGATCAATGCCGATACGCACTGTACTCAGGCTGATCGCGTCGCGGCGCGTTTTTGAATGGCAAGCGTCAGCACGTAGGCCACGGCGCCCGCAACAAAGATCAACAAACCATACAGCGCCTGCAGCGGCGCTGATTGCACCACGTAATAAAGTGTCCACAACGTAATGGCCAGGTAAATCAATGGCGGCAACGGATACAGCGGCACTTTAAAAGGTCGCGGCAGGTCAGGCTCGCGGGCTCGAAGAATGAACAGACACAACACCACCGCAATCGTATTGGCTGCTAGCGTAAAGCCGGCAAACACCAATATTGCCTCGAAGGAGGCTGACACG
>JALZVT010000143.1 GCA_023300545.1 Pseudomonadales bacterium
TTTGCCTTCGAAGGCAAACCCGTTCTGCACTACATGGGCTGCTCGACGTTCTCTAACTACACGGTGCTGCCTGAAATCGCGCTTGCCAAAATTCGTAACGATGCGCCCTTCGACAAGGTCTGCTACATCGGCTGTGGCGTCACAACAGGCATTGGTGCCGTTTCCATGACCATGAAAGTCGAACCCGGCTCGACCGTTGCCGTATTCGGTTTAGGTGGCATCGGCCTGAACGTTATCCAAGGTGCCAAAATGGTGGGGGCCTCGCGAATAATCGGGGTCGATACAAACCCTGCAAAAGACCAGCTCGGACGCACTTTTGGCATGACCGATTTTGTAAATCCGAAAGACCACGATGACCTTGTAGGGCACCTCGTCGAACTGACCGGCGGCGGCCTCGACTACACCTTCGAATGCATTGGCAACGTCAATACCATGCGGCAAGCGCTGGAGAGCGCCCATAAAGGTTGGGGGCAAAGCTGCATCATTGGTGTCGCAGGCGCCGGCCAGGAAATAGCCACGCGGCCCTTCCAGCTCGTAACAGGCCGCAGTTGGCGCGGCACCGCTTTTGGCGGGGCACGAGGTCGCACGGACGTGCCTAAAATAGTCGACATGTATATGGAAGGTCGTATTAATATCGACGATCTCATCACGCACACCATGCCCCTGAGCGACATCAACACCGCCTTCGACCTCATGCACAGCGGTGAGAGCATCAGATCAGTGGTGCAGTACTAGGGCCCAACAGGTGCAAGACATGTCTACTACCGATCGCCGTCCTCTGCCCAGCTTGCCAACCCAGCCATCGTTGCTGATTTCAGCATTGCCACTGATCGTGCTTGTGGTCCTGCTTTCCTACAATGTCTTTGTGTTTGGCGATGACGCCGTTAGTGGTTCCAATCAGATCATTCTGATCGCCGCCGCTGCCTTTGCGTCATTGCTTGCGGTACAGCAAGGCAGCGACTGGATGGATCTGCAAGACGGCATGCTCGACGCCATTCGACTGGCAGCTCCCGCGATTCTAATTTTGCTGCTGGTCGGCGCGCTGTCCGGCACCTGGCTAATCAGCGGCATTATCCCTGCGATGATCTACTACGGGCTACAAATTCTAAGCCCTGAAATATTCCTGCCAGGCGCCTGTGTAATCACCGCCTTGGTCTCCCTGTTTACCGGTAGCTCCTGGACCTCGGTTGCCACTATCGGCATCGCGCTCATTGGCATTGGCAACGTGCTGGGGCAAAACGAAGCAGCCGTTGCTGGCGCGATTATCTCGGGCGCTTACTTTGGCGACAAGATGTCGCCGCTGTCAGACACAACCAACCTGGCGTCGGCCGCTAGCGGCGCCGAACTGTTTACCCACGTGCGCTACATGGCGCTAACAACAGTACCCACGATTATTATTGCGCTACTAATTTTCACCGTTATGAGTAGCGGCTCGGATGACGCCAACGCTACACAGCGTACCGAAGAGATGACGGCCATCCTGCAAAACACCATTAACATCACGCCGTGGCTCGTTTTGCCCCCGCTCATAATCATTGGCCTGATTCTCCGCAAAGTGCCCGCGCTGCCCGCCATCTTTTGCGGCGTGCTGTTGGGCGCTCTGTTTGCCCTCATATTTCAGCCTGATCTGATAACCGCTCTTGGTGACGATGGCACTTACGTCAATCTCATGAAAGTCATGTACACCGACTCGGCCATTGCCTCGGGTAACCCCATGCTCGACGAGTTACTCACCTCCGGCGGCATGTTTGGCATGCTGTCGACCATCTGGCTAATTCTTGCCGCCATGGCATTTGGCGGAGTAATGGACGCCAGCGGTTTTCTGAGCCGTATAACCGGATTTTTGGTAAGCCGCGCAAAGTCAGAATTTGGTCTTGTTAGCGCAACCGCGGGCACCAGCATTTTTACTAACGTCACTGCAGCAGACCAGTACCTTGCGGTTATTGTTCCTGGCCGGATGTTTGCACCGGCTTACGCCGCCCGCGGGCTGGCTCCAGAGAATCTATCCCGAACGCTGGAAGATGCGGGAACCGCGACATCGCCTCTGGTTCCCTGGAATACTTGCGGTGCTTACCACGCTGGCGTGTTGGGCGTCAGCACTATGGCGTATGCACCCTTTGCCATCTTTTGCTACTTAAGCCCCCTGATGACGCTCGCCTTTGTTGCACTGGGCATTCGGATCGCGCGCATCAACAGCAGCCCACAACCCAATAGCTAACCTTTACCAACAACCCACAAGAGAGAAACAAGCAATGGCACCCGTACCACAAGGCGGCACCATAGCCGTCACCGGCAGCGCAGGATTTATCGGCGGCTGGACCGTCAAGCGATTGCTCAATCGAGGCTATCGAGTGCGCGCCTGCGTGCGCGATATCACAGACGACAGTAAGACCGGCTTTCTAAAACAGATGGGGGCCTACCAGTCTGGGCGCCTGACTTTGCACACCGCAGACCTCGATAACGATGGGTGTTTTGACAGCATATTTGCTGGCTGCCACGGCGTGTGCCACCTCTCCCACGTCTCTGACTACGACGATCCGGATTACGTAAAACGGGTCTGTGACCACATCATTGCCAGTGTTAACGCCTCACAAACAATCACCCGAGTCGTTGTCACCTCGAGCATCGCCGCGGTTATATCCGAAGCCGATTTACAGGAACTGGTTCGTCGCCCGGTCTGTTACGAAGACCGTTATCCTGACGAAACCAATCCCAAACGCTCGCCAGCAAAAGGCCAGGGGTATTCGATGGGCAAAGTTGCCGCCCAGCGCGCCTTCTCTGATGCAGCGCACCAGAGCGGTCGCTGGGACGCCATCACCTGCTGTCCCGCAGACAACGTGGGGCCAATCCAATCTGCCCATCAGAAAGACATGGGGCCTTGGCAACACAACATCGAAATGATGCTGCTCGGCAAGTACTTCCAAAACGGCGCGTACCGACCCTGGATGACTGTGGATGTGCGTGACACGGCTGACTGCCACATCGGCTTACTGGAGAGTGTTGACGTGCACAATGGCGAGCGTTACATCGCGTGGTCAACAGATGCACGCAACGTCGAAGATATCTGCGCCGACATCGATCGCCTGCTACCCGAAATTGGCCACGCAACGCCTGAGGTAACCGACCCGTTTCCTGAGCGCATTCAGGCCAGAGAGCAGGAATTTCGCGGGGTTTGGGCAGGCTGTGAACTGCGCAATGACCGCATTCGTAATTTACTGGGCATCGAATTTCGACCACTGGATGAGTCGGTGCGGGACTGCGTGGAGTCGTTGCTGGGTGTCGCTGGCGTGGTGCCCGTTGTGCGCGACGGCTTTACCACCACAAAATAAGCGGTGGCTGGTGTGGGATCTGCTAACTGTGGGGTCAGAATTAATTCTGACCCCTGGTTTCTACCCCCCAGCTTCTTGGTTAACTAAAGATTCACTCCCCTTTGGGATAACCCGCATAAGAATCTTTCAGCGTCGCGTGGTTCAACAACACCTCACATTTCAGGTTGCCGGCTGCATCGCTGATGGTCGACTTGACCCAGTAGCTCTCTGTTCTGCGACTCTCGGACAGCGTCACAATCTCGCGATTCAGGGTGTAGTCTTCGCCAACCAGCAGCGGTCCTTCAATCATGCGAATCTCTAGGTCCGCAAACAGCCCAACAGCGGGTCCCTTCACTGGCCACTTTGCGGTGTGGCTTGAGTACTCAGCAAGCACGCTGATCATCTCAAACGGAATCACGGCCTTGCCCCAGGGCGATGTCGCGGCATTGGCTGGGTCGTAGTAGCTGCACGGCTCAGTAATCTTGGTGAGTTTCTGTTCGAGACTAAACGGGTATAGCGCCCCCATGTTCTGACTGAAGTCCATCCGCACCTGCTCAGTCGCCGGTCCTGTCATGCCTTCGTGCAGATCCTCCAAAATGACAAGCTTATCCGACGGTCGCAGCTTGGCCCGACGCGCATCCAGCTCTGTTGTTGGGTGCACCGGGCCAATCGACGCTGTTCCCGACAGTACCGGCAGGCCATCCTCTTTCTCCGCCCAAATCCTCAAGATATTAGTCTCGCCGTTTGGCGGCTCAACAAAGGCCCGCACCTTGTCGCCTTCAACGCACATATTCAGATAGTGAGCTGAGATACACCCATGGGAGAACCATCGGTCACCCCAGATGGATGCGAGCAACGGGTCAAACTGACTGAAGTGGGTGGGCCCTTCAATAGGCCCTGCCTTAAAGCCCAGTTTCTCCGCCGTGTCGTCATCGTGAATCGATAGATGGCCACCGTATTCCTGTTCAGCCAGCATTTGTTTGGGCTCCCGCAAGGGGCCACATAGGCTCAGCGCCGTGTCGAAGCCATTGTTCAGTGAATCGCTCATTGGTTCTCTCTACAGACCTATTCTGTTGTCAATATACCGCAATGCCAGGCGCTATCGGGTTTGGCCTTTACGCGCTGTCCGGCACCGTCACGGCCTTTCTTGCGCCGCTTATCGTCGGCACCTTCACCGACTGGTTTGACAGGCAACGCACCGATCTTGCCTCATTGATCATTCTCATGGTGATCGGACTTGCACTGCTGATGCGGGTGCGCGAGGCTGAACCCAGCAATAAAAACCAGAAAGCGCGCCATTAAAACCAGGGGACAATAATGAGCCAGACACGCAGCGATTCCACAGGGAACGTAAAACCCCTGGGCAGTTGGCGGCAGCGGTATAGCATGATCTCGCTGGCAACCCTTGCCGTTTTCATCTGCTACATCGATCGCGTAAACATCTCTGTTGCGATTATTCCCATGGCTGCCGATCTGGGGTGGGACAAAACCACTCAGGGTTGGGTGATGTCGTCGTTCTTTATCGGTTACCTCATCACCATGATCTTTGGTGGCTGGCTTGCCGACCGCTTTGGCGGTAAAAAAGTACTCGCCGCGGGTGTGCTGCTGTGGTCACTGTTCACCATGGTGACACCGCCTGCTGCCAGTTTTGGTCTACTTGTGCTGCTGATTGTGCGAATCGCAATGGGCATGGGCGAAGCCGTAACCTTTCCATCGATCTACAGCCTTGTCGGTCGCTGGATGCCGGCTGACGAACGTTCACGATCGATTGGCTTGATCAATAGTGGCATTCCCATGGGCACCATGTTCGCGCTACTGGTCACGCCACTCATCGTGCAAAAGTTTGGTTGGGAATGGGCGTTTTACCTGTTTGGCATCGCGGGCTTACTGTGGTGGCTGGTCTGGCAGCCACTGGTTACCTCTGGCCCCGAGGAACACCCGTCTATTAGCGCGGCCGAACGCGCCGAGATTGCTGCGGGTCTCCCGCCAGAAGATCCGGACGCACCACCGGCACCCACCATTATGGAACTGCTCCGCCATCGCCCTGTGTGGGCCATCATCGTGGCCCATTTCTGCAACAACTGGTCGCTGTATGTGCTGCTATCTTGGCTGCCGACCTTTGTTAGCGAAGGCCTCGGCGTGCCCTACGCCTCGGTCGGCTTGGTGTCTATGTTGCCGCACCTGAGTTCACTCATCGCGCTAAACATCGCCGGCTACGTTGCGGATCGAATGATTCGGAGCGGCATGGATATCACCCGCGTGCGAAAAACCATGCAAACCATTGGCTTTCTGGGCATCGGTGGCGCGCTGGCCATTGTTGGTGAAGTTGACAGCGTGTGGTTGGCCATTGGCATCATGTGCATCGGTAACGCGATTGGCGCTTGCGTAACTGGCGGGTTTGCTTCCAACCACATGGATCTTGCTCCTCGCCATGCTGGCAAGCTAATGGGCTTAACCAACACGGCAGGCACCATACCCGGCATCATCGGTGTGACGGTAACCGGCATGATTCTGCAAGCCACCAACAACGACTGGGCCCTGGTGTTTCAGGTTGGCGCTGGCGTCACCCTGTTTGGAATGATCTTCTATCTGCTGTTTGCCAGCGGTGAAAAGATCTACGACTAGGCCCCAACCACCCCGTTACCGGAGAGCACTTATTAGCACCAATACCCAAATCCTGTTCGCCAAACGTCCTGAAGCCGCCGTTACGCCTGAGTGTTTTGCGGTGCAGGATTCGGCGATGCCCGAACTGCCGGCCGGCGGACTAATCACCCGCAATCTATTCCTGTCTTGCGACCCCTATATGCGCGGCCGCATGGGCACGGAAAAAAACTACACCGGAGGCTTTCCACTTGACCAACCGATACCCTCCCGGGTTGTGGCGCAAGTCTGGCAAAGTGACAACGAACGCTTTCAGATTGGTGATTTTGTTTGGGGGTTTCTCAATTGGGAACGCTACACCGGTGTCGCCACACCAAACCAGCTACGCAAAATTGACCCTGAACTTGGGCCACTGTCCCACGCTATCTCCGTGCTCGGCATGCCCGGCCTAACCGCTGAAGTCGGCATGCAGGAACTGGGTATGCCCAAGCCGGGAGACACCGTCTTTGTCTCTGCGGCCAGCGGTGCCGTGGGCTCGATCGCCGGACAGCTCGCCAAGCTAGCTGGAGCACGCGTTATCGGCAGCGCCGGAAGCGACCAAAAAGTAACACATTTGCTAGATAAGCTTGGGTTCGACGGCGCATTCAACTACAAAACAGCAAACGTTGGCGAAGCGCTCGACGAGTACTGCCCCGCGGGCATTGATGTGTATTTTGATAACGTTGGTGGAGCGACCTTAGATGCCGCTCTCGCCCGCATCAACCCGTTCGCCCGCATACCGGTTTGCGGGCAAATCTCAGGCTACGACGGCGGCGGCAGTGGCATAAAGCGCATTGGTGCACTGGTTGCCTCTCGCGCCACGATGACCGGGTTTGTTATCTATGACCATATGCACAAGTTCGACGCCTTTCTGCCGCGAATGGCACAGCACATGAGCCGCGGTGACGTGCGCTACTTCGAAGACATTGTGGACGGCATAGAGGCAACGCCACAGGCCTTCATTGGCATGATGCAGGGTGACAACATCGGTAAGCGACTCGTAAAAATTGCTGACCCCGAATAACCGTAACCCAACGGCATAGCTAGCAAGGAACCTCAATATGAGTGGCACCGGCCCCATTGACCTATCAATTTCCCCCATCCATTTGGGCACCACCAAAACGGTGGTGCAAACAGATTTCGGCTTTGATGGACCTGCGTTTGGCAACTATATCGAAACCCACTGCAGCGACGGCGACGAAGGCCGGTTGGTGATGATCGAGGAGAGTCCGAGCGATTGGAGCGCTTGGGAATGCCACAACAACGCGGATGAAGTTGTGGTCGTTCTTGAAGGTAGCGGCACCTTCATACAACAACTAGAAGCGGGTGAAGTACAGATCCCCTTCAAAGCCGGCGACACCTTTATCAACCCTAAAGGTGTCTGGCATACGGCTAATGTCACGACGCCCATGCGGGCGATCTACATGACCCCCTGCCCGGGCACCGAACATCGTCCCCGTTAACCCGGTTCGGGTTTAGCTCGCGCGATCTTCGTAACGCGGTGGCCGCGTGCCGTCAGCTTCGTTGATATCAAACTCGTCAGCCAGGTCTTCAACCCATTGAATACTGCCCGAGCGCGTCATCAGGTTGTCCGATAGCAGCATGGCAACCGCGTTGCGACCCACAAACTGAGTACTCTGGGAATTTGACAGATCCATGTTGCGCGACTTGGCGGCTTCGATTGTGAACTCAGTAGCCACAGCCCCTGGGTACAGTACAACGGCGGCAATGCCTTTGGGTTCGAGCTCGATGGCCATATCAGCCGTCAGGCGATCAAGCCCCGCTTTACCCGCGCCATAAGAGGACGAAAAGTGGTACGACTGACCACCCGGAGAAGACACATTCATAATTGCGCCGCCGGTACCCGCCGCAAACAGCATCGATGACGCGTGCCAGCTGGCCACATAGTGTGCGCGCAAGCCAATGCCAACCTGATCGTCCCACACCTGAATAGGATGATCCCAGAAGCCACCACCCCACGCTGGTGGGGATGGAATCTTGTAGACATTATTAACCAGAAAATCAATGTGATCCGTTTGCTTGCCAATGGTCGCAAACAGCTTTTCGATTTCAGCATCGACGCCGTGATCGCACTGAATCGGAATACCTTCCCCGCCCGCCTCGGTAATTTCTCGTGCTGCGGTATCAATTGTAAGCGGCCCGTCGCCGGTGGTTCGACCCGTTATAAACACCTTGCAGCCTTTCTCACCTAACGCCAGCGCAATGCCTTTGCCAATGCCTCGACTTGCCCCGGTAACAACCGCTACCTTCCCCTTTAACTCGTTACTCATCGATAATCCTTGTTGGTTTACTACTTTGTTGTTTGTTGATGCTGTTTACGCCGCGGAGGTCAGCAGCCCTTGATCAGCCAACAACGCATCGACAGACGCGTCGCGACCGCGAAATAGACGATAAACCTCGGCTGCGGGCTGACTGCCGCCCAGGCCAAGTACGGTTTCAGCGAAGCGTTGTGCCACCTCCCGAACGGCGGCGTCGTTATCTAGACCCACCTCGCGAAATGCCGCAAAGGCATCCGCCGCCAAAACCTCTGCCCACTTATACGAGTAATAGCCAGCCGCGTAACCACCTGCAAACAGGTGACCAAACGCGGGCAGTTGGGATTCATCCGCCAGCATCGGTGTGATTACAGTTTCTCGTGCCAGTGCTTGCTCGATGTCGAACGGGCTGGCCGCTTCATCCACAGAGACGCCCGGCAAACCAAACTGCTCATGCAAGCGCAAGTCAACCTTCGCAAACAACAGTTGCCGCAATGTACCGTTGCCCACCATAAAATTCTTGCTGGCAAGAATGCGATCAAGTGTTGCATTGTCTAGTGGCTCGTTGGTATCTACGTGCGCACTCAGATTTTTCAGAAATGGCTTGTGTTCCATCCAGTATTCATTGAATTGGCTAGCCAGTTCGACCGAATCCCATTCGACAAGGTTCATACCCGAGGCACCACCCTCTTCGACCTGGGTGAACATATGCTGGGTGGCGTGACCAAACTCATGAAACAACGTGCGCACTTCGTCCATCGACATTAGGCCCGGGCGGCCCTCTGCGGGCGGTCGCGCATTCATGACAAACAATGCGACCGGCAAAGAAGCTTGCGCATCGCCAATCGCCATTAGCCGGCTCTTGCCCACAACCGTATTCATCCAAGCGCCGCCACGCTTCTCGCCAGGTCGCGAATAAGGGTCAACGTAAAAGCCTGCAATGGTAGCGCCGTTTTTATGAACCTCAAAAAACTGCACCGATTCATCCCACATGGGCACGCTCGAATCGCGACTTTCAACGATCTCGACACCGTAGAGTTTTGTCACCAGACCAAACAGACCATCAAGCACCTTGGGCAGTTGAAAGTAGTCACGCAGAGCCTCAGCGTCATACGCGTATTTGGCCTCCTGCATTCGCTCGGCCCAGAACGCTACATCCCACGGTTGCGGATCGTCGGCACCCTCAGCACCTTCTTCCAACATGAAGGCTTTCAGCTCGGCCAGTTCGTTCTCCGCAGCGGGCCGCGCAGCTCTTTCAAGCTCGTCTAACATCGCCCAAACCGCATCCAACGACGGCGCCATTTTACTATCTATGCTCAGTTGCGAGTAGTTTGCAAAACCAACCAGACCGGCCAGTTCTTGACGCAGCTGTAATATTTTCACCAGCACGCCGCGGTTATCAAATTCTGCCGACTGGCCACGCGCCCGAAACGCACGATAGAAACGCTCACGAATACCCCGATGTTTACCGTGTTGAATCACCCCCATGTACCCAACGGCATTCACCACAAAGCTCCAGGGCCCCTGGGCATCGTCGCCCGTCATGCCATCGTCTTCAGCCTGCTTGCGAGCCATCGCAATCACGGCGGCTGGCACACCATCGAGCTCCGCCTTGCTGGCAACCAGCACGCGGGCCTCTTTTTCTTCTTTAACCAGATTGGTCTGAAAATCATTACCGAGCTCCGCAAGCTCAGCCTTTATCGCTTGGAAGCGTTCACGCGGCTCGCCTTCGAGATGCACACCCGAACGCTCCATACCTCGAATCGATTCCTGCAGGATTCGAGCTTTGGCGATAGACAGGCTGGCTCCCTCGTCGCTCTGGGCAAGGCGCTTCATACCCGCGTACACCGACTGGCTTTGGCTCATGGTGTTCGACAGGTCAATAACTGCGGGACGCACCGCATCATAGGCCGCCTGGAGCTCATCGCTGTACTTCACCGAGGTCAGGTGATTAACAGGGCCAATCACAGCCCCTAACTCATTCTCGATCGTCTCCAAAGGGTCCATCAGAGACTGCCAACTGGGAATTGAATCTGCACTAAGGCCGGCTTCGAGCTCCGTGAATGTTGCCGTGCAATCTGCAACCAGCTGATGTATCCCGGCTTCGACATCTGCCGGCACGAAGTGCTGCCATTGTGGCAGGTGCGCTATGGCCCCAGAACTGAGCGTGCTCTGCAAGGTCGCAAGTGCTGCGGGGGCTGACGTAGAGGAGTGATCTGATGACATAGATGAGTGCTCTTGACTGCGGTTATTACGAACAGGGTGTGACGCGCTAGCACGCGCTTACAGGTAGATAGTATCTAACCCGACCGCTATCAGGCTACACAGCTTTTCCGCCGTAAAATGGGCTACCAAGCCCGGCCTTTTGGTAATAGGTCAAAATAGCCCATTGCACCGTTAATGGCTTCAATACCCCGATTGTAGCTGCTGTACGTGTGGTAGACGCTGCCATCAGCCGCTTTGCTGAACACGCTCACACCGTGGTTTTCACCCCGGTCAAACTCCACAAGTTCGCGCTTGTCGTTTTCGGGTCGCTCGACGGCTGGGTCTGGGACACCAATACGCGCACTACTGCGTGGACTCAGATCTTTTGACGAGGCGTAAAAATCGTAGTTGAACTCGCCACCCCATGCCGAATACCAGGGAAAGTGCCAGTGTCGCTGGGCCGCCATGGCGACCAGCTTGGCAACGGGCGCCCGAGAAACAGCCACCAGTCGGGCGTCTGCCTTGGCAAACTGCTTTGTGGTGCCATTCAACGCATCAGCCCAGGCCGAACAGCCAATACAGGGCTGCTCCCAGTCTGGTCCAAACATCAGGTGATAGACCACCAGTTGCGACCTGTCTTGAAACACATCGACCAGCGCGACATCCCCCTCAGAAGCGGTCAATGAGTAGGCTTTGTCGAGCCGAACCCGGGGTAATGCGCGGCGCTGTCGAGCAAGCTCTGCTCGCGCTTGGGTGTGGGCCTTTTCGCTAACAAGCAACTCGGCTCGCGCAGCAAGCCAGGCCTCTCGAGAAACGGTTTCAGATGTCATGCTTGTACTCCACGTGCATGTGCACTTGCACGCTGCCAAATTCCGCAACACTGCGAACGTCACCGGCTCTTTGCTCTTTGCCGTCTCTGCAGCCATGCCATACCGAGGAAAAAGCCGATAACGCCCCCGGTCGTGTTGGTTACAATATCAGTGGCTGATGGATGACGTCCGGCAAAACCAATCTGGCCAAGCTCAATAGAGCTACTCAACAGTGCCGCCAACAGCCCGGCGTAAACCCAGTTAAGGCGCATGCCCCAACCCAGTGCAAGCAATAACCCAAAGGGCAAAAATCCCAACACGTTAGCCAGATTGTCGACCCATAACACAGGCCCATCCCGACGGAATGGAATCAGGGTGAATCGATGTGTGTCGCGAGCCCGCTCAGATAACAGCCAGGCACCTTCGGGAAGCAACAGTGATTCAAGGCCTGGAACGATAACGTCGCCGTCGATCGTGAAACGTAGGGCCTTCAACTCGCCCCTCCAGCCTCGATTCCAAGAAGCTTCATTGCCGACTAATAAAGGATGCGACACAAGCCAACGCTCGAGACTGGCAGCAGGCGCCGCGATATCAAGTAGCAACTGATCATCGGCAACCAATCGCAGGGCGCCAGTACTAATACTCAGATCCAGCTCACGGGTTTTACACCCCGCAAAAAAGCCTTCAACACGGTATTCTGGAAGACCATTTCGATTGCTTGCAGGCCGAAGTAGCCGTAGCACCAGCGCAACACCGTCTTGCCCGAGCGTCAAATTACGGTTCAGGGTGTCTGTGGACAGGCTAAAAATCCGTGCCGGCCCAAACTGCTCTTCAACGGCGCAACGCAGTTGCAGCTGCAGACGCAGGGTCTCCGGAGTGACTTGCCAGGCCGGTGGCAAGACATCGACAAACTCGGCCATTCCCATACCACCCAACTTAAGCGTCTGAGGCTGCCCATTCTTGGCCGGAATCAACTGTGCATCGTTGAGCGCATAGCTGGCAGGCGCTATCCATTCGTAGGGTGCAAAACAGGCTAGCCAATAGGCTATTGCGGTTAATGTCAGGGCAATCAGGCGTTGAACACGACTCAACATCGGTGCACTCCGAGCAGACTGGAGCTGCGGTGAGATTTTGTTATCAATAAGGGCCATACGGTCTAGTCTGCCGGAATAGTCTCGTGAGGCGTAGCGAGAGAGCACTGATAGCGCGAATCGTGACCTAGACGTTTCTGTGGCAAACTTTAACCACCTGCCCAGTCAGACGTGGATCAACAGCATGCCCGACCAACAGAGACTTAGGAACGACAACACACCGCACCAAAACGCCCCTGATCGGCGTCGGTTTCTGACCACTCTGGCTGCCGCTGGCGTTGGCGCCCAGACGTTGCTAACCAGCGGCTCAGTAAGCGCCGCTATCGCTGAAGCAAAGGCCAAAGCCAGCCTCAGCGCGGCCGGTAGCTGGCCTGCAATGGCCTATCGAACCCTAGGCCAGACCAACCACAACAGCAGCCGACTGATTTTTGGCTGTGGCGCAACGCTGTCCAACAAACCTCGCGATGAGCTACTGCACGCGGCCTTTGACGCTGGCATTAATACCTTTGACGTTGGTTTTCGGAACTACTACGACGACGCCGAAGAGAACCTCGCGCCGTTCCTCAAAACCCACCGTGACAAGATTTTCCTCATTTCTAAAGCCATTGTTCCGGCAGACGTCGAACCCCACGAAATCATTAGTTCGGCCGCCGCGAAACAGGCGGCCTTAGGCTGGAGCAAGCGCCTCGACACCAGCCTAAAAGAACTGGGCACTGACCACGTCGACGCCTATTACCTGATGGCCTCCAATAACGTGAGTGTCATCACTAGCGACGAAATTCAGAATGCGTTTGCGACGGCCAAAGCCGCGGGAAAAGTATCCCATCTGGGGCTAAGCACGCATCAAAACGCCAGTAACGTACTCGATGCCGCAACCAAGCTCGGCACCTTCAGCCTTGCCATGATCGCCATAACACCCGGCGGCTGGTACGACTGGCAAACCCGCGAAGTGTTACCTGACTCGCCGCCAATGCGAGACCTGCAGGGCCAGCTGCAAGCGGCTCGCGATTCGGGTATTGGCCTGATTGGTATGAAAGCAGCCCGCTATCTCGCCGGAAGGAGTTTTCTCGGCTGGGGTAACCCCGATGCATTTAACGCCTACTACGACAAGCCATTGTTGCAAGCGCGCCTGTCTGAATTTCAACGCAGCTATGCCTTTGTATTGGAGCACGGCTTGGACGCTGTAAACGCCGACATGCAGAGTCTTGCCCACCTGAAAGAAAACTTCGCGGCCGCGGCAACCTCCAATCATTACTTCAAGACCGCCTGAGCAATGCGAGCACTGTTCTACCAACCCAGCTGCGGTATCTCTGGTGATATGCACATGGCCGCCATGTTTGAACTTGGCGTGCCAGAAGCGCTGGTGCGCGAAGAACTTGCCCGCTTACCCTTAGCCGAGCAGTACCTCATAGCAGTAACTCGCTCCGAGAAAATGGGGATTAGCGGTACGCGTGTCAGCGTCAGCACCAGTGAACAACACCACCATCGTCACCACGCTCACATTGTCGACATGATCAAAGGTTGTCACTACTCACCTGGTATTGAACGCCGAGCGCTGGACATTTTTGAGCGTATAGCCATTGCCGAGGCAAAGATTCATGGCGTACCGGTGGAAACCGTGCACTTCCACGAGGTTGGCGCCGTTGATTCTATAGTCGACATTGTGGCCGCGGCAGTCTGCCTCGACTATCTCGCCGTCGATGCTGTGTACTGCAATCCCGTCGAAGTCGGCGCCGGTCACGTCAACTGCGCACACGGCCGGTTTCCGGTACCTGCACCTGCAACCCAGGAGTTACTGGCCGGCGTACCATGCAGTTACGGTGGCGTACAGGGCGAAAGCACGACTCCCACCGGGGCTGCGATCTTGCGCGCCACAGTGACCGACTTTTCGGCCCCCCGGGCGTTCGCCCCCGAGATCATCGGCTACGGCATTGGGCATAAAGATTTTGAGTTACCCAACGTTTTAAGAGTCGCACTTGGCACGACTACAGATGCAGGTACAGTTACAGACACTGCTACTCACAGTACTAGTCCGTTCGCATCGAACAGTCCGCTCCACTACAAAATCGAAGCGAATATCGATGACATGAG
>JALZVT010000144.1 GCA_023300545.1 Pseudomonadales bacterium
GTCTGAAAACAGGCATTGGCATAGAGGTCGTATTTTTCGCCGATGTTTTTGCTGTGCTGCAAAATCTCGGGCGCGTGGGTGTATTTTTCTTTAGGTACAAAGTCGAGTTCTTCGCACAGGGGCAGGTAGATGTACGACTCGATATCGCAGGCCGCACCCGGGTAGCGATTCCAATACCAGGTGCCGCCAAAGTCGCCACCCTTCTCAATCACCCGAATCGATTCAACACCCGATTCCCGCAGGCGCGCACCGGTAATCAGTCCGCCAAAGCCACCGCCGATAATAACCACCTCAGTCAGGTCTGTGAGTGGTTCACGGTCGATAGCCTGTGTCACATAGGGGTCGTCTACATAACGGGAGAAATCCCCAACCACCTCTTGGTATTGCTGGTTACCGTCATTACGCAAACGCTTGTCGCGCTCTACTCGGTACTTCTCCCGTAGTGCGTCCGGGTCAAAATCCAAAGGGGCTGCGGCCTGTTCGTTCATAGCGATTCCATCTGATGCGTACTGCGTCGTTCAGTAGAAAGAGTAAAACGGCAATGCCATAAGGTCCAATGCTGACTTTGTAGCTCCCCATATCGAGAAGGCATGGCAATGCTCAAAAGCCGCGCTATTGTGGACGCTCGCCTTATTCAGAGATCAGTCCCTGTGCCTGTGTTTATCCTTGCTCAAATCAACATCCATGACCCCGCCACCTACGCCAACTACGAAGCGGGGTTTGGCGAGGTTTTCGCCCGTTACGACGGCGCGCTGCTGTCAGTGGACGACAACCCAGAGACTCTGGAGGGTGACTGGCCGAACTGTCGCACCGTGATCATTCAGTTTCCGTCTGCTGACGAAGCCAAGCGCTGGTTTCATTCTGAGGAATACCAGGCCATTGCCACCCATCGCAAGGCCGCCTCAGTGGGGCATATTGCGCTGGTTAAGGGCTTTGAACCTTAACGCTCAGGTCTCGTGGCAACGGGCTAACGCCTGTTCAGTTGGCGTTGGCGGCTCGAACCGGCTATCGGCAAATTCAAACATGTCAGGTGATACGGTCACGGAGTAGGTCTCTCCCTGCTCCTGGTTTCGCCTTAGCACGCGCTCGCGCCGAACCTTCTTGGTCGCCGTAAGGTAGTGGCGCTCAAGTTCGAAGCCCGCGTTTTTGGCATAGCCCTCAAAGCGCGCTCGGTCGGCTCGGGTCATGAAACCAAGATCGAGCACTACATCAACCTCAAGCGACACGAGGGTTTTTGCCAGCGCCCAGATGCGCTCCTCACAACGGCGCACCCGCGCGCTTAACCACTCAAACGAGAGCGGCTCGGGAAGATCATCGCCAAACAGGTCCTGCATCCAGCGATCAATTGCAAAATGCAGACCGTTGCACTCCGCCGCCAGCTTTATAGAGAACGTGGTTTTACCCGCCCCTGATGGGCCGTAGACCATATGTATCTTTGTTACCTGCACCGGCCCTGCTCCAATGTATTAGGCAGGCTAAAATATATATTATCCGGGTATTAATCAATACCGCTACTTGATGGCGCGTCTAGAACTTCCCGCTCACCAATTTTCCATCAAGCACGACCGCATCAGGCTGCACGTAGCGAATCTCATAGGTGTCGGTCTCACTCAGCTTTCTGGGCAGCACCATAAAATCAGCCGCCTTACCCAGCTCGATCGCACCAATAAGATCTTGCTGACCAAGCTGCCGAGCGCCGTTGTGTGTGTACGCCGCGATGGCCTGGGCCAAGGTTACCCGAGCATCTACCGAACCAAACACGGCGCTGTCAGCGGGTTGATCGTATTCCTGCCGGGTCATCGCCATCTGAATGCCAACAAAGGGGTTGGCCCGCTGCATCGCAGCAAGGGTTGTTACGTCTGAAGAAAAAGTGACGTTGGCACCCTGGTCAAACAGAGCGCGGCCTTGCTGAGAATTTTCAATGCGAGCTTTCCCAACGTAGACCTCGCCCGATTCCCCAAAGTATGTTCCACCCCACCAATGCGGCGTAAAGTTCGCATGCACGTCGAGTTCCGCAAAGCGCGGGTAGTCGTTCGCATTAACGTGTTCAAGATGCGAAATGGTGACTTCGCTTGTTCGAGCAATACCACGGTCACGAACGAGCGCCACGGCATCTAGAATTTCGCGCGTTGCTGCGTCACCCACACTGTGTAAGTGCAGGTCGATGTCGTTGTTATTGAGCTGCACAATAAAATCGGCAAGGTCTGCAGCGGTAAACAGAAAACCGCCTCGGTTGTCTTGACCCACGTTGTAAGGCTCGAGCATGCCCGCCGTACCCACCTCTACAACACCATCGTAGTGCACCTTGATGGTATTGAATTTCAATCGATCGCCCGAGTAGGTTTTGCGCAAGGTTAGTAATCGTTGCAACGCGCCTTCAAGCTGCGCCGGATCAAAGATGTGGTAGCTCGCCTCATAACGAACGGGCAACAACCCCGCTGAGTCCATTGCCGCTAAAACACTATAAATTTCATCGTCGTTGTCAAAATTACCAGCGTCCCAGAGTGTTGTAACACCGTGGGCATTTAGGTAGTTCAGGTACAGCGCCAAGCGCTGTTGGATTTCGTCAGCGGGCCGCAATAGCGTTTGGCCAATTTCCCGGATGAGAGAAAACTCTTTCACCCAACCGGTTGGATCCCCCGAATCATCGCGCACAAAAACCGAAACATTAGGGCTTAAGTCTGGCGTGGTCTCATCAACACCAAACAGCGCAAGCGCGGCAGAATTCATCCAGGTGCTGTGACCCGAGTTATCGGTGAGAATCGCCGGCTTGTCCGGAAAGATGGCATCCAATTCCGATCGATGAGGACCTTCGGGCAAAAACATGGCCACTTCCCAGTCACCCAACACAATGAAGGGTTCGTCTTTGAGCAGCTCGGCATAGCTTTGCAGGGCCGCAAAGAAATTGGCTTTGGTATCTACCGGCAGACCGGGAATCTCAGACTCAAGCTCGCCAATCAATGCCACCAGACCCGGGTGGGCATGGCTATCAATAAAGCCGGGTAAAACCGAGCGCCCGCCCAGATCAACGATTTGTGATTCAGCAACATTAGGCGCGCTCTCAGCGCTTCCCAGAAAGACAATCTTTCCGGCCGTGACACCGAAGGCGGTCGCGTTGGCCGAAGTTTCTGCTTGCCTCCCGTGGATGGCCGCATTGGTATAGAGCACATCAATCACTGGTGACGTAGTTGTTGCACAACCACTCAGGCAGGTTGCCAATAGACCTAACCGGATTAT
>JALZVT010000145.1 GCA_023300545.1 Pseudomonadales bacterium
TGGGTTTGGCTGTGGCAGCCAGTAATGGCCAGAGTGCCGCTCAGCAGGGCAACAAAGGTGAATTTGCGTAGCGGTGTGGTTGCTAATCTGGCTGCCTGTAAATTGTCCGACAATATCATTGTGATCACTGGTCCCAGATGGGATTTCTGATGGGTTCAGTGACAGGAACGGGGGCTGGCGGAAAAAGGGGTTAAATTATTTTTGGGTTGTTTCAAGCAGCGGAGTGAGAATGGCAGCGTGGTCGTTTTGCAAGGTATTCCACTCCATCCGAAACCAGGGGGTGAAGTCTTCTGGGTGGTCAGTCAAAGCCGTGTTGAGTGCGCCCGGTGTCATCCAGCGACAGGCTTCGATCTCGGTGGTGTTGACGGTGGGTTCGCTGCTCGTGCGTCCGAGGTACACCGAGCACAGTTCGTTTTCACTGCCCTTATCTTGGAAATTGGCTTGGTACTGGAATTTGTAGACGTAGTTGAGTTCGGCACTCATACCAAGTTCTTGGTCGAGACGGCGGCTGACAGCGTAGTCCATGCCTTCGCCGGCCCGCGGGTGGGAGCAGCAACTGTTGGACCAATATAGCGGCCAGAGGCGTTTGCCGGCGGCGCGCTGTTGCAATAGCAGTTCTCCGCGCTCGTTGAAAATGAACAGTGAGAAGGCACGGTGTAAAATGCCGTTGCCATTGTGACAGGCCGACTTGTCGAGAGTGCCGGTTTGTTCATCGTTGCCATCGACGAGGATGAGCTGTTCGTGTTCGAACGACACCACGTCGGCTTTTGTTGGGTTGACTGCTGAATGACTCATCACTGAAGTTTAGCAGGTTCTTTTATTGCAAGACTTCTATTGCAGAAGTTCGCCAGACTCTTCAGGGGCCGGTGGGTTCTGACAAGGGCTGCCGTGATGCAGCGCCAGACGCCATTCGTTGTCTTCCTGCACAAACACTTTGCTGGCCAGAATGACACCGCCTGCCAGTGCTTCGTAGCAGGTGATACCCACACAATCGCCCCAGACATGGGCTTCGTGCCCGTATGCGGTAGGACCGATCTGGTCAGGATTGCCGAGGATGTTCCGCCAGCTCTCGATAATGGCCTCGCGTTCGGTCAGGCGTGGCCAGCCGGGGTGCACGCAGCACAGCGCCACTTTTTTAGCCCACAGGCCATCCATAGCGTCGATGTCTTTATTAGTAAACGCGAGATAGAAGGCGTCTGCGGCAAACAGGGCGTGAGCGGTGTTCATGATAACGTGGACTCAGTTAGTTGGCGCTGAGACCTGTTGTACCAGAAGGCGCGTTAACCACCAAACTTGGGTCTGCCGTGCAGGTCCTGATCGAAAAGGAAAATTCCATGAAGATTGGCGCCACTGTTGCTTACAGTCACTACACACCCATCGACTACATTGTGCAGTCTGCAAAATACCTTGAGGACATGGGGTTTGACTCGATCTGGGTGCCAGAGCACGTCCTGTTTTTTCCCAATTATGAGTCGTCGTACCCTTACACCGACGAGGGCAAGCTTCCGGGCGACCCGGAGGGGGTACTTGATCCCTTTACCGCGCTCACCTTTGTGGCCGCGCACACCAAAACGCTGCGACTGGGCACCGGTATATGCCTCGTGCCTCAGAGGCAGCCGGTGTACACGGCTAAAATGGTGGCCGATCTGGATTATCTGTCTGGCGGCAGGGTAGATTTTGGGGTGGGCGTTGGCTGGCTAAAAGAAGAATTTGAGAACCTGCAAATGCCTTGGGCTGGCCGTGGCAAACGCTGTCTTGAATATTTGGAGGTCATGCAGGCGCTGTGGCAGCCGGGCCTGTCGAGCTATAGCGGCGAAACGGTTGAGCTGTCGCCCTGTCATTTCAATCCCAAACCGGTGCAAACACCCCATCCGCCGATTTTCTTTGGGGGCGAGAGTGAGCCCGCATTGAAGCGCGTCGCGTCCCATGGGCAGGGTTGGTATGGCTATGACATGACCCCGGCGACTGTGGCCGAACGGCTGGTGCGCCTGGATGAGTTATTGGCGCTTGAGGACAGGTCGCGGGCGGAGGTGGCGATCTATGTGGGTCCCAACAAGCACCCGATCACCCCGATCACCGTGCAGGAATACGCGGATGCAGGGGTTCAGCAGCTGAACGTGCCTGTTGGCGGGCGAGATATTGATGGTTTTCGCCGCCGGGCCGAGAAAATGGCCAAGATCTGCGGGCTGGTCGACTGAGCCGCAGAGGGTTGTACAATGCGCGGCTAATTGAGCAGCGCACAACATCATGGCCCCATCCAAACCGGCAGACCCAGATCTAGATTCCCTCGTTTCAGAAGCCTCCCAAGAGACGCCGGCTGGGGGGCCTTTTTCGTTTGTGAAGATGGAACACTCGATTCTGCAGTTTTGGCAGGATGAGGACGTATTTCAGCGCAGTCTGAGAAACACCCAAGACAAGAAGCCCTACATTTTTTACGACGGGCCACCGTTTGCTACCGGTCTGCCACATCATGGGCACCTTGTTGCCAGCACGATCAAAGACATTGTCCCGCGCTACTGGACCATGCAGGGTCGCTACGTTATGCGTCGATTTGGCTGGGACTGTCACGGCCTGCCGATTGAGCACGAGATCGACAAACAGCTCGGCTTGTCGGCCCAGGACGCGGTGGCCAAACTTGGTGTTGCTGGCTACAACAACGAGTGCCGTGGCATTGTTGATCGCTATGTTGACGAGTGGCGCACAACCATCACGCGCTTGGGTCGTTGGGTCGATTTTGACAACGACTACAAAACCATGGATGCCGACTACATGGAGAGCGTGTGGTGGGTGGTCAAGCAGCTGTGGGACAAGGGCTTCATTTATCAGGGTTTGAAGGTCATGCCCGTATCCACCGAGCTGGGTACGGTGTTGTCGAACTTCGAAGCGACATCGAACTACAAAGACGTTCAAGACCCGGCTGTTACCGTGTCGTTCAAACTGCACGATGAAGACGCGAGCATTCTTGCGTGGACAACCACTCCCTGGACCTTGCCATCTAACCTGGCGCTCTGCGTTGGCGGCGACATCACCTATGTGCGCGCACGTGACAAGGCGACGGACAACGTTGTGTATTTAGCGGAAGCGAGGCTTGACGCCTACGGTGGTGAAGACGCGTTTGAGGTTCTGGCAACCCTGCCTGGCAGTGAGTTGGTTGGTCGTAGCTATACGCCTTTGTTTGATTACTTTGCCGAAGAAGTTGAGCGTGGCGCCTTTGTGGTTGTGCAAGACGACTATGTCACCACGGATGCAGGCACCGGCATTGTTCATCAGGCGCCCGCGT
Source organism: Pseudomonadales bacterium (assembly GCA_023300545.1). Taxonomy (GTDB): domain Bacteria; phylum Pseudomonadota; class Gammaproteobacteria; order Pseudomonadales; family Azotimanducaceae; genus JALZVT01. Next base: position 3,281 of record JALZVT010000145.1, read on the forward strand.
TTGGTGAAGACGATTACCGGGTGCTTAAGGCGGCGGGAATTGAGGCGTTTGTTTGCCCGGTAACGGTTCACGGCCAGTTCGAAGACAGCGTGCGAGATTTTGTTGGCCAGCACGTCAAAGCTGCTGACAAAGACATCATCACGCATCTGAAAGCGAATAATGTGCTGTATAAGCAAGAAGTCTTGCAACACAGTTATCCCTATTGCTACCGCTCCGACACGCCGCTGATTTATCGGGCTATTCCGTCTTGGTACGTCAACGTGACCGCAATCAATGATCGCCTCACCAAGCACAACCAGAAAATTCGCTGGGTACCTGAGCACATCAAAGACGGCCGGTTTGGTAACTGGCTGGAAGGCGCGATTGACTGGGCAATTTCGCGTAACCGGGTTTGGGGTACGCCGCTGCCGATCTGGGTGAACGACGAAACCGACAACCGCATTTGCATCGGTTCTGTGGAAGAGCTCGAGTCGTACTCTGGCGTGCGGGTGACCGATCTGCATCGTGAGCACGTTGATAACCTTGATTTCACTGTCGAAGGGGAGGCGGGCACCTACCGGCGCGTTGAAGAAGTGCTCGACTGCTGGTTCGAGTCAGGCTCAATGCCGTACGCCCAGTTGCACTATCCGTTCGAAAACGAGCACATCTTCGACGCCGGCTACCCGGCGGAGTTTATTGCCGAAGGTCTCGACCAGACTCGTGGCTGGTTCTATACCCTGCATGTCCTTGCGGCAGCATTGTTCGATAAGCCGGCGTTTCGTAACGTCATCGTCAACGGCATGGTGATGGCTGAAGACGGCAAAAAGATGTCGAAGAGTCTGCGTAACTACACAGCCCCTGATCAGTTGATGGAAGACTACGGCGCAGATGCGTTGCGTCTTTACCTCATCAACTCTGGGCTTGTGCGTGGTGAAGAGCAGCGTTTTGCCGACACTGGTGTGAAGGACATGGTGCGACGTGCACTGTTGCCCTGGTACAACGTGTTCTCCTTCTTGCGAACCTATGCCGCGATTGATGAATGGTCGCCGGACAAAGGTATGCATCGCGGCAGCAACGTGCTCGATATGTGGGTGGCCTCGCGGTTGCAAACGCTCAAGACCCGTGTCGCGCAAGAAATGGAAGGCTACCGGCTTTACAACGTGGTGCCGGCGTTATTCGATTTTATTGAGGAGTTAACCAACTGGTATTTGCGCCTGAATCGCTCAAGGTTTTGGGGTGAAGAAATTTCTGGTGACAAAATTGCGGCGTACAGCACCCTGTATGGCACCTTGCACGAGTTGTCGATGATTATGGCGCCGTTTGCACCTTTCTTGTCTGAGCACATTTATCAGCAGCTCGGTGAGCTGGGTGGGGGTGTACCAAAGCCTGAATCGGTACATTTGTGCAGCTATCCGTTGGTAGAAGAGGGCCAACAGCAACCTGACCTTGAGGTTGCCGTTGCGCGCATGCGTGATGTGATTTTGCTGGGCCGCAAAAAGCGTGAAGAAGTGAAGATCAGTTTGCGAACACCGCTCGCCAAACTCACTGTGATTCACTCAGATCCGAAAGTGCTCGCTGATCTCAAGAAGCTGGAGGGCTATCTGGCTTCTGAGTTGAACGTTAAAGAGGTGGTCTACGACGCCAACGAATCGGCCTACATAGAGCTGGTGACCAAGCCGAACTTTCCGGTGCTGGGTAAACGCCTTGGCAAGCGCATGAAAGAGTTTCAAAAAGAGATTAACTCGCTTGATTCCTCAGCGGCCCTCACGTTGCTCGACGGCGGCACCGTGACGGTTCTAGGTGAGGAATTCTCGGCCGATGAGATTGCGGTTCAGCGTCAGGCGAAGAAGGGATCGAATGCGGTGTCGGACCGCTATGTGTCGATTGATCTGGCTGTCGAATTGACGCCAGAGTTGGTTGCTGAGGGCTATGCCCGGGAAGTAGTTAACCGGGTGCAGCAAGCGCGAAAAGACCAGGGCTATGATGTCGCTGATCGTATTGTTCTGGCGCTTGCGGGTCATGACGAGTTGCTGGCTGCGGTGCGTACGCACGTTGAGTACCTGCAAGGCGAAGTGCTGGCGACGGCTGTCAATTTTGTGGAACCAAGCGATGCCATTGATGCCACGGTAGATGGCAAAGCGCTGAAGGTTGGCTTGATTAAGGCCTAGCCTGGATGCGACCAATTCCGCCGGATCCTGCAGCGGCGGGCTCCGGGTGCTGCCGTGAGGGCTGCATTCATCTATCTCCACCTATATAGAATTATTCCATCTCTATAGAACGTCCTTTTTTGGCGTTAAACGCCTAATTTTCGGTCACAGGTCGGTATTCGCTGACTCGAATTACCGAGGTGGACGCCGTTTACGCGATCAATTACCTAAAAAAAATAAATAAAAACAAAAGCTTAGGTGTCATTGCAAAAGATTCGGAAAATGTGAGGGATACATTTGCCTATCCATAGCTTTTCCGAATGTCAGACGTTCATTTTTCTTCCATTTTTCGAAGGCTTTCCCTAGAATGCGCGGCAATTGGATTTGTACCAGTCGCAGATCCTTACATGGAAAAAGCAGTTGCTGACCACAAGTCGCTTGTAGCCGCTGACCATAGATACAGATTGGGGACAGAATTGAAACAACATAACTCACTGAAACTCGGTTATCTCCGAGTTCAGAAAACATACGGGGAATTATCTATGTATATCGGATCAGACGATCCCACCCACCAAATTCTTGCACCGTCGACAAGAACAGGTGCACAGAAGGCTCGCATGGCCATCTCAAGCATCATTGCAGGATCAATGATGGCTGCGGCGGTGGTACCTTTGACTGTTTTTGCAGCGGAAGAAGACGAGGGCGAGCGAGCCATTGAAGAGGTTGTAGTTACAGGTTCACGCCTGAACGTGAACCCAAACCTCACTTCAGCTAGCCCGGTGCTGTCGATTAGCGCGGAAGCGATCAATGTTCGCGGCATCGTGAACATCGAAAATTTAACCAACTCATTGCCTCAAATTACGGCAGCGCAGTCATCGACACAGTCAAACGCTGCAACCGGAACGGCGCAACTTGA
>JALZVT010000146.1 GCA_023300545.1 Pseudomonadales bacterium
GCATCATTAAATATCGGGCGGATGATTCCGCTTTCAATATTATTCAGCGTTAACGCAACCCCGTTTACCGTAACCCTCGGTGTATCCCAAGGCTTTTTAAGCTTTCGAATAGAAGATTTTGGTTGCTCTTCAACAATGAGCCGAACAGTGACAGCGTTGTACAGATTGATCCAAAACGCGAGCTGTTCGTCAGCGTTAAGCGTCGTCACATCGACTTCGCTCAAACCGGCAATATAATCATTGAGCTGGTTCTTATCAGTGTCGGTCACGGCCGCATAAGCGACAACATTTAGACCATCTTCACGTGCACTGAGATACTTGCTTAGAAAACTCCCCCAGGATGCGTGATCAATAATGACGTCACTCGTTTCATCGCGCCGGGTAAAAACCTCAGCAACCAACTCATTGGCTGCAATAAATTTCCTCTCGATCCAGATGGGAGCAGCCTGTGCACTAAACGGAGCCCAAGCCGCCACCATTAGCGTTATTGGCATCGCCGCTTTCAATGCTGCTCTCAAAGCCGCTCTCAATGCGCGCTGGGCCGGCAAAATAATATTCACAAATATTTCCCTCTTTTATTGTATTCCGAAAACACCTTATCTCGTACAACTCAAACTCTGTATCAGGAGGCATCAGTCCTGTGAGTGCTCGCCCACTAGATCAGAAATCTAGTTTTTGGGGTGCGGAAAGTGCAGTTGTGTATCACACACATTTGACGTTATCGATTCGGTGAAAACCAGTTTTCCGATGGTTTGCCAGAGTGCCGATGATTTCTTTTTCTTGGCTTTATCTACCACGCCTGCTTGATCGCCAACGTCGATATTATAGGTCAATTGGTTGCCTTGATAGTTTTCGACGCGCAGTTCGTCACGAAAATCTTCTCGGTCGACCCGTTCCTCTGTAGCCGGGCTGAAGCGTATCCAATGAGGGCTGCGACTTAACCCTTGGACGTTATATTCACCCAGTGCGGCAACACCTCTATAGGTAACACTTGGGTCAACAGAGCCTGCTTCACGATCTGCTTGAAGCAGTGTGCTCTTTAGTTTTAACGCGGTAGAGATGTCTCGCCAGGAAGGGATACGCCCTAATGGGGGTTCGTTGTCCATGCTGAGGTCGAGTACGTATGGCTGTGTTACGCCACCCGCAGAATGGGAGCTAAACACGTTGAGGCTAGGCGCATCACCCAGATCGTCTGGTAACAACTTCACCGCCATGCCAAACGCTCGGCGCTCTGATTGCCGAGTGCCACTAAAAATGGTGGATGCCCGAGCAATAACTGGCGCGCGACGACCTGATTCGAATACGCCGGTGAAATCACTCTTCTCGGTAATCTCCCAGTAACCCGAAAAGCAGATGCCATTTGCTTGCAAGAGTTTTGGGCCCCGCTCCGGCCCTAACAGGTCATCGAAATTGCTAAGAGTACGCTTTGCATCCGCAGCCAAACCCGCCACCCCACTTCCAGAGTTGCCTTGAAATGACTGTCTTGTCACTTCGTATCTTGGTAACTCTGCGTAGGCTTCGCTAAATACCCGTTGCTTCAGCAATTGATAGCGCTCAGATTCGGCAACCACTGGCGTGGTGAGAAAGCACGCTGCGCATAGGCTCAGCTGCACTAACAGTAACGGCTTGAACTTAAGGTTTTTCAAAGGTCAGCAAGTGTTCCAGAAGACTTTAATTCAATAGTAATACAGCTAAGAGCGAATTCGACCGGCTCGCAATCTGAAAGTTCCGGTGGGCCGGAAGGCCAGTTCTATTCCTTTGGTTGGTGGCGCATTCCTACGGGACTATGGGGCTACGGCGCAAAGGCTATTTCAAACACCGGTGCCTGCTTGACTATCAACTCGCCATGCACGGCCTGTCTATGCCATGCTCCGTTCAAGAATTGATTCGCTCTTAGGGAGGGCCATGCTCGAGCTCAGCCACGTCACCAAACACTACGCAGGCACCGCCGCTTTGGAAGACTGCGACCTGAATATGGCGTCGGGTGAGACAACCGTTCTGATCGGCCCATCGGGTTGTGGAAAATCCACGATTCTGCGTCTGATCATCGGCCTCCAGCTGCCCGACGCCGGCCAAATCCAGTTCGCCGGCCAGCCTCTTGAACCGGCCAAGCTGCCCGCTCTTCGCCAACGCATGGGCTACGTGCTCCAAGACGGTGGGCTCTTCCCACATCTGTCGGCACGAGGCAACGTCACCTTGATGGCGCAGCATCTCGGCTGGGCCAGTCAGCGCATCGACGCGCGCGTAGAGGAACTCGCGGAGCTGACGCACTTCCCAGTTGATGGCCTTGATCGATTTCCGGTACAGCTCTCCGGAGGACAGCAGCAGCGCGTGAGTCTCATGCGCGCCTTGATGCTCGACCCTGAGGTCTTGTTGCTCGATGAGCCGCTTGGTGCGCTCGACCCGATGATCCGCTTCGAACTTCAAAACGACCTACGCGACATCTTCTCGCGACTCAACAAGACCGTTGTGATGGTCACCCACGACTTGGCCGAGGCCGCCTTCTTCGGAGATACGATCGTTCTGCTGCGAGACGGCCGAATAATCCAGCAAGGGACGCTGCGACAAATGCTGCATGCCCCCGCAGACGAATTCGTCACGCGCTTCATCCACGCCCAGCGCGCACCTCTCGAAGCCATGGAGGAACATCCTTGAGCGAAAAAACAACCGTGGGCAAGCAAGCAGTCATGGGCCTGCGCCTGGTCCTCCTCCTCGTTATATCCGGCTGCCTGCTGGGAGCCGGCAACTCGCCCGCAGACCAGCCCACCCTGGTAGTCGGGTCGAAGAACTTCACTGAGGGTGTTGTACTCGGCGAACTCGCTCGCGCGCTCGCATCGACCCAAAGCACCGCTGAGCATCGTCAGGCCCTTGGCGGCACGCGCCTCGTCTTCAATGCTCTCGTCTCAGGCGAGATCGATGTCTACGCCGAGTACACCGGCACGCTCACCCACGAGATTCTCGCGCAGCAGAAGCCGGAGTCGCGCGAGGAGATCCGCGACATGCTGGCCGAATCAGGCCTGCGCATGAGCGAGTCGCTCGGCTTTCGCGACAATTTCGCGCTGGGGATGCCCAAAGCGCTCGCGAAGCGCCTCGGGATTCGGCGCGTGTCCGATCTGCGCGCTCATCCCGAGTTAGTTGTTCGCTTCGGCACCGAGTTTATGGAGCGCGGCGATGGCTGGCCCGGCCTGAGGCAGCATTACGGTTTGCCCCAGCAGGACGTGCTCGGCGTCGAACACGACCTGGCATATCGCGGCATGGCGGCCGGAGACGTCGAGCTCACTGACCTCTACACAACCGACGCCGAGATCGCCTACTACGATCTCTTCACGCTCGAGGATGATCTTGGCTACTTCCCGCCCTACGAAGCGTTACTGCTCTACCGCGCCGAACTCGCGCAGACGCATCCGGCGGCACTGCGCGCCATGCTGGGCTTAGAAGGGGCAATCGACGAGGCACAAATGATCGCGATGAACGCGCGCGTCAAACTTGATGGCGTGCAGGAAAACGTGGTCGCAGCCGACTTCTTGCGCGCTGAGCTCGCCGTCGACGTCGACGCAAAAGCGACGCGGCGCATAGATCGCTTCTTCCGCAACACCGGCCAACACCTTGCTCTCGTAATCAGTTCGTTGACCGCCGCCGTCCTCGTCGCCGTGCCACTAGGCATAGCGGCGGCTCGACGTCCGCGACTCGCCCAAGTGATCCTCGGTGTGGTGGGCGTTGCGCAGACGATTCCGGCGCTCGCCTTGCTGGTCTTCATGATTCCTCTCTTCGGCATCGGCGCCGGTCCGGCCGTGGTCGCGCTCTTCTTCTACAGCCTGCTTCCCATCGTACGGAATACACATACTGGCCTGACCGGAATTCCGCTGCCCTTGCGCGAATCTGCCGAGGCACTCGGCCTGTCGAGCGGCGCTCGTCTGCGATTAATAGAAGCGCCCCTTGCCGCGCCGTCGATCCTCGCTGGCATCAAAACGGCGGCGGTGATCAACGTCGGCGCCGCCACACTCGGCGCGCTGATTGGGGCCGGAGGCTACGGACAGCCGATACTCACGGGCATTCGGCTCGATGACACCAGCCTGATCCTCGAAGGCGCCGTGCCGGCTGCTGTGCTCGCGATCGGTGTACAGTGGTTATTCGAATGGGCTGAACGGGCCGTGATTCCGGCCGGTATTCGGACTCAGAAGCGAGCCTGAGCACAAAGAGCAAACCCGCACGCACTCAAAGGCGTTAGACTGGGCGCCAGAGAGTTGCTTTGCTCTCATATTTTTGAACAACGCTTATGTGTTCTATGTCTTCGTTGAGTCCATTTGGGGTTCTCCGGGTTGGTGGAAACAACCGGGCCCAAGGTATTACCATGACGAATTCATCCGCCGTTCTTGCCTCCGCATACTCGGTGAAAAGCAGCCTCACAAACGACTTATTGAGACTTATAGACACCGCCCTCAAACAGTCCAGCGATCTCGTGCCGCTGACCGACGCGCGCTACCTTGAGGCGCACGGCATCTTTGAGGGACGCTCAAATCAGCAGCAGCTCATCCTCGAGTGGTTCGGCAACCAGATCGCTCCAACCCTCCCGCAAGAAGGGGTTTGCCGTGTCCTAAGCGTCGGCTGCGGCTCCGGCGTTCTCGATGTCCAGATCGCGACGCGGCTGGTCGAGCAAACCAAAGACCTGCTCTACGTCGGCGTCGACCCGAACAAGATCGAGTGCGAGACCTTCCAACGTAATTTCACCCAGGCCTCGCTCGACTCGGTCAAATTTGAGGTTGAGCCCACAACCTTCGACCAGTTCGAGGCAGAATGTAGCTTCGATCTGATCAACTTAGTTCATAGTCTCTACTACATGCCCGATCCAGCAGCGGCGCTACAGAAAGCCCGCAAGCTTCTCGCACCGGGTGGCCGCTTGGTCGTCTTCCACGCGCCCTGCGATGAGATGAATAGCCTCACCGAACCGTTCTGGCAAAAACTCTATGGCCGCTCAACGCTATTCGCGGAAGACTTCAGGCGGCTGTTCGATGCGTGGCACTGGAACTACGAACGAGCTCGCGTCGATGCCAAGCTCGAGGTCAGCCCGCTGACTCATGCGAACCAGGAGGTCGGCATCGCATTGACGGATTTCATCGCACAGATCGATAGCACGCGACTGGACAAACCCGTCCAAGATTTGATCGCGCGTTATCTAGATCTCGTCTCGGTCGAAGACGAGAACGAGACCCACATCTCCCACCCAGTTGACGTCTTCGTTATCGTCGAATAAAAATCATCGACACGTCCTGTTGGAACCGGGAATGTCCAGCTTGGTCGCGTCGTTCGGCCAAGTAGGCACCCAACACCCTGTCCTCACGCATTGCTTCGAGGCTCAACTGAGAATCGAATACACAGCGCTGCAGGAATCCCTCAAGCACCGCATCGTCTTCGATTACCTGCTGATAAGAAAGCGGCTTCACTTCGACCGTTGCCCCAACATCACGAAAGGCACTCGCTACATCCTCTGCGCTGACATAGGGCGTGCCACTGGGCTTGAACTGGTTAAGGTACGCTTCGTAGAAGGCCAAATAATGCGCGGACCGCGTCGCGTGCGCCACGAAGCCAAAGCCCTGTGGCCCGATCGCGCGCAGGAATGCCTGCGCACCGTCTCTCAGTTCTTCAAGAGGAAGCGCGTAGAGGGCGTGTACTGCCCAGACCACATCGTAGTCGGTTGCTGTCACAGGCAAATCCTGCAGCGTGCACTCGAAGTCTTGATCGGCTGTAAACGGCGGCAACAACGACGCGCGAGCTTCGCCCAGCGAGAAGGCACTCGGATCGAGCAGGTCGAGCACAAGCGCACCTCGCTCGCGGGAGCCAAGCGCCGTATGTTCGCTCAGCGCCGCCGGAAACTTCCCGCTGCCACAGGCCACGTCGAGGATTCGTAGTGGCGATCCCGACGGGTTAGGCGTCTTGCGCGCAGCAAGCAGCGTGTCCCAGTCGTTCGCTAACGCCAACTCCCTATAGTCGAGGGTAGCCACCTTATAGAAGGCATCCATCTCCTCACGCCCTACCTCGCTCCAGTGGGCAAGGCTTCGGTCTGACGTGTCGCCTGTCTCTCCGCTCATTAAGCATCTCTGTTGGTGTAAAGGATAGGGTTGAGTTCGCTGGCGATCGGCTCACCAGGCGCCACGCCCGGCATGAACTTCTCGAAGTCTCCGCTGATAAGAGTCGGCGAATCGATCAATCGAGAACCGTCTTCGATATAGGTTGTCGCCAGCGCGATCCGCGCCAAGGAGCTACGGTTGGGACCGGCGGTATGGACACTGCGGGTATGGTGGAAACTCACTTCTCCGAGCTCGAAGGGACCGTCTTCAACCGCGACGCCGCCCTCGCGCATTGCCGCTGCAATGCCTCGATCGTAGGAGTCATCGAACTTGCTGAACGGCAGATCGGCGACCCGCCGCCAGCTGTCGATGCCCCGCGCAAAGGCAAGCGGCCCCATCGCTTTAGGCGTCGACTGCAACGGCACCCAGACCGTAACGACGTTCTCGGAAGCAATTGGGTAGTGATGAGCATCGTAGTGCCAAGGCGTGCGACCACAGCCCGGCAGCTTCGAAAGGGCGTTATCGTGATACAGGCGAACCGAGTCGACACCAAGCAGCTGCGCTGCCATGCGGGCGAGACGCTTGCTCAACACGAAGGCTCGAGCGACCGGATCAATCGTCCACATCATCTCGAGGCTCGGAAACCCCATGGCGGGCGCGTCGCCCAGCGCACGTTCGAAGAGCCCATCCAGGGAGCGGCGCAGCAGCAGGAGCGACGCCGGCGAACAGACCTGCTTCAGTTTTATAAATCCTTCGCGCCGGAAAAATTCGACAGCTTCGGGCGGCAATGCGTAATTCGAGTCGAGCTCTGCTGCGAGCTCAGACATCGAGGGGGGCGCCAGCACGGGCAGAGACTGCGCCACGACCTGCGGCCCCGCATCCTGCTCCTCGTTTTGAGCAAGAGAGAGATACCAGTCCCACCATTGTTCGTTGCTCGCCGCCCACTTCTCGTCGATGCCATCGCTGCTGGCGTTCGACTGCTCGAGAAACGAGAACGCGTCGGGTTGGGTCGTTTTTTCAGACATTATTTGCGCACGGTAAAACAGAGGACAAATGAGGGGGACGAGGGTAGTCCTTTTAACAGGCACATTCACTGACCTGGTTAAGTATCAACGTGGCGCTATTAGGTGGTCACCCCACAAACATCTGCGTTGAATAAGCAGTAGTGAGTGAACGCAAATACCGTCGTTATTCTCGAACAAGAACAACAGACGACCGGGGCTCAAGTGTCCATCAAACACACGCAGATATCGCGAACTTTGGTTGGCTGCATTGCAATGGCCAGTTGCAATGGCCTGTTTCTAACTCCTGCGGCAGTTTGGCTACGAATTCGCCACCCATGGGTCTCTGATCTTTGCCTGTAGTAAAGCGATTTGGAATCTGGATTGTAACAACATCTATTTTGGCGACTAGGTTCACAGTTTGAGTTTATGGGTTTGAACAAACTACGCCGTTATTTAGTGAATTTATACCACCTGCCCAGGACTCGCGAACAATCGCGTTTTAACAAAACATGGACTTTTTCGACTGCAACAGAGCTAACGCTCGAAAACCCTGCACTTCTAGCTTTCCAGCAGCATTGTTGACATCTTTTTTAGACCAATTTTTGATGCCAACATCAAGAGCGGCCAGCTCAACTCGCCCGCCCCTGCTGGCCGGAAGGTTTGCGCTGCTCGCTCTTATTGCAATCGTGCAAGTCGGCATATCGACCCCAATTTTCGCAGCCAACGTCTTGGGTAATGCTGGCTTTGAGAACATTGTTGCACCGGTTTTTGGGAACAACCTGAATGCTAATTCGGTTGACGTTTCTCCCTGGCAGCTTACAGGTACAACGGCTTCAAATGTCGTGAGGGTTGATGGCCCGGGAGGGAGCGATTATGTCCGAGGACCTGAGTCGGATGCACGTGTTCCGGGCATCGGAGTGCAGCACTATCTCGATATTGTGGACGGAAGTAACTCCTTCTTTCAGACCTTCACTGCGCCCGCTTGCGATTCAGCTTCTACCATTGAATATACTGTTTCTGGACATTTCTCTTCTCGAGCTGACCCCTTAGGTGCTGCATTGGTAGCAGCTGGTTCGATCGAGATACGCGAAGGTGTTGGATT
>JALZVT010000147.1 GCA_023300545.1 Pseudomonadales bacterium
GCCTCGCGCAGTTCGGCGTCGGTTCTGGATAACACCTGGAGCTCCTGAAAGACCACAAACAAGGGGGATGACAACTGTTTCCAGTACACATCTATGCCAGCACCAATTTTACTGGGCGCACCACTTAATTGAATGGACTCTTCCTCGGTTAGGAAGTTCTGCAGTCGTTGGGCGTTGAGGTAGCGCACGGCGGCGGTAACGAGTTCCCGTCGATTTGGAAAGTGGTGCAGCATTGCCCCCCGAGACACCTTGGCGCGTGCTGCAACCTTGTCGGTGGTAGTGAGGCTATAGCCTAGGTCGAAGATACAGTCGATAGTGGCCTGCAAAACTCGCTCGCGCGTTTGCGCGCTTTTCCGTTGTTGCCAGGTTTGGTTATCAATCGGCGGTTCAGGCGAATGCGCCGTCGCTAGGGCGGCGGCATTAGGGTGCTTTGCTTTCTGGGTTGTCACGGTGTTACCTGCCAGTCGGCTGGGGTTATGCTAGTCCAATCTACTCTTTAAGGTCGCGAATGCCCAATAGCTCCCAAAACACCTTGGTGATTACCAAAGGCCATCCTTTCGAACGCGAGCCTTTTTTTGCAATGCTCTATGGGATTTTTGCCGACCGTTCGCTGGGTGAGATCACCCACGTCGAACACCCTGCCGCGCCCGCTGTGTTTGCGACAGAGACGCTGGCAGCCTTCGACACCCTGGTGTTCTATGACATGCCGGGCATTGCGTTCGACGCCGGAGGGCCTGTGTATTCGGAACCCTCGGAGGCATTCAAAAACAACCTGCAACGGGCGACGCAGCGTGGCGTGGGCCTCGTCTTCCTGCATCACGCCATTGCAGGTTGGCCAGCGTGGCCTGATTACGCCGAGTTGATTGGGGGGCGCTTTTGTTACACGCCACAACAGGTACGAGGAGTGCCCGTGCCCGATTCTGGTTATCGTCATGGGGTAGAGCATGCTATTGAGGTTGTTGCCGAACATCCGGTGACCGCCGGCGTTGATTCGAGTTTCACAATGACTGACGAGCTGTACCTTGCACAGGTGTTCGAAGATTCAGTGACACCGCTGTTGCGCAGTGGGCATGAGTTTACGGCTGACAATTTTTATTCAGCCCGCAAAGCAGTTGTTGATGGCGAGAAGTTCTCCAATGACGGCTGGGCTCATAAACAGGGCAGCAATCTGGTTGGCTGGGTTCGGGAGCACAACCAGTCTCGAATCGTTTATCTGCAAGGGGGTGACGATGCCGTGGCTTGGGAAAATCCCAACTATCAGCGGTTGCTGGGCAACGCGATTCGGTGGGCGGGCCGGTATCCGGGTTAAGCGCGTTAAGGCCGGCACGGCTTGGGTTTGGATGTTACCGCAACAAAAAACCGTCAGCCTTGTCGGATTTGTTCCATCCCGCTAAATTAGGGGGGCTATTCCGCACCAGACTTGCGGCCCTGTTGTGGGCCAACCCGAGTGTAAACACAATGATCGAATTAGAGCTGTCACAGGAAGAAGTTGCCTTTCGCGACGAAGTTCGAACCTTTATCAACGCCAACCTAACCCCTGAACTGCGACGAGAAACCGCGCGGACCACCACAGTATTCGCCGAAAAAGACGTGGCGATGGAGTGGCAGGCCATTCTTCACGAGCGGGGTTGGGCTGCGCCAAGCTGGCCGGTAGAATTTGGCGGTACCGGCTGGAGCAGCACGCAGAAATTCATCTTTAACGAAGAATGCACACGCGCTGGCGCGCCAGGGCTCATTCCTTTGGGTTTGCGCATGCTGGCCCCCGTGATCTTCAAGTACGGCACCCCCGAGCAGCAGGCCGAATACTTGCCAAAAATGCTCACGGGCGAGCACTACTGGTGTCAGGGTTACTCCGAACCCGGTTCAGGCTCTGATCTAGCAAGCCTCAAAACTCGCGCGGAGCGCGATGGTGATGAGTACATCGTGAACGGTACAAAAATCTGGACCACTCATGCCCAGTTTGCGGATCACATATTCTGTCTGGTTAAAACGAAGAGCGACGGCAAGCCACAGGCCGGTATCAGTTTTCTGCTGATCGACATGAGCGCCCCCGGAATTACGGTTGAACCGATTATTACCATGGCGGGCGATCACGAAGTAAACCAGGTGTTCTTCGACAACGTACGAGTGCCCGTTGGTAACCGGCTTGGCCCCGAAAACGAAGGTTGGGCGGTCGCTAAATACCTGCTTGAGTACGAACGAGGCGGCGGCGCTGCAGCCACACGATCGCTGGTTGGTCTTGAATCACTTGATGATTTGCTCGCCATTGAGCAGTACGCCGACGATGATATAGCGACTCGGCGAAATGAAGTTGAGATCGAGATTAGCGCCCTGTCGGTGATGGAAACACAGCTGCAGGCCCGACTTGCCAAGGGCGCAAACCCAGGGCCCGAATCTTCGCTGATGAAAAATTTCTCGGTGAGCATCGGTCAGCGTTTATCAACGTTAAAGCTCGAAGCTTTGGGGTATCACGGCGTACCGCACAACACTCTGCTGGATTTGCAAGATAAGGAATGTGTGGGGCCAGAAGAAACCCATACTGCAGTTGGGGTTTATCTGAACAATCGGGCGAGCTCAATCTTTGGTGGGTCAGAACAAGTGCAAAAAAACATCATCGCCAAAGTAGTTTTGGGGCTCTGATGGGCAGTTATCCGGTTACACCGGAGGCGGTCACAGCGCAGTGGTTAGCTGAGCGACTCGGTCGCGAGGTGACTGATCTGGTGGTGACTCCCTTTGGTGAAGGTTCCGGAATCATAGGTCAGGTTACCCGAGCACGGTTCACCAGCAGGGGTGCTGCTGACTCGGTGATCATCAAGTTTCCGTCAGCGGCTCCAGAAAATCGTGGCGTCGCCATGCACTACAACATGTACGGCCGTGAGGTCGACTTCTACCGCGATTACGCGTCGGCTATTCCTGTCCGGGTACCTAAGGCCTGGGCGGTGGAGTTTGAGCCTGCGTCCCATGACTTTGTACTGGTTCTAGAAGACCTTCAGGGTTTCAGGCTCGGTGATCAGGTTGAGGGAGCATCGCTTGCCGATGCTCGCGTCGCGGTTGCGGCGATCGCGCAAATGCACGCAGCCACCTGGAGGGTTGATCTGCCCGGGCTGCGCTCGCACAACCACCCATCCCAGGTAGACGGCATGATTGCTGGTTTTGAGCTGGGCTGGCCGGTGGTGTTGGACAAGTTTGCCGCTTTGGTGCCTGCAGTTGCAGCAGACATAGGTGGGGCGTTACCAAAGCACGTCGCCCGGCTACTGCGAGAGATGAGCAGTGGACCCCAGAGCCTCGTGCACGCTGACATGCGGCTCGATAATATGTTTTTTGCTTTAGAAACAGAGGCTTCGAACCTAGACGCTGCAACACCTATCGCCTTGATTGACTGGCAGTCGGTCTGCAGTTCCTGTGGTGAACAGGATCTGGCGTACTTTTTGACTCAAAGCTTACCGCCAGAGATGCTTCGGGCAGAAGGCGCGGGGTTGATTGAGCTGTACTATGCAACACTGTGCGCCGCCGGTGTCTCGAACTATTCGTTGGCTGACTGTCAGCAACGCTATCGTACCTCCGCGCTGTACCTGATGTGCTATGCGGTGGTCATCTCCGGCACGCTTGATCTGGGTAATGAGCGCGGTCAGGCGCTTGGTGCCGCTCTGCTCGGACGTTCGCTGACTGCGCTTGCAGACCTGAATGCGTTTGAGCTTCTGGGCTAGCGTGGCTACTATCTAGTTACAAACACAAAACCAACAGACCTGACGGTTTTACACCGTGAGATCACCAGTTTTTTTAAGGGGAAACCAAATGGATCTGCAATTAAAAGGCAACAAGGCACTCGTTACTGGCGGCACTAAGGGTATTGGCCGTGCCATTGCCGAGATGCTGTCTGACGAAGGCTGTGACGTCGCGGTATGTGCGCGTACCGAGGCTGACGTGCAGGCCTGTGTTGAAACGTTGAAGAAGAAAGGCGTGAACGCCTATGGCCGCGGCTTTGATATTGGTAATGCCGATGAGCTGAAAGGGTTTATCGCTGATGCAGCCAAAGAACTTGGCGGTCTGGATACTTTTGTTTCAAACGTATCGGGTGGCAACGCCGGTGGCGAAGAAGGCTGGCGTGCCAATTTCGAATATGACGTGATGGGCGCGGTTCGCGGCGTTGAGGCAGCTATGCCGTTTCTCGAGGATTCGAGCAACGCAAGCATCGT
>JALZVT010000148.1 GCA_023300545.1 Pseudomonadales bacterium
TATATACAGGGGTCGGCCACATTAGCTGTATGAATGCACAGTATCAAGTATTTTCTTAACGTGGTCCGAACCTCAACCCCAGATGAATCGCATGGGCACTGTGTTCGGTTTTCAGGCGCCCTCCGTCAGGCCCTTGCAATCGCAGTATCGGGGCCCACCAGTAACGGTAGCCAAGACTTAGTTGCAGACCGTCCCGCAGCGCAACAGAGACGCCCAGTAGGCCTTGTACAGTGATGCTACCGTCACTGTCTTTGGCGAGGGTGTTGATGGCTCCAGGAATAGCAGCACCATTGCTGTCAGCGTCCAGCACGCGAAGGTCGTAGTCGACATCGGCGTAACCGATACCAATACCCGCATAGGGTGTCAGCCCAACCCGATGGCGTCGTTCTGCCAGTAGATTCAGTGCGATGGCTTTTACCTTTACCTTGCCGTCTAGGCGGAACTCACCAGGAAGTTTGCCAAAGTCGACAACGTCGGCCTCGTTATCAAAGAGGCTGGCTTCAAGCTCCGCACGCAGCGGCCAGCCACCCAGGCTTAAGTGCCGGGGGTCAAATGCATAGCCGACGGCTATGGCGCCGGCGGGTCCAAGATCAAAGGCGTCAAAGTTAGTGTCTTCAATGTCGTTTGCTGGGTCATCAAGGTCAGAGTCTTCTGCAGCCAGAGCGCCAAAGCGTGCGGCAACGTAAACACCGAAAGAATCAGCTGTCGAGGTTGAGCGAGTCGACGCTTGACGTTGAGACAATGTGTCAGCGGATGTAGACAGACCCGGGGAAAATTTCACCCCCAGTGTAGCCATGTGTAACTTGTGGCGAGTGGTGTAGCTAGCGCCATTCGTGTCGGTGAAATCCACCTCCGCGGTTCGCCAGTAACGATACTCCGCTGACAAGCGGGTGCGCGCCGTGAGTGCCATGCTCGCGCCGGCAACGACTTGCCAGGCAAGCGTTGTATCACGCTCGTTGAACAGGCCGGTTTCAATTCGCTCAAACCCGACGCGGGTGCTGAAGCTGGTTTTGTAGCCGATGTCAGCGAAACCAATACCCGCACCCAGATAAGGCTGGACAGCAAGTTGCGGTTTGAAATCGTAATACAGGTTTGCAAAACCGGTGAAGGCATCGACGGCGTCTTCGGCGCCTGTGTTCAGGGTGCCGCGCGCATCGCTGAAATCGAGGACTTCAAGTTCGTTGCGCCAGTAGCCGGCTTCCAATTCAGCACGAAAGCCAGAGCGAAATGCATAGCCGGCACTGAGCGAGGCCGCGCGAAAGCCCAGATCGTAGTCGAGCCATAAACTGCTGTCCGCCGTTCCGGCCGCGTTTGCCACAGGCGTAATGCTCAGTGCTTCATCGGGTGCATACACTATTGCAAAATTGACGCCAACGTAGGCACCGCCATGCTCAGAGGTCGCCTCTGCAGCGACGGCGACCCGGGCGTCAAACAGTGTGGCCTGCATGGCAAACAGTGCAGCCAGTGTGACCTGTAATAGCTTGCGAGCAGCGGCCTTCAGTGAAGCCACTGGTTTTTTAGACTGCATCAGGTGATTGGCCTAATCCAGATTAGACCGCCCGATAGCAAGGTAGTCGAACCCCACATCGCGCAGCCGCTGAGGTTCAAACAAATTCCGACCGTCAAAAATAACGGGGCGAGTCAGGTGCTTTTTTAGTAAACCTAGATCGGGGCTGCGAAACTCGTTCCACTCAGTCACTATCGCCAGCGCGTCCGCGCCCACCAGAGTATCGTCACGTTCGTCGCAGATCAGCAGGTCGTCACGATTACCATAGATGCGGGTTGCCTCAGTTCCTGCCGCGGGATCATAGGCGCGGACGCTGGCGCCGGCCGCCAGCAGTGAGTCGATCAACGTACGACTGGGTGCTTCGCGCATGTCATCCGTGTTGGGTTTGAAGGCCAGCCCCCACAGCGCAATGGTTTTGCCCTGTAACGAACCGAGCGCACTAAAATAGCGTTCCATTTTTTTGAACAGCTTGTGTTTTTGTTGCTCGTTGACGCTCTCTACGGCATTGATCAGTTGCGGGTCGTAGCCAACACTTTCAGCAATATGTGCAAGCGCGCGTACGTCCTTTGGAAAACAGGAGCCGCCATAGCCTGCGCCTGGATAGATGAAGTGATACCCGATGCGCGGGTCAGCGCCAATGCCGCGGCGCACAGACTCAATATCAGCGCCGAGTTCCTCGGCCAGATTGGCAAACTCATTCATAAGGCTGATCTTGGTCGCGAGCATGACGTTGGCAGCGTATTTTGTCAGTTCTGCCGAGCGTAGGTCCATGTGAACGATTTTGTCGTGGTTGCGATTGAACGGCGCGTACAGCGTTTCCAGTGCCGCGGCCCCGGCATCGCTATCAGAGCCGATGATGATTCTGTCGGGTTTCATAAAGTCGCTGACCGCAGCGCCTTCTTTCAGAAATTCGGGGTTTGAGACGACGTCGAAGTCTATTTTTGCGTTGCGAGATTTGAGCGTGTCAGCGATGCGTTTGCGAACTTTATCGGCCGTGCCAACGGGCACCGTTGACTTGTCGACCACAATCTTGGGTTCGTCCATAAAGGCGCCAATGGTTTGCGCCACTTCAAGCACATAGCGCAGGTCAGCCGAGCCGTCTTCATCAGAAGGGGTGCCGACAGCAATAAACATCAGATCGCCGTGATCAATACCTGCCTTTGCATCGGTCGAGAATACCAGTCGGCCGGCTTGGGAGTTGGCCAATACTATTTTCTCAAGGCCAGGCTCAAAGATCGGAATTTCGCCGCGATTCAGGCCGTCTACCTTGGCTTGATCAACGTCGATGCAATGCACGGTGTTGCCCATTTCAGCAAAACAGGCGCCAGTAACCAGGCCAACATAGCCGGTACCAAACATGGTTATATTCAAAATTAGATCCTGTAATTGGGTATGTGAGTACGCGAAGGTGTCGATTATAGGCGTCTGTGGTGATTACAGTCCGCAGACTGTGCTCCCGTCAAATCATCACTTCAATTAGGTAAGGGCCATCGACAGCGAGCCCACGGGCCAATGCCTTGTGGAATGTCTCCGCGGTGGTGACCTGTTCGGCCTCTACGCCCATTGATTGAGCCAATCCGACAAAATTGAGATCGGGCCGGGAGAGGTCGAGCATGTCCATTGCCTTAGGTCCTGGATTGGCGCCAACCCGCATGAATTCCACCTGCAAAATGGCGTATTTGCGATTGTTGAAAAGAATGGTGGTGACGTCGAGCTTTTCTCTGGCTTGGGTCCACAGACCTTGGATGGTGTACATGGCGCTGCCATCAGCCTGCAGGTTAACAACTTTGCGATCTGGGCAGGCGACGGCTGCACCGATAGCTGCGGGTATGCCCATACCAATGGCGCCACCCGTGAGATCCAGCCAGTCGTGCGGTGCGGCACCGGCGGTGAGCGGCGGTATGGCAAAGCCGGAGGTAGCGGCTTCATTTACGATAATGGCCTGATCGGGCAACTGTGCTGCGAGGCTTTGGGCTGCGGTTTCAGGCGTTAGAGTACCGCGTGGTGCGTTGACCTCGGTCCGGGTTAACAGCGTTGGCTTGGCATGGGTCACGCCCAGCGCGTCAGCAAGTTCGGCCAGGGCGCCCATGACATCGTCAGCAGGGCCGGCAAGTTGCAGGGCCTTTGCGCCGGGAGGCGTGAGTTCGCTGGCAATACCGGGATAGGCAAAAAATGACACGGGTGGTTTAGTGCCAATGGCGATCACATAAGCGACACCATCGAGTGTGGCCAGCGCCTCTTCGGCAAAATAGGGGAGGCGTGGTAGTTCAACCCGGCCGTCACCACGAGCGACCCGGCTTATAAAGGTGTCGCCGAGTGCCATTACATTGCCGGCACTGGCGATGCGGCTCACCTGCTCCAGGCCATCGGCCAATACCGCGGCGCCATTTAACAGCAGCGCTACTTTAGCGCCACTTTTAATCGCAGCGGCAGCCTCGGCGATAACCGCTGAGCTCACCGCATTGGGCGCCTGGGGAGCAATCGATGCGCCAGATTGATGGGTTGTTGGGTTCCAGGCGGTGTCAGCGGGGGCAATCACAGTGGCGATCTGGCCAGGTGCGCTCATGCTGGCCGCCACTGCCTCGGCGCCAATGGCGGCAACGTCATCCGCCTTTTCTATGGTTCTGATCCAATCAGATACGGGGCTGGCGAAGCCGGTGATGTCTGACGTCAGCGGTGCATCGAGATGTCGATGGTAGGTGGCGTGTTCGCCGACAATATTCACAATCGGGGTGCAGGCCTTCTTGGCGTTGTGCAAGTTGGCCAGGCCGTTGGCAAGCCCAGGCCCTAGATGCAGCAATGTGCACGCCGGCTTGCCGGCCATGCGCCCGTAGCCGTCAGCCGCACCGGTTACCACCCCCTCAAACAGGCCAAGAATACTGCGCATATTGTCCTGTTGGTCGAGTGCTGCGACAAAGTGCATCTCGGAAGTGCCAGGATTAGTGAAGCAGACCTCGACACCATTGTCGGTCAGTGTGGCGAGGAGGGCGTCTGCGCCGTTTCTGGTTTCAGTCATTTAATAGGCTCCGAGTGGGCTGGATAGGTTTCCGACAAGACAGCAAGCGCAGAGGATAGAACTTGCTCAGGTGATCATCGTCCCAGGCGCTTCTGACGCCTTAGGTTGGGTGATAGTTTAACGGGCTTTTCGATGGGGAGCGCACTTGCTAGGCTGCTCGCTTTCTACTTGCTTTCTTGGGCACCGCCCACACCCTTCTGGAGACTCCTGACTCATGGCTTATGACTTCGATTTGTTCGTAATTGGTGCCGGATCTGGCGGCGTCCGTGCTGCCCGTATGTCCTCAAGCTATGGCGCGCGTGTGGCGTGCGCCGAAGACACCCATCTGGGAGGAACCTGCGTTAACGTGGGCTGTGTACCCAAGAAGTTGTTTGTTTACGGCTCCCACTACTCCCATGATTTTGCCGACAGCGCGGCCTATGGCTGGGATGTTGAGCCCAAGTCGTTCTCCTGGCCAACCTTGCGGGACAATAAGTCGAAGGAAATCGAACGGCTGAACGGCATATACGCCAATTTGCTAGACGGTGCGGGTGTGACGACTATTAATGGCACCG
Source organism: Pseudomonadales bacterium (assembly GCA_023300545.1). GTDB lineage: Bacteria > Pseudomonadota > Gammaproteobacteria > Pseudomonadales > Azotimanducaceae > JALZVT01. Next base: position 5,078 of record JALZVT010000148.1, read on the forward strand.
CGGTGGTAACGGGCCCGAATGAGGTGACCGTTGACGGCAAGGCCTACAGTACCGAGCGCATTTTGGTGGCCACCGGCAGCGAACCCTTTGTGCCAAAATTCCCGGGTAGCGAGCACGCTATAACCTCAAATGAAGCGTTCTTTCTCGATGATTTCCCAGAGAAAGTGCTGGTGGTTGGCGGTGGTTACATTGCTGTGGAATTTGCAGGTATTTTCAACGGTCTAGGCGTCGATACGGTGCTGTCGTATCGCGGTGATCTGCCGTTGCGCAATTTTGATCAGGGCATCCGCGAGTTTGTCACCACTGAGCTCAACAACAGCGGCATTGATGTGCGACTGGGGTCAAATGTTGCCGGAATCACGGTAGCAGCCGGCGGCGGCTATCAGGTTGAATTTGTCGATGCACCGGTTGAGGCGTTTGATCTGGTGCTTTACGCCACCGGACGCAAGCCACGCATTGAAGGGCTGGGCTTGGCAGAAGTTGGCGTGACATTGAGCGCCGGTGGCGCGGTTGAGGTGGACGATTATTTCCAGACCTCGGTACCCAGCATCTACGCATTGGGGGACGTTATTGACCGCTTTCAGTTAACCCCGGTTGCGATTGCCGAGGCCATGTGTCTGTCGTCCAACTTATTTAAAGGGACGTCGCTCGCTATGGATTACGCAGATATTCCAACCGCAGTCTTTTGTCAGCCGAACATTGGTACCGTGGGCTTGACTGAAGAAGAGGCCGAGGCCAAGTACGGCAAGATTGACGTCTATCAGAGCGAGTTCAAACCAATGAAGCACACACTCACGGGGCGCAATGAACGTTCAATGATGAAGCTGATTGTTGACCCCGTCAGTGATGCCGTCGTTGGCGCGCACATGGTCGGCTCTGAGGCCGGTGAGATAACCCAGGGGCTTGGCGTGGCCTTGAAAGCAGGCGCCACCAAGGCGCAATTCGATGCCACTGTCGGTATTCACCCGACGGCCGCTGAAGAATTTGTAACGATGCGTGAGGTGCGTGCTTGATGATGAGCTTTAACGTTGCAAACCTCATAGGGCGTAAACCACTTTCTGGTTTGGGGTGTGCCTTGGCGCTTACCGCACTAGGGGGCTGTGTTGAAACGCCGAACTTTTCTGCGGAGTCAGCCGTTACGGCTACCGGCCAGTTGGCCAGTGTTGGCGCACCTGAAGCCGTGGTCTTGTTTATCGGTGACGGTATGGGGGTTTCCACAGTGACTGCCGGGCGGATTTACGCCGGACAGAAACTGGGCTTGGCAGGCGAAGAGCACCTGTTGTCGTTTGAACAGTTTCCCGATGTTGCCTTGGTTAAAACCTATAACACGGATATGCAGGTACCCGACTCTGCGGGCACGATGTCAGCCATAGTTACCGGCATAAAAACCCGTGCGGGGGTGCTCAGCATTGCGCCTTCTGCGCCACGTGGTGACTGCAAAGCCGCGCTTGGCGCTGAAGTGGAGACCCTCATGGAAGCCCTCGAAGTCCGAGGCTTTAAAACCGGTGTGGTCAGCACCGCGACCATTACTCACGCAACACCCGGGGCCAACTACTCTCACAGTGCTGATCGCAACTGGGAGTCTGACGCGGACATGCCTGAGGCGGCGCGTGCGGCCGGTTGTCGTGATATTGCCCAGCAGCTGGTTGAGTTTGCCGCAAGCACGCCCGGCAGTGATGGCGTTGATGTCATTTTAGGTGGTGGGCGCGCGCACTTTTTTCCGGACAGCGTGCCCGATAGCGAATACCCCGACAAAACCGGTAAACGCCGTGATGGCCGCGATCTGACAGCGGAGTGGCTGGCTGGGGCAGATAACCGCACCTATGTCTGGAACACGGAGCAGTTTGAGGCGGCGGCCGGCGGTAGTGGTCAGGTGCTTGGGTTGTTCGAGCCCTCGCACATGCAGTTTGATGCGGACCGCAATACAACGGCGACGGGTGAGCCCAGTCTTGCTGCTATGACTGAATTTGCCATCAACAAACTCAAAGCCATGAGCTCGGGTAAGCCGTTCTTGCTTATCGTTGAGGGTGGTCGCATCGATCACGCACACCATGGCAACAACGCGTATCGCGCGATGGAAGACACCGTTGCGCTTGATGCCGCCGTGCACCGGGCAACTGAAATGCTAAGTGATAACGCGTTGCTGCTGGTCACCGCAGACCACAGTCACACCTTTACTATTAGCGGCTACCCCAAGCGCGGCAACCCGCTGCTGGGGCTGGTTCGTGGGCCCGACGGTGAACTGATGAAAGACCTTAATGGTCAGCCTTATACCACCTTGGGCTACGCCAACGGATCCTCGGCAGCCGCAGAAGCCGCTGCTCGCGCAAAGAATGGCGGTAAGCCGATCACTCTGACCGATGAAATGGTGCAGGCGCCTAATTATCAACAAACCTCATCTGTGCCCATGCGCTCTGAAACCCATGCGGGTGAAGATGTGTCAGCCTATGCAATCGGACCAGGGGCGGCTGCGGTGCGTGGTGTGATGGAACAGAACCGACTCTACAACGTTATGGCTGATGTATTGAGCGAAGCATTACGACAACCTGCGGGGCGTTAGCTCACAGCAAAAAAGAAGACACGGCGAAAAAAACGAACCTACTAATAACAATAACTACAACACGTAGAACCAGGGGTAATTTTCATGGCTGAGCTACTCAATGTGCTCGACAGCTGGCTGGGCAGTGCGGCGTATTTTCCGTTTCTGTTACTGGGGACGGGTATTTTTTTCACGATCTACCTTGGTTTCCCGCAACTGCGATTTTTTACGCACGGCTGGAAAGTACTGTTTGGTCGCTACAGTGATGCTGATGACCCGGGTGACACCAGTCACTTTCAAGCGTTGTCGACCGCACTGTCAGGCACCGTAGGTACCGGCAACATCGGTGGGGTAGCGCTTGCGCTCTATCTGGGTGGACCGGCTGCGCTGTTCTGGATGTGGATTACGGCATTGGTCGGCATGACCACAAAGTTTGTGGAAGTCACGCTGTCGCACAAGTACCGCAAAGAAGACAGCAACGGGCAGATGGCGGGCGGTCCCATGTACTACATGGAACACGGTCTCAACATGAAGTGGCTGGCGGTGTTTTTTGCTATTGCCACTGTCATTAGTTCGTTTGGCAGCGGCAATATGCCCCAGAGTAACAACATGGCAGAAGGGCTTGAGTCGTCCTTTGGTATCGAGCCATGGATAACCGGAGCGGTGCTCTCGGTGCTGATGTTTGGGGTTATTGTGGGTGGCATCAAACGCATCGCAGCCGTCGCTGGCAGCATCGTGCCCATAATGGCGGTGCTTTACAGTATCGGTGCGCTTGCTGTCATTATCAGCAATGCCGATCAGATCCTGCCTTCGTTTGCCGCCGTATTCACCGATGCCTTCTCGGGTAGTGCAGCGACCGGAGGGTTTCTTGGGGCAAGCTTTGCTTATGCCTTTAATCGGGGTGTGAACCGGGGGCTGTATTCCAACGAAGCGGGGCAAGGTTCTGCACCCATTGCGCATGCGGCTGCACGAACCAAAGAGCCTGTTGCTGAAGGCATGGTGGCGATACTGGAGCCCTTTATCGACACACTCATTATTTGCACGATGACCGGCCTTGTTATTCTTTCATCTGGGGTTTGGAAAGAGAAATTTGAAACCGATTTTCAGCGCTTTGACATGGAGATAGTGCAAGGCGCTTACAGTGAGGCAGACCCAGAGTCGGTGGCGGCTTTGTATGGTCACCTGAATGGCATTTTCCCAGGCACTAACCCTGCTGTAACCGGTTTTACAGGGGCAGTGCAGGTGCGTGATGGGCGCATTTCGAGCGTGCAACCACTAACTGTTATCCACAACCGCTCAATCGCTGAGGAAGTTTTAGTCAGCCAAGCTGGGGCGCCGTTTACAGGTACGCTTACCGTTGATGCGGGCAAGCCAGCAGACCGTGATCTGCAGTTCTCCGGACGGTCCCTGTTGCACTCGGTGCCGCTGACCCTTGAAGCGTTCAAACGTAGTTTTCTAGGTGACGTTGGGCAGTATGTAGTGTCTATCGGGTTGGTGTTGTTTGCGTTCAGCACGGCGGTCGCCTGGTCGTACTACGGTGACAGAGCGGTTACTTATCTGGTCGGAGCGCGTTGGGTCATGCCGTATCGTGTGGTCTATGTCGGTGCATTTTTTGTCGCTACTATTGCAGACACCTCGCTGATCTGGACACTGTCTTACATCACTGTTGCGTTGATGACCATTCCCAACCTCATTGGTATTTTCCTACTCCGCAAAGAAATGAAATCCAGCGTGGCCGATTACTGGTCACGAATAAAAGACTGACTGAAAGGACTCAAACATGTCGCTAAAAGTAACCTTCGAGCTTGATGACAAAGATCTGTTGTATTTCAAGCGTTCGATGAAAGAAGTACGGGTCAAAGCCGTTGCTGCGCCCGAGGAGAAGGTGGTTGAGCAGGCAAGCTCAATGATCGATACGGTACGTCAATCAAAGGTGCCGTTGTTTGTTTTGGAGCGCATCGACAAGCTGGCCAGTCTGATCGACATGCTTTCTGATGAAGAGTGGGCGTTGGCGGATGAAGATCGCAAAAACGTTGTAGCCGCACTTGCGTACTTTGCCGACCCCCATGACATCATTCCCGACAATGTGCCGGTGCTTGGGTACATCGATGATGCGATCATGATCGAACTGGTGGTGAAAGAGCTGAAGCCCGTGCTTGATGCGTTTGAAGATTTCATGCTCTACAAGTCGGAAGAGAAGTCTCGCAATCGCAGCCCGGATGTTTCGCGCGACGAGTGGTTGACGGCCAAACGACGCGACCTGCACTCACGCATGCGGCGGCGGCGCCAAGCACTACGTTCGCGCAATGCCAGTCGTGGCGGCAGAGGCCGGCCGAGCTTTCGGTTGTTCTAGGCTACCAAGTCAGATCGCAGGCCTCGCATAACGCGTAGGCGCGAGTTCGGTCTGCCGATTCGAGCAAAAGCTTAAGTGACTGTGTGCCTGGCAGCTCGCCTTTCAATGTGCTGATGCGGTTTAGTAACTCAGGCAAACCCAGGTTATTTCCGACTAGGGTTGCGCCGGCGTGGAAAACATTGCTGGCTTGCGCGCCACCGGTCAGCTGCTGCAAAAGCAGTTCGCGAGGTGATAATGGCGGGTCGAGTGGCGTGACCGTGAAGTCGTCACCGAGATTGGCAAGTGCAGCCGCGCTCGCCAGAGCCGTCTCAAGGTCGCCCAATTCATCCACAAGGCCCAGCTCTAGTGCCTGGGCTCCTGACCAAACACGCCCTTGGGCGATCTCTTCGACATGGTCGCGTTCCAGATCTCGACCTCTGGCAACCAGCGTAATAAAGCGGTGGTAACCCTGATTAACACTGGTCTGAATAATGCTGGACATCTCATCTGACAATGGGCGAGCGATGCTCATGCCGCCGGACAGAGAGTGGGTGCCGACTCCGTCCATGTTAATACCCGCGTTGTCGAGCGCGCTGGCGATGTTTGGCAGCACTCCAAAGATACCGATCGAGCCAGTAATGGTGTCAGGGCTCGCAACAATTTTGTCAGCCGTTGCAGAGATCCAGTAGCCCCCAGACGCTGCGGTACCGGCCATCGCCATCACCACCGGTTTGCCGGCGAGCTGCACGAGTTCAATTTCTCGGCGAATCAATTCTGACGCCACGACCTCGCCACCGGGGCTGTCGACGTGCACAACCAGAGCACTGATATTGTCATCGTTTTTAGCCTGGCGCAGAAGCTCAATGATGTCCGGAGCCACAATGCCGTCAGCCATCTCGCCGCCGTTATCGCCGGTAATTGCGCCGACCGCGGTGATGAGGCCAACAGACGCTGTAGTGGCTGGCAGCGCGATGAGACCTGGGCTACTGGTGATTCCTTGGTCGACACGGTAAGCCGCCGTAGTGATGCGCTGCAGATCATCAACCGGTGCGTTCATTTCTTCGGCAATTCGCGCTTCAAAGGCATCCGGTGTGAGCAGCTCATCGACCAAGTGTGCTTCTACTGCCAACCGCGCAATGTCGCCTTCTGCCGCCACCAATGCCTCACCGAGCCCGTTGATATAGGCGTCGACCGCGCTCTCTTCAAGGCCGCGATTTTGTGCAATTTTACGACGATAGCTGGTCCACAATTGACCCAGCAGTTCGCGGCTGGCTTCGGCCGCTTCGGGTGACATAGAGTCGCGTAGAAAGGGTTCAACGGCAGATTTGAATTTACCGACCCGGAACACGTGCACGTCGACATCGACCTTTTTTAACAGGTTGGCGAAGTAAGGTTGATAGCTGCCTAGTCCAGTGAGCAAAGTTTCGCCCATTGGGTGTAGATAGATCGCGTCTGCGTAACTGGCGATCAGATATTGCGGCTGTGAGTAATACGATGCATTGGCGAGCACGGGCTTGCCGGATTGTTTGAAGGTAGTTATGGCCTTTCCCAGTCGGTCGATTTGCACCATGTTGGCGTAAGCAAGAAAGCTGGTATTGAGTACAACACTGGCAACTCGCTCATCACGGGCTGCTGCTTTCAATACGGCCTCAATGTCACCCAATACCGTTTCACTTTGGGTGTCGTCACCCACGAGGGTATTTAGCGGGTCGAGCGGTGTGGCACGCTCTACCAGCACACCCTGTAACTCGAGCTCGAGCGCAAAGCTGTTGGGGAGGGTTGGTGTACTGCTGCCGCCAAACACCGCCATGAGCACGACAACTAGGATGAGCAGAAACAGTAGATTGGCGGCGACAGTGCGTGCCATGGTCAGGCCGCGCCACAGTGAGTGAAAAAAGGTCATGAAAGTGCTCTGTGGATGAATCAAAGGTCCGCGTAGAATATCGCTTATCCGGACGAGTGTTGTCATCCAAGAAGGTATTAGTGAATAAATCGAGTGACCAGATTCGAAGTGCCGAGGCCGATGCGCCCCTTTGGCGTTGGGCGGAGCTGGCGGATGCTCTGGGCTGTTCGGCAGTTGCGGGCGGCCCTGACGTCAATGGAATTAGTATCGACACCCGCAGTGCGAACCCGGGAGATCTGTTTATCGCGCTGGCCGGTGACCCTGGTATGCGGTTTTTTACGAGTTCACCGGGTCAGCGTGACGGCCATGAGTTTGTCGCTGCGGCGGCTGACGCTGGTGTGGCTGGGGCTGTGGTTACCCAGCGACAACACATGGATCTGCCGCAACTCGAGGTTGCTGACACGCTCGATGGATTGTGGGCGCTGGGAGCGGCGGCGGTAACGCGGCATCAAGGCCTGCGATTTGCAATCACCGGTAGCAGCGGCAAGACCACCTGTAAGGCATTTCTGGCGTCGGCACTGGGAGTCACTGCTGAGCCTGGGAGTATGAACAATTTCTGGGGTGTTCCAGTGTGTCTCGCGCGTACGCCGGCCAGTGCGCCATTCGCCGTCTATGAGGTAGGCACCAATCAACCCGGAGAGATTGAGCCACTGGCGCGGCTGGTGGCACCACAGGTGGCGGTGTTGCTGAATGTGCACCCTGCCCATCTAGGGAATTTTGCGTCGCTGGATGCATTGCATGAAGAAAAACTAAGCATTTCCAATAGCTTAGAGAGTAAATCCAACTTTGTTTGTGAGTATTCTGTCGCCCTTGCAGCCGGTCTAACCGAGCAGGTGCTGACCTTTGGTGACGAATCAGGAGCAACGGTTAGGGTTAGAGAGTTGGTCGGTGATCGCGTGGTGTTTGAAACCCCAGACGGCAAGCTGTCTGCCCGGGTGCCTGGCGGTGGCCAGCACCGGGCGTTAACGTTGGCAGCCGTTGTCGCCAGTCTCTACTGTGCGGGTGAAGACCCGCAGAAGGCCGCGGATTTGCCGGCATCGCTTGTGCCCAAAGGTCGTGGCAATGAGCTTCTAGTGACGACGGTTGCAGGCGGTCACTGGGTGTTGTTGGATGACAGCTACAACGCCAACCCAGCCAGTATGGGCGCCGCCCTTGATACTCTGGCGGCCGCAACTGGACCACGCTATGCCATTTTGGGTGAAATGCTTGAGTTGGGAGAGCAAAGCCACGACTACCATCTTGCGCTTGCGAGTCATTGCGCGCAGCTGACTGGCGTTTACTGCGTGGGCGATGCGTGTCGGGCACTCTATGACGGGCTGCCGGAGCACCAGCGATTAGGGTATAGCGAGCGCGCAGCCGACATTGACCTTGAGGCGCTAATGCGAGGCTTGCCAGAATCAGGGCGAGTGCTGGTTAAGGGCTCTAACCGGGTGTTCTGGCAAGGTGATTTCTTGGCGCGACTGACGGCTGCATTGGGTGACAAATTGGGTGAAAAGTAGTCCGACATAAACTTCGGAGAAAAAAAACCCGACGACTTTGCAGTCGTCGGGCAACATCCAAATAGGAGTCACACAAAGCAAGCGGCTGTGAGGCAGAGCCTCGCAATACCACCCGACGTTGCACTGGGGGGAGGGGGTGCACAACGTGAGATCAGTAAAGCAGAACCTGGCGTGGTCACCCGTGACCCGGTGCACAGTTCTGCAGCAGGTCCAGTTCCCCCTTGTCCAATCATGTGCGGCCCTTAGCTCGTAACTCGCTCGCAGGCCACTCGTGGCATAATGCGCCGATGATTTTAGTGTGCTTGGTATGATTGTTGATAAACAGGGACGTCAGTTCCGTAACCTCCGTGTGAGTCTCACCGCTGCGTGTAACTACGCTTGCACTTATTGCGTGCCAAACGGCCAGCGTTTGCAGCCAGCAGCCCACGAGTTGGGTGGTGACGAGCTGTTAAAAGCGGTCGCTCTGCTGGTTAGCGCAGGGGGTATTAACAAGTTGCGCATCACTGGCGGCGAGCCGCTGTTGTCGCCCAAGTTTGACGTGTTTGCGGCGGGACTTGCCGACCTCAAGCTCGATGACATCGCGATTACGACCAACGGACAGCTCATTGAGCGCAAGCGTGAAGCCTTACTGGGCAGCGCCATCAAGCGCGCCAACATCAGCCTTGATACGCTTGATGCCCAACGCTTCAGCGAGATTGCGCGAGGCGGCGATCTGGCGACGGTGTTACGCGGTATCGATCTTCTGCAGGACGCTGGCTGGAAACTGAAGGTAAACATGGTGCCGCTGCGCAGCGCCAACGCTGATCAAATTGTGCCGCTGCTCGAGTACTGCATGGAACGCGATATTGAGCTGCGCTATATCGAGCTGATGAATATGGGGCACCTGCGTACCGGCAACGGTTTTGCCAAAGACTTTTTTGGTATGGAAGACATACTGCAACTCATTGGTAAGAGTTACGAATACAGCCGCGCTGACGCACCCTTTGATTCGACGTCAGTGCGCTACAAGGTTCCTGGCCACGGCCATTTTGGCATTATTGCTAATGAGAGCGCGCCGTTTTGCAGCACCTGCACCCGATTGCGCTTGGCTTCCAATGGCGACATTTACGGTTGCCTGTCCAATTCGAACCATCACTCAATGAAGCATTTAATCGAATTACCTGAGCACGAGGCGTTGCCGCAATTGCAGGCGCTCTTGGGTAACGCCCTGCAGGACAAACAAGATCTGAGCTTTCGCGGCGAAGTGACCGTCATGAAGTTCATTGGCGGATAACGCGTTGGCCGAACTCAACACACCGGAGTCGCTCTATGAGGCACTCCGTGCCGAAGCTGGTGAGCAGACCTTACCGCCGGTGCACCTGTGGAATCCCGAACGTCGCGGTACCATTGACATTCAGATCAAGCGTGACGGTCGCTGGTTTCACGAAGGCGTTGAGATCAAACGTATTGGGTTGGTTAAGGTGCTGGCCAGTGTGTTACGCCGAGATGAAGACGGCTTTGTGTTAGTGACACCAGCAGAGCGGTTGTTGATTACCGTCGATGACGCACCCTTCATTGCCGGTGGCATGGACGTAATAAATGCGGGCACAGCTGAGCAGGAACTGTTGTTTACCACTAACATTGGAGAGCTGGTTGTGGCCAACGCAGAGCGACCGATTACGGTGACCTACGACAACCCTCGTGACCCCGAAGAGCCGCGCCCCTATGTGGAGATTCGCAAAGGCTTACACGCATTGATCGCGCGTAGCGTGTTCTATCGATTGGTGGAGTTGGGGCGAGAAGAAAACGGTCGGTTTGTGGTGACCAGTGCCGGGATGGACTTTGAGCTAGGAACGATCTAGCAGTTGTGCGGGGTCAGAATTAATTCTGACCCCTGCCGCCATCACATATTCGGGTAGTTAGGGCCACCTGCACCTTCGGGTACAACCCAGGTAATGTTCTGCGCCGGATCCTTGATGTCGCAGGTTTTACAGTGCACACAGTTTTGCGCGTTGATCTGAAACCTGGGGCCACTGTCTTCCTGCACAATTTCGTACACGCCTGCTGGGCAGTAGCGCTGCGCAGGCTCGTCGAACTCAGGCAGATTCTTGCTGACCGGTATGCTGGGGTCGAGCAGCTGTAGGTGGCAGGGCTGATCTTCCTCATGGTTGGTGTTCGACAGGAATACACTGGACAGCTTGTCGAAGCTGAGCACGCCATCGGGCTTTGGGTAGTCCGGCTTTTTGCAGGCACTGGCGGGCTTTAGTGTCGCGTAATCGGGTGTTGGATCCTTCAAGGTTACGGGCAGATCGCCACCGGCAATTGTCTGATCCACAAACAGGAAGGGCGAGGCGCCGAGAATGCCAAACTTGTGGAACGCAGGCCCTGCGTTGCGGGCGCGGTGCAGTTCGTCGTGCAGCCAGGAGTTTTCAAAGCGTGTCTGGTAAGTCGTCACTACGCCCCGACCTTCGGTCTCGGCCACATCATCAGCCAGTAGATGGTCCATGACGGCTTCAGCGGCGAGCATGCCTGACTTCATGCCGGTGTGGGTGCCTTTAATCTTGAGCATGTTAAGGAAGCCGGCGTCGTCGCCAACCAGCATGCCGCCCGGGAATGCGAGTTCAGGCAGGGCAGGCAACCCACCCTTTATGATGGCGCGGGCGCCGTACGACACGCGCTTGCCGCCGGTCAATGTTGGTGCGACTAGCGGGTGATGCTTGAAACGCTGAAACTCATCAAATGGCGAGATGTGCGGGTTTTTATAGCCCAGGTCGACAATCAGACCAACGGCCACCTGGTTATTCTCCAGGTGGTACAGGAACGAGCCTGAGAACGAGCCAGGGCCAAAGCCCAGTGGCCAGCCCATCGCGTGCACCACTTTGCCGGGTGTGTGGTTCTCTGGGGGAACGTCCCACAGCTCCTTCAGCCCAATACCGTAGTGCTGGGTCGTTGAATCTTTGTCGAGCTCAAACTTCGCGATCAGTTCCTTGCCTAGGTGACCACGGCAGCCTTCAGCAAAAATGGTTTGCTTGGCACGCAGTTCGTAACCTGGGGTGTAGGTGCCCTTGTGCTCGCCGTCTAGGCCCACACCCATATCGCCGGTAGCGATACCTACTACATTGCCAGCATCGTCGTACAACACTTCAGTAGCCGCAAAGCCTGGGAAGATATTCACGCCAAGCGCTTCGGCCTGCTCACCCATCCAGCGGCACAGGTTACCCAGGCTAAGAGCGTAGTTGCCGTCATTATGGGTATCTTTGGGGAGTACCCAGGGTGGAATCTTGATGCGGTTTGTATCATTTACGAGAAAGTACATCTCGTCATGGATCACTGGGTTGGTCAGCGGGGCGCCCAGTTCTTCCCAGTTTGGGAACAGTTCGAACAGCGCCCGGGGTTCAACAACGGCACCCGATAGAATATGAGCGCCAATCTCTGACCCTTTTTCCACCAGGCACACCGAGGTTTCGGTGCCTTTGGCCTGAGCCAATTGCATGATGCGGCAGGCAGCGGCCAGCCCAGAGGGGCCTCCGCCAACAATTACTACGTCAAACTCCATCGCTTCGCGCGCTGATGCTTCGGCCACTTGAGCTCTCCAATTCCGGTCCAGTTGAGTCCGGAGGTGTTTTAAACCATCTCCGGAAAATTACGCGGCGAATTATGCCACAGCGTCTACAATGACTTTACAACGCTAATCACAGGGATTTCTTCACTCACTGCCCACACTGAGCCAACAATAGGCCAACAAGTTGCCCCTACAGCCGTTGCAAGGTCACTTGACCCCGAATTTTGTCCAAGAGAAAATGAGTGATTAACATAAGCGCAAAAGTGCTTATGCCGTTCCAAACTCTGGGGGCTTCACAAGCGAAGATTTCAGATTCAGCCGTCTTTTAAATAGTCGAAGGTCAAAGCATGAAGGTAATGGTACCCGTCAAGCGGGTTGTGGATTACAACGTCAAAGTTCGGGTCAAGCCCGATGGGTCTGGCGTTGATCTCAACAACGTAAAAATGTCGGTCAACCCGTTTTGTGAAATTGGCATCGAAGAGGCCGTCAGGCTGAAAGAAGCCGGTTCAGCCACCGAAGTCATTGCAGTTGCCGTGGGCAGTACTGCCTGCCAAGAACAGCTGCGTACCTGCTTGGCGCTCGGGGCCGATCGCGCCGTGCTGATCGAAACCACGGATGAGGTGCAACCGTTGGGCGTCGCTCGTGCTTTGGCTGCTCTGCAAGCCAAGGAAGAAGCGGGGCTGGTGATCTTTGGCAAGCAAAGCATCGACGGCGACAACTGCCAGACCGGGCAAATGTTTGCTGCTCTCGCGAACATGCCACAGGGCACCTTTGCGTCAGAAGTGACCATCGAAGGCGACAAAGTGAAAGTTATTCGTGAAGTAGACGGTGGTCTGCAAACGGTACAACTCTCCATGCCTGCCGTTGTCAGTACCGACCTGCGTCTCAACGAGCCGCGTTACGCGTCGCTACCAAACATTATGAAAGCGAAGAAGAAGCCGCTCGATGTCCACTCTCCCCAAGATCTTGGTGTGGACGTTGCACCGACTATGGAAGTGCTGAACGTGGCGCCACCTGCCGAGCGTGCAGCGGGCATCATTGTTGATTCGGTTGAAGCACTGGTCGACAAACTCAAGAACGAAGCAAAGGTGATTTCATGAGCGTACTTCTAATTGCAGAGCACGATAATTCGGAGCTCAAGCCGGCCACGTTAAACGCTCTGGCGGCCGCCCAGCTAATGGATTCGAGTGTCGATATTCTGGTTGCTGGCGCAGGTTGCGCCGCGGTTGCTGAAACAGCAGCAAAGGCCGCAGGCGTTGGTAAAGTACTGGTTGCAGATAATGCAGTTTATGCCAACCATCTGCCTGAAAATCTGGCGCCTTTGGTCGTTGAGCTGGCTAGCGGCTATACGCACGTTGTTGCAGCACACACCACAACGGGCAAAAACTTTCTGCCTCGCGTTGCGGCTGTATTGGGCGTGGCTCAGGTCTCCGACATCATTGGTGTTGATGCGCCTGACACTTTTAAGCGACCCATCTATGCGGGTAACGTGATTGCCACGGTGAAAGCCAATGACGCGACTAAAGTTGTGTCTGTGCGCGTAACCGGTTTTGACCCGGCGGCGGGCGAAGGCGGTAGCGCAACGGTTGAAGCAGTGAGTGCGGTGCACGATGCTGGTATTTCAACCTTTGTTAGCGAAGAACTGGCTGTTTCTGAACGTCCTGAACTGACGGCGGCCGGCATCATCATCTCTGGTGGTCGCGGTATGGGCAGTGGTGAAAACTTCAAACTGCTCGACGGTATTGCTGACAAGCTTGGCGCCGCTATTGGTGCGTCACGAGCGGCGGTTGATGCGGGTTTTGTTCCGAACGACATGCAGGTTGGTCAGACGGGTAAAATCGTCGCACCAGATCTGTACATCGCAGTGGGTATCTCGGGTGCCATCCAGCACTTGGCTGGAATGAAAGACTCGAAGGTGATCGTTGCGATCAACAAAGATGAAGACGCACCGATCTTCCAGGTTGCAGACTATGGTTTAGTTGCCGATCTGTTTGTCGCGTTGCCGGAACTCGAAGCGGCGCTTTAGGGCAAAACGCCTGGCGTGAGGCAGGGGTCAGAATTAATTCTGACCCCGTGGTGATAGACGCCTTCTACCTTCTTGTACTCTTCCACGGCACAGGTCTTTCATAGGCCGTTACCGTGTCTGCCACCCCTAATATCAGCGCGAACAGTGCCATTCTCACCAATATCCCATTATCCGTCTGGCGAAAAATCGCGAGATTGGGATTACTGTTGAGATCGTCATCCAGCTCTTGCGCGGCCGCGCGAGAATCGCGAGGTAGGGGATGCATGATTACCGTGCTGGGCTCACAGTGCTGGGTGTAAACCTCCTGATTCAGTCGAAACAGGCCACGATAGCGATCCGCCTCTTCTTGGGACGGAAACCGTTCTTCTTGAGTTCGGGTGACGTAGAGAATGTCTGCGTTATGAATACCGGCCTCCAGACTATCAAACTCTTCCACTGAGTGACCTGCTGCGCGGAGGGCATCAACAATTTCGAGTGGTGTTGCCAAGGCTTTGGGGGACACCAGTTTGAAGGTGATGTTGCTGAACATGCCGAGCAGCTTTGACAGGCTGTGCGCCGCACGTCCGTATTTGAGGTCGCCGATGAATGCGATCGATAGATTGTCGATACTGCCGCCGCGGGCCTGCATTTCCCGACGAATGGTATAGAGGTCGAGCAGCGCCTGGCTGGGGTGCTCATTCGGGCCGTCGCCACCGTTAATAACCGGCACTCGCGAAGCGGCGGCAAATTCTGCAACTGAACCGGCTTGCGGGTGTCTCATACAGATGACATCGCTATAACCCGATAATACTCGAGCGGTGTCGTACAGAGATTCGCCTTTCGTCAAGGAAGATGCTTTTACTTCAGTGGTTTCACGCACTTCGCCGCCAAGAAGATTGAACGCACTGCCAAAAGAAATGCGCGTTCGAGTGCTGGGCTCGAAGAACATGTTCGACAAAATCGCACCTTCCAGCACGCGCGTAATGCGCCGTCGCTGGGCGTAGGGCTCCATGGTATCGGCCACAGCAAAGATTCTGTCGATATTTTCGCGTTGAAATTGGCCGACCGACAGAATGTGGTCGCCTTCGAAGGATGAGGTTTTGATCATGGAACGCTTGATTGAGCCGGGTAATGTGATGGATGCACGTTAAGTTACTCGCGTATCGCGCTCAAGCGCGGTTTTTTGGCCTGGTGCACTTTTGCGCCAAATGTCGGTGCTATTATGCGTCCCGATCATAAGGATTGGTTCTAATGTCAGATACAGCGCCCACTGGAAACTCCGGGCAAAATTCTCCTGGCCGAAACTCTGCTGGGCCTAATCAGCGGGCGGTGGATACTGTGTTGGGTGCAGCCCGTGAAGCCCGGGAAGAATTTGGCGACGCCGCGGGGCAAGAACGCAGGTCTCTGGACATTCCTGAGCGGGTGGCCCAGCGTGCAAATAAAGCCTCGAGTGCCGCGCCAACATTGTCTCCAGCGGCTACATCTGAGCCCGATCAAGCGCCTACGGTAGAGGCAGAGGTAGCCGCCGATCGCGGCGTTGTCGATGCCAACGCCGCTCTGCTGCCCTTTGCGTTTGCACGTAAATTCGGCGTACTGATTACCGGCGAGCAAATGCCCGATGGTCGCTCCGTAGTAGCCTTCAAGGTGCAACCGTCGGTCACCACACTGACCGAGTTGAAACGTTATTCCGGCAACGGTCTGGCGCTGCGTAGTGTGGGCGAAGCTGAGTTTGAAGAATCACTTTCAAACGTCTATTCCCGGGATTCTTCTGCCGCGAAGCAAATGGTAGAGGACATGGGTGACGAACTCGATTTGGCGAGCCTAGCCGAGTCGGTTCCAGAAACCGAAGACCTGCTTGAGCAGGAAGACGATGCGCCAATCATTCGTCTGATTAACGCATTGCTTGCCGAGGCCATTCGCGAAAACGCCTCTGACGTGCATATTGAAACCTTTGAGCGTGAACTGACGGTGCGCTTTCGCGTTGATGGTGTTATGCGCGAAGTGGTGAAGCCCAAGCGCGCCTTGGCGCCACTTTTGGTGTCACGTATTAAGGTAATGGCGAAGCTCGATATTGCCGAAAAGCGAATCCCGCAAGATGGCCGCATTTCATTGCGCATTGGTGGTCGGGAAGTCGACGTTCGAGTGTCGACAATGCCGGCGAGCAACGGCGAACGTGTGGTTATGCGGTTGTTGGATAAGCAGGCCGGGCGATTGAACCTGAATCGTTTGGGCATGGACCCGGATTCGCTGAAACGCTTGCAGGCTATCGTGCACAAGCCGCACGGGATTTTTCTGGTTACCGGACCCACCGGGTCAGGTAAAACAACCACGTTGTATTCGTCGCTTGCTGAGCTGAATGCAGCAACAATCAACGTCCTCACAGTTGAAGACCCGATTGAATACAATCTACCCGGCATTGGTCAGACTCAGGTCAACACCAAGGCCGACATGACCTTTGCTCGCGGACTGCGCGCCATTTTGCGACAAGATCCTGATGTGGTGATGGTCGGTGAGATTCGCGATATTGAAACGGCAGAAGTGGCGGTGCAAGCCTCTCTAACGGGTCACCTGGTGCTCAGTACCCTGCACACCAACTCAGCCGTAGGCGCTATGACGCGGCTGGTTGATATGGGGGTTGAGCCGTTTCTACTGTCATCTTCTTTGGTCGGCGTGTTGGCTCAACGGCTGGTGCGCATGCTGTGTCCAGACTGTCGGGTTATGCAGGACGCTGACGCCAGCGAGTGCCGCTTTCTGGGCGTAGAGCCTACCTGGCCACCCAAGGTGTATCACCCGGGTGGCTGTGACGCCTGTGGCCATAGTGGCTATCGTGGTCGCAGCGGCATTTACGAACTGATCACTATTGATGATGGTCTACGTCAACTCATTCACGATCAGGCATCTGAGCAGACACTTGCCAAATACGTTCGTCAGTTTTCGCCAGGTATTCGTGACGACGGCCGAACAAAAGTGCTCGAAGGCGCAACCACCGTAGCTGAAGTGCTGCGCGTGACGCTCGAAGAGTAAAGGGAAGGACCACCCGAAATGGCTGCATACGAATACATTGCGCTGGATGCCGGCGGCAAGCAGAAAAAAGGCATTCTGGAAGCAGATAGCGTGCGGCAAATACGCCAACTGCTACGCGACCAGGGGCTAACCCCGCTGAATGTAGATACGGCTGCCGAAGGTCAAACTAAATCGGTAGAAAAGGGCCTCTCTGGCGGCTTGCGCACGCGCAAGCTAGGTGGCCTTGACCTTGCGATGTTTACACGCCAGCTGTCTACCTTGCTAACGGCGTCATTGCCGCTGGAAGAGGCACTAGCAGCGGCGGGCCAACAATCTGAGAAGCGGCACGTCTCCGGACTGATCATGGCCGTGCGCAGTAAAGTATTGGAAGGCTTTTCACTCGCAGCAGCGCTCGCCGAATTCCCCAGCAGTTTCAACAATCTGTATCGTTCAACGGTGGCGGCGGGTGAGCAATCGGGTTATCTGGACAAAGTTCTCGATAACCTCGCGGATTACACCGAAAAACGCTTTGAGTCTCGCCGGAACGTCGAAATGGCGCTCTTTTATCCGGTGATTGTACTGTGCCTGGCCCTGCTCATTGTTGGGGGTTTGGTGGTGTACATCGTTCCTGAGATGGTTGGGGTGTTTGAAAACATGGGGCAGGAGTTGCCGACCATGACCCAGGCGCTAATCACGCTATCCGATTTTTTACGGGACTGGTGGTGGGCACTGGGCCTGGCTTTTTGGGGCGCGGTGTTGTTTGTTCGCTGGTTATTAGCACAGCCCAAGGTTCGTATGCAGTGGGACCAAAAAGTACTGCAGATGCCGTTGATCGGCCGCGTGGCACGCACGGGTAGCGCGGCGCGTTACGCCTCCACGCTGTCGATTCTCACCAGCTCCGGCGTACCTTTGGTTGACGCCATGAACATTGCCGCCGACGTGGTCGACAATCAGGTGCTCAAGCGGCGTCTGGGCATTGCGACCCAGCGGGTTAGTGAAGGCAGTAGCCTGCGCGCCGCGCTGGAAACCGTGGGCTACTTTCCGCCGATGTTGTTGCACATGGTGGCCAGCGGTGAGGCCAGTGGTGAGCTCGATCAAATGCTGCACCGGGTTGCAGAATATCAGCAGTCAGAGCTTGAACGCGTTGTCAGTACGGTCGTCAAGATGTTTGAACCCCTGATGTTGCTGTTTATGGGTGGTCTGGTTATGGCTATCGTAATGGCCATTCTATTACCTATTTTGAATATGAACTCTCTAGTTTAAATTGCTGAATATTAAAGAGTTATTGGAAGTAAAGTGCTTATGAAACAGACTATAACCCCCGTTCGTCGCCCTAGTCGGCCTACAGGTTTGTCGGCCCGTCAGAATGGTTTTACGCTCATCGAGATTCTAGTAGTGGTGGTCATCCTCGGTATCCTCGGCGCGGTTGTTGGTCCACAGATGTTGGAGCGGCCTGATCAGGCGCGGCTGCAGGCGGCCAAGACGCAAATGCAAGGGTTGGGCAACGCGCTGGATCTTTATCGGCTCGATAATTTCTCTTACCCCTCGACCGACCAAGGGTTGACTGCGTTAGTGACTCGCCCCAGTGGTTTCCCCGAGGCCAAGAACTGGGCGCCGGGTGGGTATCTGAAGAAAGGCCCTAAAGACCCTTGGGATAACGAGTTTATTTACGCGAATAACGGCCAGGGCTTTGAGTTGCTCAGCTATGGCTCTGATGGCGCACAGGGTGGCGAAGGCTTTGCCGCTGATATCAACTTCGACGATATCTGAGTGTTGGGCTGAGAAGCGAAGATGCGTCGTGACGTAGGCGGTTTTACGCTCATCGAAGTGCTGATCGTCATTGTGATTGTGGCGATCATGTCCGCGACCGTGGCAATTAGCTTCAATGGCGGTGATCGCGATCGCCGGCTCAAGGCGGAAGTGCTGCGTATGGCCGGGCTGCTGGAGTTAACGCGTAATCAGGCGATCCAGCGCAATGAAGAGTGGGGGATGTTTGTCGATGAGTCGACCTTCAGTTTTGCCACT
This sequence comes from Pseudomonadales bacterium, assembly GCA_023300545.1. Classification (GTDB taxonomy): domain Bacteria; phylum Pseudomonadota; class Gammaproteobacteria; order Pseudomonadales; family Azotimanducaceae; genus JALZVT01. The sequence goes on from JALZVT010000148.1 coordinate 23,925, forward strand.
TTTGATGAAGAATCGCGCGAGTGGATACCCTGGCAGCAGCGGCCTCTGAAAGAAACCACATTGGAAAATATACGGCTGGAACTCTACGTTGACGAACAAGTTGAGTTGCCGGGCACCTATGACGAAGGCGACGTTCCCGACCTTGTGTTTTTCTCCAGCGGTGAATCCCAAAAATATACCCTGCGGGTTCAACCGAATTGGGAAACGACGGCGTGGACGGTTAAAAGTGACGGTCTGAGCACGGCAGAAGCCACTCAGGAGGAGCGCTGAGATGCGGACGGGTCGCAGCCTAGCTCGCGGTTTTACCCTGATTGAAATGCTGGTGGCGTTGGTGATTCTCGCTGTGTCGAGTGTGGCCATTTACGGTCGCTCCGGCCAGGCGATAGCCGGATTGTACTCTCTGGAACAACGCACGTTGGCTAACTGGATTGCTCAGGATCACTTGACCAAACTGCGGTTGCGGCAGCGCAGTCTCCGGTTGCAGTCACCGGATCCCGCGTCTATTCCACCCGTTGACACCAATGGGGAGTCGGAAGAGATATTCACGGCGGGACGACTCTGGTCGATTCAGGTGAATATTTCAGATACCGAACTTGAGACGATGAAGCGTGTTGAAATCGAAGTGGCCACGGTGTCTGAAGATGCGGGGCGTAGTGACCCGATTCTGACCACTGTTGGCTTTCTGGGGCAATTCTAGTGCGCCGTGTGCGGTTTCCAACACAACAGGTGTCGCGCAACCGAGGCTTCACTTTGCTGGAGCTGATGGTGGCGATTACCATATTCGCAATCCTTGGGCTAATGTCGGCGCTAATGCTGAACAACATGATTCGTCAGCACGGAATTCTCGACGAACGTGGTGAGCGCTTGATTGGTTTGCAGCGAGCGATGACCATCATGCAGCGAGATGTCAGTCAGATCTGGGGTCGCAGTGTGCGCGATGAGTACGGTGAAAACCTGCTGCCGTCGTTCACCTCAGGCGACGACCGTCCGATCGAGTTTACCCGGATTGGTTGGCGCAATCCGTTGAGTCATCAGCGTAGCGAACTACAACGTGTAGCCTACGAACATCGAGACACAACACTCTATCGGTACTACTGGAACGTGCTCGATCGAGCTATCGACAGCGAGCCCCTTGAGCAAATCATGCTGGAAGATGTGCTGTCCGTTGACTTTGAACCTCTCGATGGCAATGGCGATGTTTGGAGTCCGGGCTCGGCCGCTGGATCACCTGACCCGTTGGTACAACTCGCGGCCCTCAGCGTGCGCTTCGAAATGGAAGGCTATGGCGAGATTACGCGCCTGTGGGAATTGCCAGAAGAATTGGACAGGGTTAGAACGTCTGGTGGATCCGCAGGTTCACAGCAAGAGCCAGGTGAAGAATCGCGACAGCAGTCCGGCACTCCCAGCCCAGCTCCAACCCCCGGCAGCAGGGCGACCCCCATTAATGCGGAACCCGTTGTTGGGGACCGGGCTCGCTGATGGCCGTTCTTCTTTTAAAGCCCAATCGGCGGTGCCTGGAGAAGCGAACTCCACGCGGCGTGGCAGTACTTACCGTGCTGTTGATCGTCGCGATCGGCGCCTCGCTGGCGTACGCCCTGGCGAGCCAGCAGGCCATGGTGATGGCCCAGGCGCGGCACGTGCTGGTGGGTGATGCTCTGAATGACCTATTGCTCGGCGGCGAAGTCTTGAGCCGACAGATTCTCTTCAATGACCACATAGATGACATTGCTAACGCACCGCAAACCGATCACTTGAATGAAGAGTGGGCCGTCGCAATTCCGCCGTTTGAAATACCTGGTGGTTTCATCGAAATTCAGATTCGCGATTTGCACGATTGCTTTAACCTGAATTCGATTCCCACAACAGCGGTTGCCGGCGCTGCCACCGCGGATCCGGATACAGTGCTGGGGACGGCGCTGTTCACATTGCTTGATTTAGATCCTGCTTTGCATGACCGTTGGTTTGACTGGACCGATGACAATCAGGAAGTTCATAGGGGGGGCGCTGAAGATAATGAATACACGGGCTCAGAGGTGCCCTACAGAACACCAAACGGTCCAGCAGGACACCTGTCAGAAGTGCGCTTGCTGGGTGAAATGGAGTACGAACAATGGCAAGAGTTGCAGCAAGTAGCCTGCATTGCTCCTGAGAGAACACCGCTGAATGTGAATACGTTGCGGCCGGCTACCCTTGCCTTTCTTGAGGGCGTCCGGCCGGTCGACTTGCCTGATTTGGACGATAAGGACCCGGAATTCCCTGAATATGAGCATCCGGATGACTTCAAGAGTGCTCATACCTCGATTGAGACAAATATTCTTACTGCACTCACCTTCGCCGGTGTCATCAGCGAGTACTTCGAAGTTAACATTCGTGCGGAACTCGATGGTGAGACCGCGTCAATGGTGAGTACACTGCATCGCGATAAAGATAACGGCAAAATTGTGCTACTTGGACGAGACTATTCACGACGATTTGTCTCCAAGTTCACAGCAACCGAATAAGAGGACGTCTGACTTTGACCACCCTATTTATCAGGGTACAGGGCCCCGCGATATCGGGCGCAGCAGCTACCGGCTTAGCACCAGCAGAAGCGGCTCTGAGCACCAATTTTGAAGAAGGCTTTGAAGAGGGGCTGGCCCCAGGCCCTGGGTTGTCTGCGCACTGGCTCATTAGCGAGCCCGACGGTTCTCTGCGCGCCGAAGGCAATACTGATTTGCGCGGCCTGTCTGAACTTATAGACCCCCATACCGAATGGGTGAAAAATCCGGCCAATGTGGTGCTGTTGGTTCCAGCAAGTCTGGTGTTGAACGTGAACTGTGAGGTGCCCGGTCGCAACGCATCTCAAGTGCGACGAGCGTTGCCCTTTGCGGTGGAAGAGTTTGTCGCCACTGATATCGAAGACATGCATGTCGCGGCCGGGGTAATCGGCCGGGGTGGCATGGTGCGCTCCCAGGTGGTAGAGCGAGAAGTGCTCGATAACTGGTTGGCTGCATTGCATGAGATCGGTATCCGACCAGGTTACGCACTGTCTGAAGCTGAGGTATTGCCGGGCCATAAGGGCCGCAGTACATTGTTGTTCGATGGCGACGAAGTGCTGATGCGTAACGCCGACTCGGCGGCCTGTATCGATGCTGAAAACCTAGAATTTGTGCTCGGTGCGTTTATCGACGCGTCGGGTGACGAGGCGATCATTGAGACAGTGAATGGTGAGGTTGACCCACTGTCGGTGGCGCAACTGCCACCCGAAGTTGAATTCACCGCCACCATGCTCGATGCAAACCAGACGGTGCTGGCTTATCTGGCAGGCCTATGGAACGAACGAGGTCCTCTGGCAGACAAAGGCATTAACCTGCTGCAGGGCGATTACAGCGTTCGAATGAATGCATCCGGCAAGACTTCCCGCTGGCGGGCGGTAGGCGCGATAGCAGCGGCCTGGTTTGGCATCGCCTTACTTGCGCTCATTGCCAAAGGCATTTACTCCGGTATGGAAGCAGACCGGCTGAAGTCAGACTCTGCTGCTCTGTACAAAGACATTTATCCGAGTACTCAACGCGTACCGGCAAATCTTAAACGCGACGTGCAGTTCCGAATGGGCGGCCAAGGCACGGCCGCGGCTGAATTCATGCCGTTGTTGGGTCGGTTGAGCAAACATTTAACGCCGGCGATTAAAGTGCGCAGCTTTAACTTTCAGGGCTCGCGCGATGAACTGTCAACTGAGCTTATTCTTGGCTCTTTTGAAGACCTTGATGCTCTGAAAGACAAGCTTGCCAACGATGGCATGAGCGTTGAAATTTCTTCGGCAGATCAACAACAGGATGGTGTGCACGCGCGCTTGCGACTGAAGGCGGTAAACAATGCTCGATAAACTATTAAATCGCTGGCATAACACTTCGGCCTACCGCAGCTATGCGGTACGGGAGCCCAATGAGCGACTGATTATTTTGGCTGTGGTCTTGCTGGTTGCAGCGGTCTTGGTCTGGACTGTTTTGTGGCAGCCGGTGAGTAACTGGTCTGCGTCCGCCCAACAGAAGCACCAGCAGGAGCAGACGCTGAACGACTGGCTGGCCGCTAATGAATCCCGTGCCCGAGCTAGTGCGGGGGACGCAAAAGCCCCCAAAACGGCTGCAGAGGGGCTCTTGACGATTGTTTCCCGTACCGCTGAACAATCTGGTCTGAAGCTCACACGCTTCCAGCCTGAGAGCAATGGCGTGTCGGTGGTGCTGCAGAAGCAATCTTTCAATGATGTGCTGCGTTGGCTCGATTTGCTCGAGAACAACGAGCAGGTGTTGGTGGTACAGGCGTCGCTAGACGCAGACACCCTCAGTGGGCGAGTGAACGCCCGGTTTAGTTTGCGCAGATAAACGGCCTAGATCGCGACGCGTTATTGGCCGCGGGGTCAGAATGAATTCTGACCCCGTGCACACTAGACAACTTGCCAAATTGTTCCACGATTAGCGATGTGCCTCATTTGGTCGTGAAATGACCACTCTTCTTGTCGATGTCCGTAGTTCCGCTCCAGAGATGACGCCTGTCTCCTCAGGCTTGTGACGCCTGTCACAGAGGAACCCTGTGCTGGTTCAACGTCCGGCCTAAGTCAGCGGCCTAGACTGCTTCGGTCGCCGGTATGCGGCACTCGTGACGGTTGTCACGAAAATCGAGTTCAGCGTTTGGGGACGCTCGCTGTATCGATTTGGATTTCTGGGAGCGATTGGGAGTGAAATTAATGGCGTCTACACCGGACCCGCGAGCCACCTTGGCTGAATTGCATCGATACACAATCGGAGAGGTGTTGGGCCTTGTTGAAGGGCTATATCTGAACATCGAAGACGGACTGTTTGAATTGGCAGACCGAGATAGTGAGGTTGCGCGTCAGGAACGCTGCTTTAACCTTATGCGCGAGCTGCGGTTTCGTCGGGCGTGCCTCACTAGAAACTTCACCGGGTCGCTGCAATCACTGACGCGCTATTGGTTTGTCGATGAAAGCTGGGCCGTTGAGCCAAAAGCGTTTGGCGACGAACTGGCGGTTCGTATGCTTGAGGTAACCAACAAGTCTGATCAGCACTTCACGGGCTTGCTGCGATTGATTACCGAACGCGCCTGTCACGCCACCAGCCTCGACAGCAAAGCGCTAAACGAGTTGCCTATTGGTCCCTGGGCTATTTCCCAGGCGTTTGTGCAATCGTGTCGGTCACTGTGCATGGACACCGAATCTATCGAGATGGTGCTGCGTTTGTTCAGCCGATTTGTGCTGGAGCGGCTTGGGCAAATCTATGCCAACTGTAACATTAGGCTGCGCGACGCGGGTTTTCTGACGCTTGATGAGCTGCATGTCGTGGGGAAGGCGAGTGCTTGAGTGGATTGTTGTGCGGGGCGAGTGTGAGGGGGCAGATTTATAAATCTGC
>JALZVT010000149.1 GCA_023300545.1 Pseudomonadales bacterium
AGAATCGACCTTTAATTTCACAATCACAACCCGCAACGACGCGCCAACACTTATTACCAATGGCCCTGCCATGCTCAATCAGGGGCAAGAACTAGTTATCGACGACACGCTCTTACTGTGGCGCGACTTTGATGTAAACGACCCCGAAGTAACGTTCACTCTCACAAGAGCAACCGCGTTCGGCAGTTTGACGCGCGATGGCAGCCCGCTGAGTGCTGGGCAAACGTTCACCCAAAGCGAAGTCACGGCGGGCCGAATTCAATACGCCCACAATGCAGCAAATCGTCTGCCCGCAGATTCGTTCGATTACAACGTGACTCACGCTAACGTAACTCTGGGACCACAGACCTTCTCGATCGATATCGTGATACCTCAGACGAACCCCCAACTGGCCACGACCAATGTCGAGGTGCAAGCAGGGCTCTCTCGACTGATCAGCGGCGGTTTCACGGATGGCTTAAACCTCAGCGTTACCGATCTTGACACAACCTCTGCTGATCAAATTCTGCTTACGCTTGAAAGCGTACCGGATCCCGCAATTGGTCGTTTGGAAATACGCGACACGGCAGACGTGTTAGCCGGCTTTGGCCCGTCGACAGTACTTATGCAAGGCGATGAGTTTCCATTGCTCGCCGCGCAGCTAAGTGCACCCGACGGCCTCTACTACATCAGCTTGAGCGATTCCTCGCTGACCACAAACGTTGTCGACAGCTTTTCTCTGTCTCTTCGTGATAGCGACGCTCTAGCGGGCGATTGCCTGACGCCTGTAGGTAGCGGCATTTGCACGGTGCAGGTGACTACTACTCCCAGAAGCGACGGACCAAATGGTCCCAACTCTGTGAGCCGGAACCTGAGCAGCCTGTTCGATGCAGCGCGATCACGCCTTGGTAACGCTGCTAATCCATTAGACGCAGATAGCCTTGATACACAGGCAGAAAGCGAAAAATTGCCCTGGGCGGATGTCATCATCGATAGCGCCGTATTGCCCTTCACTGACGGCAGTACTCCGCCGGATACCTTGACCTATCGTCTGGTGAGCTACGCAGACGACAGTCGCGGCTTCCTCAAAACGGGCGACAGCCCAGTAGACTTGACCGACCCCGCGAGTTCGAGCCGCCGTATTGAGGCCGGATCAAACGCGTTCTTCACGCTCCCGATCTACTACGCGAACCGAGAAATACCACAAGCGTCGGGCACCATTGCGCCGCATATGCTCACCCTCGAGGTAAGCGACGGCACAATCACTCGACAGGTAGCGGTGCAAATCAACCCAGTCATTAGTGACCAAATCGACATTGGTTGGCTGATCGATACAACCTTCGAACGCACAGTTGGTAGCGTCAGCTTGCCGAACGTCTGCGGTGTCCCGCTAGACACAGAACGCAGTTGTCGAAACTGCCATGCAGACGCGGGATGTGTGGGCTCCGACAATCTGTGGAAAGTGGACGGGGAAGCGACTCCGGGCGGAATCATCCAATGCGAAATTCTTGCGAGTCACTTTCAAAATACGGACGCTGGCATCTTGCTGCCCGATTTGCCCACAACTATTAACCACACTGGCGGCCAAATCTTCCCGGCCGGATCCGTCCCGCACGACCTGCTTAGCGCCTGGAACGGAGTATGTCCATGACCTGCCAATCTCTTTTAACGCGGCCCGCCGCTCGCACTAGTGTAACCGGTCCAAACAGCCGATTACTGCTCGCTGCGTTGCTCGCCACTGGCTCCAGCAACCTGCTCGCTCAGGATGCACCCAGCAAGTTCAGCGCCAGTGCTGCTGTTGAAACCCGTTTCGATTCAAACATCGCGCTAGCTCCAGACAACAACTCAGAGCGTGAAGACTTGAGCACTCGGGTGTCTTTTTCAGGAATCATCACGCCCGTTCGCTCGGCTAAGCAGGACTTATCGATAAGCGTTACCCCGTTCTATGAAGGGGTTGCAGACCTCAGCGACTTAAGTCGCTATGGCGTGGGCGCCGCCGTGAAATTTCGCCAGCAGTTCAGCAACTCCTTTACGTCACCCTATGTAAGAGTAGAGGCAACAGCTGACTGGCAGACGTTCGACAACAGCGAACCCAGAGATGGCTTCAGAGGCAACGCAGATGTTGTTCTTGGCAAACAGTTCAGCCCCAAGATCGGTGTTGAACTGGGCTATCGCTATCGCTTTCAACGCTCCACCAACAACTCCCCGGAAGGCAGTGCAACACCAGACAGTCTGGGTCGCCTATCGGTGCGCGGCGCTAACAGCGTATTCGATACCGACAATCACGGTGGGTTTGTAAAACTGCTGCTGGAGCCCGTACCACGCTGGTCGGCGTCTCTCGAATACAACTACATGACCGGTGAGGTCAGCGCCAGTTCGAATATTCTCGAATTTGCCAACCCTGAGCTATTCGATACCGTGCGCGATTTTGCACTCGAAGAAGGCACCAATTTTCAGGCGTACCGAATCGACGCTGACCAGCACATTATTTCGGTTGGTGGTCAGTTTGCCGCCACCGACAAGCTGACCGTCGATTTAGGCGTCAGTTATCTCGACGCCAGTGGCGAACAAAACAACGATTACACCAACGTCGTCGCAACCCTCGCCGGACGCTGGCGTTTCTAGGTCGAACAGGAAAAATACATCATGATCAATCGAATATCAGGCGGATGCTGGAAAGCGCTGCCAACCTTTCTGTTCGCCAGTCTGCTACCTAGTCAGGCTCTTGCATCTAGTGGCGGCATCCTTGAGGGAGATGGTTCCGGTCTAGACAGAAACAATATCGGCTGCTCAACCTCCGGTTGTCACGACGGTCCACGCAGCACAACCCAAATAGGTTTTTTAACCTTTGCCTCACAAGCGAATCAAACGGCATCTATCAATGATACGACGCTCAAGCTGGGAAACACATACACCTTGCGGATGCACAACACCGATGTTGCGCCCGCCGGATTCAGCCTGGGTACTGTCAATTCAAACGGTGAGTTCACAGCGGGCGACAACAACAGAACGAGCTTCGACGCGACGGACGTGAACGTAGAGGTCACCCACTCGAACAGTGGCTCCGATACCTGGGAGTTCATGTGGGCTCCATCGAGCGCAGGCACTGGCGAATTCGAATGGTGCACTCAGCAGGTCGATGACAACGGTTCGAATTTGCAGGGTCCCGGTGATGCTGGCGACGGCCCTTTTGACTGTGGAACTCAGAGTTTTACGGTGCAAATCCCCTCGCCACCTTCCGTCACAGGAAATACCACTCAGATCTTTCTCGAAACCAGCGACCCAACGTCACGACAGATAAATGTTTCGGTCGCAGATACCAATGAAGGCGATCTTGCCGGCATAACCTATCAATGGGCGCCGACAACTAACCTCTCCAACGCGAACGCTCAAAATCCTCTTTACTCGGGCTCGTCCGAACAGACTTACACCATTACCGCAACGGACGAAACGCCACAGACAGGCTCATTCAGTGTTTTGGTAGACATCGACCCCATACCTGTCGCGGTTATCTCAGGCGCTCCCGTTGTGCCCGTTCAGGAAGGCACTAATGTATCAATCAGCGGCAACACCTCCACCGACAGGCCCACAAGCAACGGTGCTGTTGGCTCCGTTGCCGGGTACCAGTGGACCTTACGGGACCCATCCAATGCAGTCGCAGATAGCCAAACAGGAACCTCCCCCGAATTTTCGTTTACCGCACCCGACATCCCATTCAGTCAGTCACAGACTTACACCGTCGAACTAACAGTGACCGATTCCCAGGGACAAACCGATGACGCAGACCCCGTTAACATTGTGTTTGAAGACGCGGCTGTTGGTGATTCCGCTCCAACCATTCTTGCCATTAATGTCACCGGCAGTAACGAAGGTGAGACCATCACCCTAGACGCCACAGTGACTGAAGCAATTGCAGACGCTCAAGCGGTATGGTCGCAAACCTCCGGCGCCCCTGTTGTCACGTTGCAAGGCAGTGGCTTGAGCCGCACCTTTGTCGTCGACATCAGCGACGCCTCAGCCGCCGGCCCAGTGCTGGAGTTTAGCCTCATGGTGACCGATGGCGTTGGTCAGTTCGATAACGCCACAGTATCTGTACCGATTAACAACGGCCCTACCGCTGCCGCTGGCCAGGACGCCGTTTTTTCTGAAGGCGCTACGGTCGTGCTCGATGGTTCAGCTAGTTTCGATCCCGATACAACTATCTCGCTCAGCTGGACTCAATTGACCGGCGACACCATCACACTCAGCGACCCCACTGTCGCAATGCCGGAGTTTGTGGCCACAGACATCCCCCCCGCTGGCGTCACTGCCGAATTTCGCCTCACTGTTACCGACACCGGCTCTCTGACCTCCACCGATCAGGTGAGCATCACCATCAACAACGTCAATACGCCACCGGTCGCCTCGGCAGGCGCCGTGCAGACCGTCACAGAAGGTGCTCTAACGACACTGAATGGCAGTGGTACGATCGACGACGATCCGTCCACGCTGACCTACGAGTGGAGTCAAACCGCTGGCACCACCGTCACTCTGGACGATGCAAGCGCGGAAACACCGACCTTTATCGCGCCAAATATCGGCTTTGATGACAATCCAGTACTTACTTTTGAGTTGCTGGCAACGGATGCCGAAAATCTGAGCTCCACGGCCTCGGTGATGGTTAACGTCAGCAACAACAACATGGCTCCCATCGCCGACGCCGGCCCCGCACAAAATGTGAGCGAAGGTACGCAGGTGGTACTGAACGGCAACGGCAGTTCTGACCCCGATTTGGCAGAGGATGATTCGCTAACCTTTGCCTGGGTTCAGATCGCCGGTGATTCCCTCCCCGCTTTGACCGGCGCAGATACATCAGCACCAACTTTCACCGCCCCGTTGGTTGAGCCCGCGGGTCTGTCAGCCACTTTCGAACTGACGGTTACAGACCGAGCTGGATTGGTCGACACCGACCAAACCGTAGTCAACATCGTCAATGATAATCAGCCACCCACCGCTGATGCCGGTGTCGATCAAGCCGTCATGGGTGGCGCCACCGTGCAACTCGATGGCAGTGGCTCACAAGACCCAGACGGCCCCCTGTCTGCCGTCTCCTGGACCCAGATTGATGGCCCTCCAGTCGCACTGGCTGATCCTGCTGCGGCACAAACGAGCTTTATCGCACCACCTGCTGCAGCGACACCTACCTTGCTCACCTGGCGGCTCACGGTTGTCGGCAATGAAGGCTTGCAAGATCAGGATGCCGTGATCGTAACCGTCACAAGTGCGGCTGCCACACCGCCTGTTGCCAATGCCGGTTCCGATCAGACAGCGGAGTCTGGAGATCGTATTGTGCTCAACGGCACCGAGTCGACGGACGCAGGCACCGGCGCATTGGCCTTTTCCTGGAGCCAGATCGGCGCGCTATCTGTGACACTGGAAAACCCGTCGTCAGCCACACCAACGTTTACGGTCCCAGACGTAGGTGCAAACGGCACCACCTTTGTGTTCGAACTGGTAGTGACCAACGAAGACGGACTCACCGCGACTGATCGCGTCGAAGTTGTGGCAAGTCAGGCCGGCGATTTGGCACCGCCGCTGGTCGCTATTCTTCCTGGAGTTCGAACAGTGCCCGTAGGAGGCAATGCAACGGCTTTTGTCTCAGTCATTAACACCGGTGACACGCTACTGGAAGACTGTTCGATTGCTACCGGAACCCCTTTCCCGGGCAGTTTCAGCTACCAAACCACTGACCCCACCACCAATGCACTGACCGGTACGGCCGACACGCCGGCCTCTATTTCGGCTGGTGCGGCTCAGAGTTTTGTCATTGGCATAGTTCCATCAGCGCCGTTTCAGCAGACAGAACTGAGCTTCACCGTAGACTGTGGTAATACGCCAAATGCTCGATCAGTACCCGGCCTGAGCACGCTGCTACTAAGTGCAACGGAAACACCAACAGCCGACGTTGTTGCGCTGGCGGTCACAACCTCAGGAGATGGTGTTCTGCGTATCGATGGCACAGATTCAAGTGCGGCGTTTGGGGTAGCCAGTTTCAATCTGGGAGCAACTTCGATACTGCGGCTCGCGGTCGATGCGCCCACAGGTTTGCAGCTGCAATTCTCGATGTGTGAAACCCTGGCATCGACGGCCGCGTGTATTGCGCCACCAGTCGACACAATAAACACCAACGCGTTCATGAACGGCACGGCCAGCTATTCGATATTTGTGAGTGCGCCGGAGACTGTCGAATTCGACCCTGAAAACAGCCGCATCACGGTACGGTTTATGGAAGGTGATGCAATCCGGGGAGCGACGAGCGTGGCGGTCACTACGCAGTAAGCGCAGCTACTGGTTAAGGTTGCAGTGAAAGCCGGCTAAGCGCCTCCTTTCGGAGGCGCTCGCGGACTGACTAAGGCTCCGCCCGACTAGGTGCCCGTCCAGTTTGGCGCACGCTTCTCGGCAAACGCAGTAGGGCCTTCCTTCGCATCGTTTGAGCTGAACACTTTCTTCTGCAGCGGAATCTGCATTTTCCAAAGAGTGTCTTCGTCGATACCCTGTGCCGCTGAACGTACCAGCGATTTAGATGCAGCAACGGCAAGCGGCGCGTTTTCTGCAATTCGCTCAGCAAGCTTAAGCGCGGCATCAAGTACTTCGCCTGGTTCTGTAAGCGCAGTCAACATGCCAGCGTCCATCGCCTCTTCTGCTGTGATGGGCTCACCCGTCAGCGCCATTTCCATCGCCTTGGCGTAACCCACTCGCGCCGGCAAACGGAACACTCCGCCCGCTGCGGCAAACAGACCCACTTTGACTTCGCGAATACCAATCTTGGCGCCCTTGGATGCAACCAGCAGATCGCAAGTGAGCGCAATTTCGCAACCACCCGCCAGAGCGAAGCCGTTCACAGCGCCGATAAGCGGCTTTTCTGCACCCGCGCGAACAAACTCGCTGAGCGGCCCAACGTCTTCGCCTCGCGAAAAGGCTTTAAGGTCCATACCTGCGCAGAACGCACGGCCGTTACCGGTGATAATACCCGCGGTTAGCGAATCATCGGCATCCAGCTCTTTTACCGCATTCCACAGCCCGTGTGATAGCTCACCATTAATAGCGTTCATTGCATCTGGGCGGTTTAGGGTGATTATCATCACTCGACCACGACGTTCGACCAGTACTGCTTGTTCTTCGCTCATTGCTTGTTCTCCCTAGTTAAATTTCCTAGACAAGATGATCTCACAGGTTGACGCTGTCTTAAACGCACCCCAGCCGGTCCACTACAGCCGCCGGCGGCAACTGCGAACTATTGACATTGACCACAAGGAACTCACATGACCCAACGACTATTGTCTCTGGCTGCTGGCAATCTACCCGAGTTCTCTCCAGTCGAAGTAGCCACTGCCGCAGCTGCGGCAGGCTGGTCTGCTGCGGGTATCTGGTTTGACGCTGATAGCTGGACCGCTAACACCACTCGATCCGTGCGCAACGCGTACGAACGCCATGCGTTGACACCGCTAGACATTGAGGTCATCTGGATTCACCCCGGCGCCGACGATCCGAACCATGAGCGGCTGATTGCTGCGGGGGCTGAAATTGGTGCCCAGAATGCTTTGATCGTCAGCTCTGATCCTGATATCGAACACACCAAACAACGCTTCGAGCGCCTCTGCCAAATCGCAGATGGTTACGGGCTAAACGCCTGCTTGGAGTTTCTACCTATCACGGCAATCAAGACTCTCGAGCAAGCACTCGAGGTACTCAATTGCGTGCAGCACCCGCGCGGTAAACTACTGCTAGATGCCCTCCACCTGATGCGCTCCGGCGGATCTGTTGTGAACATCGCCAACATTCCCACCGATCTTTTAACCTACGCCCAACCCTGTGATGCGCCCGCAGCACTGCCCCAACAGGGCGAGAACCCGTTATTAACAGATGCGGTGGATGGCCGGCAGTTGCTGGGCGACGGCGGTTTGCCGCTGCAAGAGTTCATCCGGGCACTACCGGCAGATCTGCCGCTGTCACCAGAAATTCGTTCGCGCGCTCTGCGGGAACGCTTCCCCGCAGCGATCGATCGTGCCACTGAACTTCTTACCAGCACGCGCCGCTATCTAGACCGGCTGCCCGCCGAATAAACTGGGAGTTTTTAGCTAAAACTAACTAACGCCAACACAAGAAGAATACCGAGTACGGCAGGCAACCAGCGCAGCACCCGTAAAGCGCGGAGCCGACTATGGAACGCCGCGGTATCATTGACATGTGGGAAGGCTTCGCTTGGCACGTCGCAACCCAGGAAATCGCAGAGTGGTTGCCAGCCTTCTTTGACCTGATAAACCAGCAGTTGGTTAGCGGGCACATGTGCTTTCACCGCCTCGATATGCTGTTCAAAGACCTTGCGAGCATGGTCCTTGTCTTCGAAGCGACCGCCAAAGAGACCTTGCCAGATAGCAAGATCCACCATTTCAAACACCTTACCAAACCTTGGTACGAGCGTTTTAAACCAACCCGGGAAGGCGCCACCAACAGCGTGGATAGTTGAAGCCGCACTTCGGTACCAACTGTCAAAATCGCGAACGGTCAGCACCACACGAGCATCTGGATAATGCGCCAGCAGCTCTTTGTAATAGGCACTGGATGGGAAGTCGACTGCCGCCTGGTAGCCGTTGTATACGGCGTCCCATTGCGGTGGCTTACCGCTTGCGATCTCGTGCCAGAGGTCAATCTGCTGACTGTTGGTCATCACGTTTTCCATGTGATGAGTTTTAACAAAACCGAGCGTCACCAGAGCGCTCTTAAGCGATAGAGTTCCGGTTCGGCCAAAGCCTGCGCCTATAACTTTAAGTGCCATCTCATCTCTCCGTGTACGTTGCTCTGGGAACAACACCCAACAACCACTGCACCATTACACCCATGCCAACGATAGTCATTAGAAAACCTAGCAGCCCCCCGACCCATGGCAGATTAACCACAAGAATGACAAGGGCGATACCCACCAACAAGATCAAAAATGAGCTGTCAGCATAGTCAGTGCGAGCTAACAACGATCGCCCAACAAAAACCCCGACCAGAATCTTTGCCACATACAGCACCAACAACCAGGCAACGATGGCAAAGAAAGAAAACGGCAAGCCCACCAACGTAAACGCAACCACGAGAGCCAGCAACGGTAATCCGACCAGTGCTGCCAAGCCGATTCCTGCGCTCTTTAAGCCTTCAATGCCACTGCTGATAGACAGGCTACGCCATGCTGGAAACAACCACAGTAGACATATTCCTACGAGCACAGCACTGACAAGGCGCGCCAACTGCCAAAGGTAGAATTCCAAATCCGTATATCGGTTTTTGCGTTTTGCTGTATCAGGCTTCGCCAGAAATTCGATTCCCCCGTCAACCTGCGCCCCGTCAGCACGATACAGCTTGGCGTCGCTATCAATGCGCAAGCGAGCATCGCCACCCACATGCGCACCATCGAGCAAGCGCACCCGGTTGGCGAGTGCTTCGAGGCTAGCGCCAAGGCTGCCATCGAGCTCCACAGTCTCAGCCATTGCATAGAGGTCTTTGCCAACGTAGCCGGCAACCAAAGTTTTTTCACCGGCAAGCGCCGCGTTTCCCTCTACTCGAGAGGCCATGTCGATAGACACCGTCTCAGCCGCCGCCCACAGATCGCTGCCCGTTGTTGCCTCACGCAGTTCAACTCTCTCTGCCGCACTCAGCAGAGAACCACCTACGCTTCCACGCACAGTCACCGATTCTGCAAAGGCCACCACATTGCCTTCGACGTTACCGTCTATTTCTATTCGCCGCCCGACAACCAATAAATCACCGGTGACGTTACCCCGCACGAAGACCGTTTCAGCGGCAATGAGCAGCGTATCGTCCACAGTCTCGTCGGCGGCAATGGTGACCAGGGTTTTGTCATAACGAACGTCCAGCGCACTGGCCGGCTCACTCACCACCACGCCGGCGCAGAGCACGGCAGCAATACCCAGACTCGCTAGTTGGCCGCCTTTACGATGGCGGATTCCCCACAACACTAAAGCGACCGCAGTAACGGCGAAACAGACAAAGCCAACATAAGTACTAAACATGGAGGTTCCTTCTTCTAAGTAATGGGTAATTGATGCGCTAACAAGATCGTAGGTATCTGGCGCGTAGGCTGATGCTGCCAACTCGGCAGCATTCACCACGAGCTCACCAAACAACGTCTTCCAGAGAAAGCCTGCCATCCAAATCAGCAATGCCGTGGCCAGGTTAGCCAGCGCAAACTCACGCAATCCAGCGGGGCGCGTAAAGGTTGGTATAGACAACTCAGGCAGCGCTTCGCCGGCATCCGCCGCAAACGCCGCCGCAATGATGCGAGTTTCGCCCTGAGCCACTGCTACCTTGGCCGCACAAATGGTGCAGCCCTCTAGATGCAGCGAAACGGTTGCCGCTTCGGCGGCCGGCAATGCCGCGTCAGCATGCATTGACAGAACAATATCGTTGGGATGGGTCATCGCGTGTGCACCTCATCAGTCTGTGAAGCCAGAGCCAGTCGCAGGCGCTGTCTTGCACGTAGCAGCAGCACACCAACATGGGTGCGACTTATGGCCAGTTGCTCCGCTATATCGAGATAACTCGCCTGTTCAAAATAGGCGAGAACCAATGGCACACGGTACTTGTCCGGAAGTGTCGCTATCACGGCGTTCAGCTGAGCAGAATCTTCGGTAGCAATTAACTCCGCCAGCACCGGAAGATCTGCAGACACCGCCTCAGCCACGGCAGCAACTTCAGTCTCCTCGTCCCCAAACAGTTGTTTGGCTCGGGTTCTGGAGCGCAGAAGATCAATGCAATAGTTGTTGGCGATCGTGGCTATCCACTGCCAAAACTCTCGCCCGGTATCAAACTGATCAAATTTTCGATAAGCCCGCATAAAGGTTTCCTGGGTGGCATCTTCTGCCAGCTCCGGAGAATTGAGCAGCCGCCGACACAGCCCAAATACGCGTGGGTAGTAGTCGCGATACAAAATTTCAAAGGCGGTGTGTCTTGCCACTACGGATTCCAATGGTTCAACCCGTATTACGGTCGAGATCCGGGTTTATTACAAACTAAGTGGTCTGGGGGAAATAAAGAGGGAATAGAGGAGGGATAAAGAGGAGTGACCAGCAGAGCTGGTGCAATCGCCGCCCGTTTACCCTGTGTGGAGCAAACTGGACGGCAACAAGATCAAGGGGTCTCTGCCAGGCTATCTCTTCGAGAACTTTAGCGGCAGTGCAGATAGCCCACGGAGCATCATGTTTGGCGGGTAAACAAGCTCGGCATCAGTGGCCACCGACAGGTTATCGATACGCTGAGCGAACTGCTGAAAGCTAACCGCCATTTCTTTGCGCGACAGCATATTGCCGACACACATGTGAATACCCTTACCAAAGGCCAGATGGGTGCGTACATTTTTCCGCTCAATCTGAAAAGAGTTAGGATTCTCAAACTGCTTTGGGTCGCGGTTAGCCGCGTGATAGCGCAGCATTACCATGGCGCCTTTGGGCAGCATCACGCCACCAAGCTCTGCATCTCGATGCATTACCCGCCAGATACCTGATGAACCGCTCGACATCCGCAGAACTTCTTCCACTGCATTTGGAATGAGCGAAGGGTCAGCCTGAATTTTCTTGTACTCCTCAGGATTTGTGGCAAACAGACGCAAGCCTTCGGCCAGTGCTGCCGTTGTCGTTTCATTTCCTGCCACCATCAATTGCTGAATAATCGACAGTGATTCGGCATCGTCAAGCGGACGCTCGCCATCAAGCTTTGCATTGACCAGATCGGAGAGGATGTCATCACGAGCTTCTTTCCGCCGATCATCCATATTCGCTTTCAGAGTCAACTGAAAATCAAGAACCTCGCGCTCGGCAGCCAGCTGCCGTTCGCGCGTCATCATTCCAGACAGACGATCAACAAACGCGTTGGTCCATCGCTTGACCGTATCAGCGTCAGCACGATCAAGACCCAGCTGACCGGCAATGGTTTTAACCGGCATCGGAATCGCGTATTCACTGACAAATTCGCATTCGCCTTTATCAATAAATCCATCGATCAGTTGGTTGGACATGGCACGAATGCTGTCTTCGAGCTTGTTCACCTTCGGCATCGCAAACGCCGAGTTCACTAACTTTCGGAAGCTGGTGTGGCGTGGTTGATCGGCGGTCAGCAGAGTGGAGACTGCTGGCCAACCCTGCGAAACGATAGCCTGCATTTCCTCGTCTTTTTCGATGTCACTTTCGTCTTGACCACCCGACAGTCGCACATCGAACTGGTTCGAAAAATCATCAAGCCGACCTACCGCCTCGGTGATCAAATCGTAATCCAACACCACATAGGTACCGGTCGCTTCATCAAGAAACACCGGGCTCTTCGAGCGCTGTTCTTCATAAAAATCAAACGGATCCACCAGGGTGGTCGGCTCGAAAAGTGACTTCTCGGATACTGCATTATTCATGACATAGCCTACTTTTAGTTATACCGGCAGCTGAGCCGGAACAAAATGACACCGCCTATTATATAGGATCGTGCGCAAGTACGCCGAGCGCATCGGACGACTAGCCCATCCGCATAGCCCCCAGGTAATCCCGCTTACCCAGGGCCACACCCTGCATACGAAGAATGTCGTACACGGTAGCCGCATGAAAATAGAAGTTGGGCAGCGAAAAACTCATGAGGAAATTCTGATTGGTAAATGGCATCTCTTGCTCGCCAAGTACAAACACCATCGATTTATCAGCAATATTGTCAGCATCAGACTCACTGAAGTTAGCAACACCCTTCTGGGCGTCTCCCACCATTGCCTGCAGTTGCGCGTAGGACTTATCGAGCTCAAACGAAGGCGGCGAGAAACGGCCGTCACTCATCCCCGTCAATGCACCCAACGAATGGTGACAGACTGACACCACCTGAAAATGCAGAGGCATCATGTCGTCACGCAGCTTAGCCATGACAAAGTCTTGTGGATCGATATTGTTCTGCGCAGCGTGAGCGGCGCCCTTATCTAACACGGCGGCAACACCGGCTAAAATCTGCTCATAAGAGCTTACGCTTGCGTTGTGAAACGAGATGGTCATTTTTGGGGGTTCCATTGGCTGAGTTTTAGCCAGTCTGACAGAACCCCATGACCTCGCGCTACCCCGCCCAGCCGCATGGCGATCGGCAAGAACTGAGTGCGCGAACAGCTCAGAGCTAGGATTTCACCAAAAAGCCGAACGAATCCAACTTCTCCCAAAGACCATAAAGGTCGCCTTCTGCGTTATTCTTAAGCCCTGCAAAACAGGACGAATAACCGGTGGCAATTGATTTGAAAGCACAGTGGGCAAAACGCCCCTGGTGGTTAAACGTCATCCTGCTGTTCAGCCTGTACATGACCTTCATCTACAGCCCATTCGATGTGCTGCTCAAACCATTGGCCGAAGACGAGGATGTCTGGTTCGGCTATATGTTTCATGGCACAGCCGCCAAGGTAGGCGGCGCCGTACATTGGGTTGTCTACGCAGCTCTCGCCTGGGGCCTGTGGAACATGACGTCATGGGCCTGGCTGCTCGGCAGCCTCTACGCCACCCAGGTCGCCATCGCCATGTTCCTCTGGCCTCTACTGCAACTGAATTCAGGCAGCTGGCTAGGTGCATCCATTGCCGGCGTAGCGTTTGCAATTCCCGCCATTGCCTTCTGGCGCTCACGCACACTGTTTAGCCAACCCTCATGATGACCGTTTTGCTCCGGCGGCTGCTTGGGCCGTTGTTTATCGTGGTGGTCGCGATGGTCGCACTCGGCGCTGCGCCCTGGCGGGGTGAAACGGTAGGGCCGCTCGACCTGCTGGTCGCAGGCGAAGGTTGGGGAAAGTTAGAAACACACCAAGTACGACACATGGCCCGCTCCGATGCCCTGACCTGGCAGCTACCGCAATGGCACTGGGCTAAAGAACGTCTGGCCGAAGGCGAAATGCCAATCTGGAACTGGACCCGCGGCGGCGGCATGCCAGGTTTTTTTGATCTCTCGACCGCAATGGCTACGCCAAGCTTCGCAATCTATGCGTTGCTCGACAATGAAGCAGTCGGGTTTTATTGCGCCATCTTACTGCGCTTGCTGATCGCCGGTTTTGGCATGTACCTGTTGCTGCGATCTGAGGTCGACGAACTGTCTGCCACCTTTGGTGGCATTACTTTTATGCTGAGCGGCTTCATCACCGCCTGGCTCTACTGGCCACATACGTCCACTGTTATGTGGTTACCCTGGTTGCTGTGGGCACTATTCGGCGTGCTACGCAGTTGGCAGCAACCCGATTTTGCACCCAAGAGGCTGGGTTGGTGGTTTGCACTGGTTGCCATTACCTGGCTGATGGCCGTTGGGGGGTTTCCAGCCGTTGCGGCGTACTGTTTTTACGCCGCCGGTTTAGCATTTCTAGTGTGGGGGCTGGCAAACCGGCTTTCAATTTCAAGCTGGGCACGAGTCAGCCTAGCCACAGGGCCTGCGTTGTTGTCCGGCCTGCTACTCGCTGCCCCTTGGGCTTCTGGCCTGTACGACGTGCTATCCCACGTGGATACCTCCGAGCGCACGTTCGGAGCTCCGGTTGCAATGGCCAACATGCTGAAAACGCTACTGCCACATCAGGCTTGGACCCACCTCGATGTGGAACAAACGCGATACGTTGGTACAACCGGCCTGGCTGCCGCACTGGTAGGTTTGTTTGCGCTCGGGTTTAACAGCGCCTCACGAACCCCACTGCTATGGGCTGGTGTTGTGCTGTTCATAGTGAGCGCACTCTTTGTTGGCGGCTGGGTTCCACGCGGCTGGGTCACACATATACCCGCCCTAAATAACTCCTCGTGGACTCGGCTGGCCTCAGTAATGGGCTTTTCGCTCGCACTGATGGCAGCGTTTGGCATTGCCGTTTTAAAGCAACGATTCAGCGAACGGGCGCCGCGCCAGGTAATGGTGGCCCTGCTGATTCTGACGACCTTACAAACCGTCGAGCAAATTGATTTCTTCCGACAGTTCAACGGCCCAGTTGAGGCCAGCAACTTCTACCCAAGCACCGATGCCATTGCGCATATTCAAACGTCACAACAACCTTTGCAGGGCACTGTCGCCGATTTCTCCTTCTGGTTTGGCGGCACAGTGAATTACTTTGGGCTGCACGAGTGGATGTCGCATGGTTTCAAGACAGCGGCGGAGCGACGGGTTATGAACCAATTTGGCGATGACCTATTCGCGTCCCTAACTTCGTTGCGTATCGAGTTTTCCCAGTTCGACATGAATTCGCCGCTACTCAATGCCCTTGGAATCCGCTTTTTAGTAGGCCGTGTTCGCGGCGAGTCGATTGGTTATTCAACTTTTGGCATCTCGGGCCACCACCCGGCACCGGCGCTACCTTTCTCTGCCTGGAGTCAGCAGATCTCCCTAAACCAACCCATAACACTGTCTGGCGTGGAACTGCACTTGGCCACCTATGACGCGCCCCATGCCCCCGCCCCCGTACAAATGAAACTACTAGCTAACGGTAAACTGTTACGCACCGGAACCCTTCCCGCTTCTGGAGTTAGCAATAACCAATGGCGCTACTTCGAGTTCGAGACCCCAGTGAAGGTCGAAGGCGAAATTCAGCTTGAGGTTGCACTCGTCAATCCCACAACCAAAGGCTTGCTGACCGCCTGGTCTGGGCTGGCCACCGAACAAGCCTCCCTGGCTATCGATGACGTACCCGGCGATTTGTCTTTGAAGTTCAATCTAGTGACAACGGTTCCCGACAACATGCAACTGCACCGATTCAGCCGTGGCATGGGTGTTCTCGAAAACCTAGATGTCACCTCAAACGCCTACTGGATCCCCGCTCTCGATGCTCTTCCTGAGACGATTAGCTACAACTCTGAAACGGTCGCCAAGATTCGCAACAACACGCAGCTACAGGTCAGCTATACAGGCTCAAAGCCCGGTTGGGTTGTGGTTCCAATGCGAATTTTCCCAGGCTGGCAGGCCTATCTGGATGAACAACCGGTGGCGGTCGATACCTATTTGGACATGATGCCCGCATTCAAGGTGAGCGGTCCTTCGGTCTTAAACTATCGCTACGAACCAGCAAACCTCTATCTTGCTTTTTGGATTGCCGGCCTGACCGCTCTTGCTCTAATCGCTCTGCTCCTGCGCCGAGCCTTTGGCCGACTGGGCGTCAGCAGAGCGGAAGCTTAACCAGCCCAGCAACGACAGCACCACGTCACCACCCACAGTGGCCAAGCGATAACCCAACGCCAGCACCAGTGCCTCCTGCTGACCGAGGGGACCACTCAACGTAGCAACCAGCACGGCCTCACGCACACCCAGCCCGGCACTCGCGCCGGGTACCACCGCACCAATAAGCCAGGCGATCGCGCAGGCAACAATAATTATCAGCGTGGCGTCGCTGTCCGGCGTGAGCAAACTGGCACTGAGTCCGGCGCCTAGGAAGAACACAAAAAACAACCCAAGACTCAACATTAGGGGCTGAGGTGTTATCAACCGCTTGCGACTCATCAGCGCCCCCAACCCAACAACAGCAACCATTATCAACAGCACCATTACCGCACTGGCTTGGAGCGACTCAAGCAACAGCCAATCGATCGCCGGCTGCATGAAACCTGACTCCTGCCCCCCCACTACAGAGGGCACAGAAAGCGCAGATTGCAACGCCGGCGCTAGCAATGGAGCAATCAACGGCCAGAGCAGCGCAGCAAGTATCAATGCGGCAATCGCCTGCAAAGCAATTTCGAGACCGTTGACCAACAACGCTGCACGATGACCAGCACCGGCCGTGTAGAGCGCGCCGTGGCGGCTTACAAAATGCAGTACATTACTGGGTAAATAGCGATACAGATGAGTACGGGCATACAGCTGACCAGCCTGTAGCAGCGAGAGTTGAATACCACAGGCACGAACAATCAGCCCCCAGCCAATACACAACAGCACACTCACACCAGCGTAAACACCAGCAGCTAACAGCAATTTGGGGGTGCGGGTCATCAGCGCTGCGCTAACACTCGCCATATTGTCATCGCGGAGTAACTGGCGGGCTATGTAAACAACCGCAACAACCGCTAGCAGGGTACCGCCGATCCGCAGAACACGCCGAACCGTACTACCTTGCTTGGGTGTCTCAGTCATCAAGAGGCGTGCACAACGCCATAGTCCAAGGCAGCGGTTTTCGCAGCTCCTGAACCTTAAACCGCGTTTCAAGCAGAGCAACAAAACTTGATGTGCCCCAGTGCTGAATATGACCTGGCGTGTTGCCTAAATCGCCCAAGTATTTACCACGCGCCATGTTCAGGGCACGCCAGATGGGTTCCCTTGGCACGCTTACCAGCACCTGAGGCGCACCCAGCCCCGAGAGTACGTCAAGGGCCGCCTGGGGGTCTTCAACGTGTTCGAGTACCTCACAACAAATCAGTAAATCAGCGCTGATATCTGCAGGCTTCAAATCATAGAGACTCGCGCATTCGAATGGCGCCTCTTCAAACCCACGGGCAAGGGCATTCGCGTTCGCCTCTTGCACGGTATCAACCTCGAGATCGCTGCCACGCACGGTCAAGCCCTTGCTTGCGAGTCGCAAACTCAACTCGCCCTCACCACAACCCACCTCGTAGCAGGTAGTAGCCTGACTGATTGTCACAAGCTCTTCGAAAGCCCCCAAAAACCCATTCATCAAATAGCGCGCTACCGGGTTACTGGTGTTGTATTTATCGTAATGATTGCCGCCAATGTTATTCATAGCGCCTTCTGCCCCGCCTTAGCAGAGGCCAAACTGGCATTCTCTGTTTCAGCTCGCTCCAATTGATCCAGTAACAGACGCGCCCGCATGTCCTGCAACAGCCGACGATTTGCGGCAATCAAATCTCCAACAAACCCGCCAAGCAATGCAAGCCCGGCGCCTGCCAGCAACATGGCCATCACAATTACAGACTGTATGTGGCCCGCCCCTTCACCAAGCCAGGCGTAAAATAGGTAACGCAAGCCCAGTAGCAAACCGAGACTGCCAAGTACAACGGCGACAACACCAAACGCCCTTAGCGGTCGGTAAACCAAAAAAACTCTAACGATGGTCACAACCGAGCGGTAGATATAGGACGGTATAGATTTCACCAGCCGAGATTCCCGCATCGCCGGGTTGGTTCGAACAGGCACGCTACGCACTGGAATGTTGCTGCGACCGCCCTGAATGATGGTCTCTAACGTGTAGGTGTAGTTATTGAACACAAACAGACGTACGGCTGCGTCGCGATGTATCGCCCGCATACCGCTGGGCGCGTCTTCAATATCGGTGTCGCTGACCATTCGTACCGTCCAACTGCCAAGTTTTTGCAGCAAGCGTTTGGTCTTTGAGAAGTCGGCGATATCGTTAATAGGACGCGCTCCGATCACCATCAGAGCCTCACCATCGATAATGGGCTTAACCAAAGCGGGTATATCCCGGGCGTCGTATTGGTTGTCTGCGTCAGTGTTCACTACCACATTGGCACCGGCCTGCAACGCACTTTGAAGTCCCGTCATAAAGGCCGCCGCGAGACCTAGGTTGGTTACGTGGCGCGCAATATGGTCTACGCCATGAGCGCGGGCAACAGCACTGGTGTCATCGCTACTGCCATCATCAACAACAAGCCATTCCACACAGTCAAACCCCTCAACCTCTCTAGGCAGCGCAGCGAGCGCGGTGGGTAAGGAATCAGCCTCGTTGAAACAGGGTATCTGGATAATCAATTTGCGCACGAAAGCACCATGGGCAGGAATGGGTTAGCTGAATTAGCAGATGGTAGCGGGTTTTTGCGTGAATTAAACGTTCAACGCTTGCTCGCAGCCGCGTTAACGCTTTGGCCAAATGCTGTTTGTAGCAGCCTCATCGCTCACAGGGCTAGGCAGGTTTTCGGGTTTCTCCGGTGCGTCGTTCGCCGGGCCACGATGCCGTAATTGCAATGCTGCCAGAAAGTTCCTCAGCACCTGATCTTTACACTCGCGATAATGCTTGTGATCGGGTCGGCGAAAAAAGGCTGACAGTTCATGTTTGCTTATAGCCCGGCCTTCAGCGACTAACATCTGCAGAATTTCGTCCGCCTGCAGGTTAAACGCAATCTTCAACTTGCGAAACACCAGATTATTGTTGAGCCTGCTCTCCGGAGGCGCCTGAGGCCCATCCTGTTTGCCGCGGCGTTCGTTGATTAGACCGTTAAGAAAAGTCGCGAACATCGAATCAGTGCATTCCTCAAAGGCCTCGTCATCGTCCTTCTTCAGCCAAGCCGAAACCTGCTCGCGCGTGACCACCTGTTCGGCCTGGGCAAACACGGCGATCATCCTCTTGTCATTCAAATCAAGGATGTAGCGCAAACGGCGCAGGCTGTCATTGGTTTTCACTGGTTATTCACCCCACACTTTCCTGGTTGGCCGAGCCGCAGGTGCTGATTCTGAGTCACCGGGTGCCGCCAGTCGTATAACTACGCGCTCGCCATTGAACTCAATAATATCGCCAGACATGATCTTCTTGCGCTTTTGGGTCTCGATTTCACCGTTGAGGCGAACCGCACCGTCTGCAATGACGGTTTTCGCTTGTCCACCACTATTCACCATGGACTCGAACTTCAGTATCTTATAGAGCTCAGTTGGCTCATGCGAAATTACAACGTCTCGCGCGTACTGAGAAGCCTTGTCTGATTTGGAGGACTCGGGCTTGTTACCGCTCATTATGCTGGTTTCCTGAGGGAAAAAGGTGCTAAGCCGACAAGCCTAACCTGTTTAGGTCACTCGTAGCACGTTCTACCTTTTAGGCGACCCGGCGATTGCACTTCACACAATCTCGGCCATCTTGCTTCGCGTCATACATCAGGCGGTCAACGTCATCGGCAGTAGCCACAAAACCATAGCCGAACATCTTCATAGCCTAATTTGGGTTGGCGACTCACTTGCGGACACTAAAGCTCAACCACCTCGCTATTCTCTTCTCTTGGCAACCGTCGCGCAGCGACGAGACCTAAGACACCAACAGCCGACGACAGTACAAACACCCAGGTGAATGACCCTGATAGATCCGCAATCAACCCACCCACCTGGGGCGAGATAGTTTGCGCGACACCAAACGCCAATGTGATTGCCGAGTACGCCGGCCCATAATCATTACCATCGATGTTTTCAACAACATACAGAGTGACCAGCCCAGGGAGGGAGGTAAAGAGCAACCCTAGACCCGCAACAGCAATCAGCGTGGGCAGGGTCCAGCCACCCAAAACTACCAGAGTCAATACGCTCCACAGCGCAAACACAGCCGAAATCGTCTGTCGCGACCCGATCCGCCGGGTAACCCAGATAGACAGCGGGCCACCAAAGACCATCGCAACCCCAAGTAACGTAAAGGCGTACGCTGCACTGCTCGCGCTCCAGCCGCTGTCGTCTTCCAACCGGGTGGTCAGAAAACCGATGATCAGCAGATACATGAATCCAAACGCGGAATAGGCCAGCGTCAACGGCAGCCATCCACGCATTCGACGCAGCGCACCAAAGCCGCCAAACCCACCTCTACTAGATCGTTGCCCCTGTCGGTGCCGAACAATCGCCAACAGACCGACAAGCGCAACACACGCAATAACTGCATCTACCCCAAACACAAAAGACCAGCCAGCATCGCCATAGTTGGTGCGTGCGTAGGCACTGATAAAACCTGTGAACACGATACCCAGGCCGATGCCTGAACCCATGAGGCCAACCGCCATGGACCGATGCTCGGGCGGCATCGCATCGGCGGCGATGATAGGAGCAGGAATCCACACTGCCGCACCACCAACGCCGGTCAGCAACAGCGCCACTGTCAAAATGCCAGGAGTCTCTGCATTGGCCGCCAACACCAACCCAGCCGCAGTCAGCGCCAACCCTGCACGCAACAGCTCGAGCAGGCGAACTCGGCTAGCCGCCCAGGCAACCAGAAGGGTGCCCAGAAGATACCCGCCCACATTCACCGCGCTGATGGTGCCAGCAACCGTATTCGATATACCAAGGTCATCGCGTATGGCAGGCAGCAATACCCCATAGGTGAACCGGCCAAAAGCTTGCGCCACAGCCACACCCACCGCGATCAACGCAAGCGCACTCCAGGCGCGCAAAGGTTGCGCGCTCACCATCTACTGAGATTCACTGACTGGGGCTAGTCAGCAACCCAGGCGGCATGAAAACCATGCGGTACTCGCTGGGGAATTTTAATACGGGCAACGGGCTCATCTTCAAATCGCTGCGCATCAATAATCTGGCATTCGCTGCTACCGTCTTCTGCGTTGTAAACAAAGCACACAACGTAACCGTCGTCTTCAGCGGTTGCCCCCTTACGAGGTACAAACACAGCCTCACCCGACTCCCGATGCTCGCCAAACTGATGCACCTGAATATCGCCCGTGGTGTTGTCGTACTTTATCTCGCCTTCGAAAGTAGGCATCGGTTCAACCCGGAAGCGAGCTGCATAGATGTAGCGGTTTTTGTAACCCACTAGCTCGTCATTGATACGCGGGAAGTCGCAGAAGTACTCGCGATCCATTGCTTTGCTACTGACTGCACCGGTTTTCATGTTGAAGCGCCACTCATGTAACTGACCTAGAGTTTCGCGCACATCGACACCATCAACCGACTCAATGCCGCCTCGATTTGAGCGACACGCCTGAAAGACCACCTCGTCACCTTCTTCCCAGGAATTAGCAACGTGAAACAGGAAGCTCTCTTCAATATCAAACCAGCGAATTGACGAGTCATCCCCACTTCGAGGCACAATGCCAATTCGACAACCGTTGCTCGAGTCCCAATCAACCAGACCGCCACCGGCCATCATCTTCTCAAAGTCGAAGACCAGCGGTAGATCAGGAAACACCGTGTAGTTCTCTGTTATTGCACAGTCGTGCATCATGATCGGCTTGGGAATAGTGAGCTCGGTGGTATGTATTGCTCGCCCGCTCTTATCTACAACAGAGTAAGTGAGAAACGGGGGCGTTATGCCGTAGCCAAACGTCATCATCTCGCCTGACTGCGCATCCACCTTAGGGTGCGCAGTGAACGCATGCGACAGTGTACCGTTAAAGTCGTGCTCACCCTCGGTCTCAAGCTCTGGTAATGAAATTCGATAGGGTGTTCCGCCCTCCATCATGGCAAACAGCTGATCGTTGTGAAAAACCATCGCCGTGTTACCCGAGTTTTTAGTGCCTGGCATTTCACCTTTGGCGAGATAGTCGCCAAACATATTTATGCCAGGATAAATCCACTCTCCTTTAGCGCGCTCTTCGACCAAGGCGGGCGATTGGATAAATCGATTCCGGTAGGTAGCGCCACCATTAGTGATGTGCACACCATGGATCATGCCGTCACCGTCGAAAATATGGTACCGATCGGTGTCAGGAACGTAATAGGGGTTTGGCCCGACGCGCAGAAAGTTACCACTGATATCGTCAGGGATCTCACCGATCACTTCCATATCAGTCACTGTAACCTCGTCGTAGACCGGCGCGTTGTTGCCGGTAAGATGCGGGTTGTCTGTTTCCAACAGTGTTGCTTCGGCCATTTCTCTCTCCCCAGAGTTACAAGTCGTCCGAGAATAACACAGGGTTCAGGCGCGACTTCAAGCTCAACTGGGGCCTTGCAGAGGGAGAAAACTAGGCATACAAAGGCCAACAGCCCTTCTTCCTGTGGCTACGCAGTCGCGAACTGGAGTTACAGGAAGACTAAAAGCCGTTGAGGTTGCGCTCTATGCGACTAAATATGCGACTAAATATGCGACTAAAAGCGGCCGCTTGTGATCACTTTGCAGCTGGGAATGCATCGGATGATTTTGATCCGCTGCGCTTTGCTCGTTTCAATGCGCGCTTTTCCTTCAGCGTACTCTGCGCTTTCGTTTTCTCACCTGAGCTTCTCTTGTCTTGACCTTTTGCCATTAGAATATTCCTTTATTGATCTTTGAAAGAAGCACCGTTTCCTTAAGTGGGATTGCCGTGCAAACCAACCCTTGCCCCATACAGTACAGCAAAGGGCCTTTCGAACGTATCCGCTGGGTGTAGCACCGCTCAGCCCGGCACAGTAACCATTTTAATCTTCTGCCTTTCCGCTAAGGCACTGGCTGGCAGTGTCGGTTCATCCGCTTTTTTCATATAAGCGTTCTGATCGTGCCACATGCCGCCATGTGGCAAATATTGGCCAAATTCCCCTAGGCTTTTGCTGATGGTGCGCGTGTAAAACACGGGCAGTTCTGAACTCTCTTGATTCAGCTAAGGTAACAATGTCGGGGCGCTATCTATCATCGCTCGCAGACTTTTATGGTACTGCAATCGAAAATAGCCCTCGGACGAACCGGCCCGCACTAGATTCATGAACTTCGATAACACGCCTCGCGTCGCACGAAACCGGCGATACAGTGCACGCGGAGCAAATGAAAACTCCATCAAGACCTATTTTGCGGAACCGCCTCTCCCAACCGCTTCGAATTCTTCGCAGACAACAGTGACCGACTGCTCTCCGCCACAAAAAACAACTTCCCCCTTGGGTGAGCCCTCTTCTATCAGCGACAGGTAGTCGTCGATGCGGACGCCAAAATTGGAGCCGTGCCCCTGGGCACGACACATCTGACTCAATGCATAAGCTATGTGTGCTGATCGGGTAAACGCACTAACGAATAACACATCGAGATCGGCAGGCAGCTCTTTCGAGAGATCTTCGACACCGGTGTAGCACACGAAGTGCACCTCATGCCCAGCCTCTTCTTTTGGTTTTCAGATGATTCCCCGGGGCGCCAGCAGAAGCAGATGGCGTCTGATAAATGCCTCCAAGACAGAACGCTAGTCCCACAGTATTCCCTCGTCGGGCTACCTGTAACAAACATCGTAAACAAATCAGCCCAAACTGTTGCAAAGAGCCCCACCGTCAAGACGTGCGCTACTGGCCTATTGCCGTTTGACAAAGTTCATAGCGGGAACCGGCGAATTTATGCACAATTATTAGTCCGATCAACTAAAGCTCTTGCTCAAACCGCAAGGGCTTCGCCGCAGCACGGGCCCCTATGACAGCAAGAAAACCGACCGCATCACGTAAAGCCCCCACCACCTCTGGCAAACGCGCCACCAAACCGCAATATCTTTTCGCTTTCGGCAAGAAAACAGACGGCAACGCCACCATGCGCGAGCTGTTGGGCGGTAAGGGGGCAAACCTCGCAGAAATGGCCGCGATCGGCCTACCAGTACCTCCAGGCTTCACCATCAGCACGGAGGTATGCGGCTATTACTACGATAATAAAGGCACCTACCCTAAGTCTCTGTCGCACGGCGTGAGCTCAGCCATTGCAGATCTAGAGAATCAACTGGGCAAGACCTTTGGCGGCACCACCAACCCGCTGCTGGTCTCGGTGCGTTCTGGTGCACGCGATTCCATGCCCGGCATGATGGACACGATTCTCAATCTGGGCCTGAACGATGAAACCGTCGGCGGTCTTGCCGAAGTTTCTGGTAACCCCAGATTCGCTTGGGATTGCTATCGGCGGTTTATTCAAATGTACGGCGGCGTGGTTATGGGAGTGCACGCAAAAACCGAAGCTGACAACGACCCATTTGACCAAGAACTCGAAAAGCTTAAGGCAACAGCAGGCGCCGAACTTGACTCTGAGTTAACGACGCAACAACTGCAGCAACTGGTCAAACGTTACAAGGCATTGATTACCAAACGAACAAAAAACGTCTTTCCACAGGATGTCATGGAACAGCTCTGGGGTGCCGTCGGTGCCGTATTCGGCTCTTGGAAAAACGAGCGTGCCATTCTTTATCGTCAGCAATACGGCATACCCGCAGAGTGGGGTACGGCGGTCAATGTACAGGCGATGGTATTTGGTAATGCGGGCCTTGATAGCGCCACAGGCGTCGCGTTCACTCGTGATCCAGCCAACGGTGAAAAAGTGTTCTACGGTGAGTATCTCATCAATGCACAAGGCGAAGACGTGGTAGCAGGTGTACGCACACCCAATGCCATTGCCGAGCTTGAGCAAGAGATGCCGAAGAGTTTCAAAGACCTTGTAAAGGTGCGCAGCCGACTCGAGAAGCACTTCAAAGACATGCAGGACTTTGAGTTCACCATCGAAAAAGGTCGACTATTCATCCTGCAAACTCGAAATGGCAAACGCACCGGGCTCGCGGCGGTTCGCATTGCCGTAGAGATGCAAAAAGAGCGACTCATTTCGCGCGAAACCGCACTGTTGAAAATACCGGCAGAATCGATCGACTCACTCCTTGTTCCCGTGTTTGATCCACGGGCGGTGAAGGCGGCGAAGAAAATTGGCCAAGGGCTACCTGCCGGTCCTGGAGCCGCTACTGGTCGCATTGCATTTAGCGCCGCAAAAGCCGAAGTAGAGACCCGTAAAGGTAATCGAGTCATTCTGTGCCGAACCGAAACCTCGCCAGACGACCTGAAAGGCATGCTGCATTCTCAAGGCATCCTTACTTCTCGTGGCGGTGTTTCCTCTCATGCAGCCCTGGTTGCAAGACAGCTGGGCAAGGTGTGCGTCTGTGGCGCCAGCAACATAAAGATCAACTACGAAACTGGCACGCTAACTGCCGGTAACAATGAGCTCAAAGAAGGCGACTACATCTCGATCGATGGCAGCACCGGAATGATTTACGAAGGAATGATCGATAGCGCCGACTCTGAAGTGAAGCGCGTGCTCGAGAGTGGCTCAAACAAATCCAACAGCTACACTTACGAACTGTTTCAAACGGTCATGCAGTGGTCAGACAAGCTGCGCACGATGAAGATTCGCACCAACGCTGATACGCCTGCAATGGCAGCACAGGCGGTAGCCTATGGCGCAGAAGGTATTGGGCTATGTCGAACAGAGCACATGTTCTTCGAGGGTGATCGCATCGACTACATGCGACAAATGATACTGGCCGTTGATGAAACTCAACGCCGCGCCGCACTGCGCAAACTGCTGCCCTTTCAAAAGAAAGATTTTGTGGGTTTGTTCAAAGCAATGAACGGTCGACCGGTCACCATCCGCCTGCTCGATCCGCCGTTGCATGAATTTTTACCCCAGGACGATGTGGTACGACGCCAATTGGCTGAAAAACTAAACGTGCCTTTCGATTTTGTGATTGACCGCATTAAGGCGTTACACGAAGAGAACCCAATGCTGGGCTGCCGGGGCTGCCGCCTGGGCATTCTTTACCCTGAAATCACTGAGATGCAAACTCGGGCGATTTTTGAAGCCGCAGTACAGGTCAGCCAGAGTAAAAAAGGCATCAAGGTGAAGCCTGAAATTATGATTCCTTTGGTAGGTTTTGCTGAGGAGCTCGCCGACCAGCTTCGCACCGTGCATCGTGTCGCTAACGAAGTTATGGACAGCAAAAAAGTTCGCATCGACTACCTTGTGGGTACCATGATTGAGGTTCCGCGTGCCGCGATTACCGCTGACGAAATTGCCAAAGAAGCTGATTTCTTTAGCTTCGGCACCAACGATTTAACTCAAACGACACTCGGTTTGAGTCGCGACGACATGGGCCTGTTTTACGACGAGTACCAGCGCAAAGAGATCTACAACAAGAACCCATTTGCCAGCCTCGACCAAAGCGGCGTAGGCCGACTCGTACAGTACGCAGTCGACAAAGGCCGCGCTGCAAAGCCGGGCATGAAGCTTGGCATATGTGGCGAGCACGCCGGCGACCCTGATTCGATCGAGTTTTGTCACCGCGTGGGGCTGAACTACGTGAGCTGTTCACCACCGCGGGTGCCAATCGCACGCCTCGCCGCGGCCCAAGCCAGCCTACGGGCACGCGAATCTTAGAGCTCCAACCCGCTCGCAAGAGCGGGGTGTCTAGCCAACCAGCGACTGCATGACAACCTGCTCTTTAGCAAGTTGCGCGGTAACCAGGTCGGCACTGAGCGCTCGAGCTAGATAGGCTGCTAACTTTGGGTAGCTTGCGGCGTCTACCTGATAGCTGCCGTACTGAGCGCTACAAAATGCCGATACAATCGCGAGATCTGCGACGCTTAGCGAATCACCCAAAAAGTAGCCTGAATCGTCCACCACCGATTCAAGATAGCTCAACAACCCAGGCATAACATTGGTTTCAGTTTCAGCAACCAACGCCTCATCAGTGGGTTGGTTAAACATGGTGGGGTTCAGCAATCGCTCCCGAAAAAATACTGAGCAGCCTTCTACGAGCTTGGTATCAGCAAATTCTTCGAGCCAACACAACGTCGCGTTAGTTCGTGAATCCGCCGAATAGATGGATTTATCAGGAAACTCGACGTCGATGTATCTAAGAATGATGCTCGAGTCAGCAACACTGAAATCGTCGTGCTGCATTGCAGGGACCTTACCGAGCGGGCTCAGGGCACGAAACTCTGGCGATTCATCACCCGGCATCGTCGCTACCATCTCAAAATCTACCCCTTTATGCGCCAGAGCAAGGTGTACTTTGCGGACGAAGGGAGACAGAGGAACACCGTATATTTTGAGCATGAACAACAACCGGAAAAAAGGGCGCCAATATAGGAGAAGTGGCTATTGGCAACAACCGCCTTTAGCTAAAATGGGTTGGTTGTATCCAACCCGAGCAACGCGCGCCCAACCTGCTCACTCACACGATCTCGATGCGCATTGATGTGCAACGGCATGGCCTGAAAATCTCGATAGCGCCGCTCAAAAGTCGTACCTTCGCGCAGCCCATTGCCACCCTGAACGCGCAGCATCAAGCGCATCGCGTCGTCACACAACTGCAGCGCCTGCATGCTGGCAGACATTTGCGCCAGATAGTCAGCCTCAGTGGGAGTCGTGTTAGTTTGCATACGAGCATCTGTTGCGCGCAGTGCCACCTGCACGGTATCAGCGGCCGCTGTTATCAACCCCTGAGCATGACCAAGATTTACCTGCACTAGTGGGCGCTCGGCAACCTTCACTCCCATAATGGCTACCCGATCGCGTATGCCAGTACAGATCTCGCTGAGGGCTGCCTGACACAGGCTGGAGGCCATAGCGCCGAGCCACAAATCTGAAACACCAACCCAGTCTTCACGATAACGTGGCGCAATGACCGCAACGCTTGGATCGCGAAAGTGCACTCGGTACATCATGGGAAACGGCGCTACCTGAGCGACCGGCACCCTCACCCCGTCGTAATAGACGTCATCGGTACTGGATGCTCGCAGGCTCATGGCCTGCCAGGTGGGGTCAATACGAACGTGCTCAGAGCGTAAATCAAGCAGTGTAAATTGCGGACTATTTCGATCATTGCCAACAAACGACACCCCGGCCCATTGCGCGTAGCGCGAGCCCGAGCCAAAGGCTGCTTTGCCTCGGAGAATCAGGTCGTCTTTGTCACGTTCAGCGCGTACACCGGTACTGGCCCCGGCCGGAAAACAGACCCATTCTGATGCCTGCACAATGCCAGATAGCTGCTTGACGTGATCAGGCCCAAGTAGCCCGCAAAACAGATGAAACGTCGACAGGTGGTTCCACAGACACCAGGCCGTTGAGCTGCACGCAGTGACCACCTCACCAAGCACCCCAGCCACGTCTAATGTAGACGCGTCACTACCGCCTAGTTCGCGCGCCGCGGTCATCGCCATAACCGGTGATGCCCGCAACCCCCTAATGGCTTCGGCAGAAACGCTGCGACTACGATCTGCCTCTGGCGCCTGCGCCGCTATGACATCGATCACTCCGTTGTTGAGCCATGCCGCCATCGAAACTACTCCTGCCCTGTTTACCCCTGCCCCAAGCCTACCAGAGCAGTAGTGCTGCAGGAGATCACGGCGTTTTTTTAGACAGCCTGTTCACGTGTCCCATCTTGCGGCCAGGCTTAACCTCAGCCTTACCATAGAGGTGCAAGCCGGCTGTGCCTGTCAACGCGGTGTCGTTCACGTCATCGCCAATCAAATTTTTCATAACTGCGTTGGAGTGGCGCTCACCGCCGGCCAGAGGCCAGCCAATAACCGCCCGTATGTGTTGTTCAAACTGATCAACGGCACAGGCGTTCTGCGTCCAATGACCCGAATTGTGCACCCTAGGTGCGA
Organism: Pseudomonadales bacterium; assembly: GCA_023300545.1. Classification (GTDB taxonomy): domain Bacteria; phylum Pseudomonadota; class Gammaproteobacteria; order Pseudomonadales; family Azotimanducaceae; genus JALZVT01. Next base: position 29,002 of record JALZVT010000149.1, read on the forward strand.
TCTCATTCACAATCAGACCCGTCGCAGTAGCAAACAATTCAACACCCATGACACCCACATAGTCGAGGGCGTCTAGAATGGTGCGAGCAATCGCCTTCGCTTCATCGATTACTGCGTCGGTGACATTGGCCGGCACCGTGGTTGTGTCCAGTATTCCATCAACATGCACATTCTCACCCGGGTCAAAGCAAACAATCTGCCCCTGATGTGACCGTGCTGCGATAACCGATAACTCGCGCTCAAACTCAACAAAGCCTTCAGCGACAGACGGCACTGCGCCGATTAACGACAATGCTGAATCTATGTCTTGCCGAACCTTAAGACGAACCTGGCCTTTACCGTCATAACCAAATCGACGGGTTTTGAGGATAAGCGGCAGTCCGATGGTCGCGACGGCCTGCTGCAACTCAGGCATCGTGCTGACCCCTGCATAGGGCGCAACGGTTAAACCAAGAGACGCGAGAAATGCTTTCTCAGCCAGGCGGTCTTGGCTCGTCGCCAACGACCGTCGATTAGGTCGAATCTCTCGCTCAGCCGCAATCGCATCGAGCGCGCTATCTGGAATATTTTCAAATTCGAAAGTCACGACGTCAACGTTGCGAGCAAATTCGAGCAGCGCTGCAAGATCGTCGTAGCCCGCTGTTGTAGTGTGATCGGCTACCTGTGACGCCGGACAGTTGGCTTCTGGTTCAAACACATGACAGCGCATTCCTAGCCGAGCCGCAGCAAGGGCTAACATGCGACCCAATTGCCCACCACCAAGAACACCGATTACGCTGCCGGTAGGCAGGGGCGCGCTCGCGGCCTTAGCCATCGACAGGTTCCTCGGGAATCGACGCTGACAAAGCGGCTCGCCATTCGTCGAGACGCAACGCCAACGCTGGATCGCCAGTGGCAAGAATAGCGGCGGCCATCAAGCCCGCGTTTGCTGCGCCGGCTTCGCCAATTGCCATGGTAGCTACAGGATAACCTCGTGGCATTTGCACGATAGAATAGAGCGAATCTACGCCACTCAAAGCGCGCGTCTGCACCGGCACACCGACAACCGGAATTCGAGTTTTTGACGCCATCATGCCAGGCAGATGGGCTGCACCGCCGGCACCCGCAATAATGACTTTCAAACCCCGCGCAACGGCGGTCGAGCCATATTCCCAGAGCCGGTCTGGGGTACGGTGCGCTGAAACAATTTTGCGCTCAAAAGCCACATCCAGCTCGCTAAGCACCTCTGCTGCGGCCCGGAGCGTGGGCCAGTCGCTCTGACTGCCCATGATGATGCCGACTTCTGGTAATGGCATCAGATGCCCTCAACTACTTGTGAGTAATGGGCCGCAAACATCGCCAGCCCGTCTAGAGCGCAAGGATATAGGGGCAGGCCACGCATGGCGAGACCCGTGCCTGCTGATTGGCTTGGCCACAACTAGCCTGAGGTCTTGGTCGCTGGCTTCCGCGCTTTAACGCAGGCGTCACCTGCATTCAACACTCGCTTGGCTAAGCCATCAGCCAAAATTGATAACCCTCCCGTGGAAGCAGCAGCACCTATAGCAAGCCCACTTTTCAATAATCCTGCAGCATCAGCCTGAGGCCGAGGAGCACTCAGCGGGCCACCCATTTTCAGAAATTTGACCAGACTGCCAACGTTCACGCCAACACCCCCTTTTGCCGAGGGAGTAATGCCGATATCTAGCGTTTCATCATTAAAATCGATCTTGCCAGTGCCAATAATTTCCATTTTCTCAGTTTCTACCACCAACTGATTATTGGTTTTCCAAACACCAGCCTCGCCCTCGAATTTAACCAGAGCACAGCTCAGCTGAGTGGTCGGATCGGTTTTTCCAAAGGGGTTTAGCTTGCTCAACGCCTCCATTATTAGATCTGAACCGGCGAGTTCAAACGTATCATTCTGCACAACCGCATCAACCACGGTTAGCAGCAGCAACCCTTTGCTATTAGCGGCCAAGGCTGCAGGGCTTGCACCGTTGCTTAGGATATTAAGCTCAAGATCAGTTTTGCCACCGGTAAGCTCGTCTTTGCTCACGAGTTCAAAAGCCTCTAGCTCTATTCCTGCCAGTTTAAATTCCACCATCAGGTCTGCAGAATCAGCGCTGGGGTCGAGGCTGAAAAAACCACCAAAACCACCGCCACCAAATTTCGCTCGGGGCTCAACGCGCAAAATATCATCTGTGCTGGTTGCACTAAGACTAAACTCTGAAAATTCAGCCGCCAGAATTGTGAGCTGCTCCGCGGTCAATGAAACGTCCGCAACAAAATCGCGTAATGGCTCAAGCGGCAAAGGTGTTGTTGAGAACAACTTCACAGGCCCTTTTGTCGCCACAATCGGTTCAACCCCAGCACCTTCGGTCACCGCATCGCTCGCTTCTACCGTTTCTACCGTGGTGGGCACCACGTCAGCCAACGGTTGCAGAGTCAATTTCGACGAGGTCAACTTGGCACTGACCCCTGCTAAGCCGCCGAGCCCTGGATTGTCGCCGGCGGCCAAGCTAAGGCTAAGCATACCCTGCACATCGTTAGTCCCTGCACCTATCTGCAGGTCGTTTAGGGTCAGGCTGTTCTCGGCTGCAACTAACTGCCCTGCGAACGCAAAGGGAGTTAGCGGCGCAAAGTCTTTGTTTAATAGATCGCCCGCGATCTGAAAATCGCTGACCTTCAGGTCGAGCAGCAAGTCATTACCCGCAAGTGCGTTGAGGTTCGCAGCACCCTGAACTCCAACCGTAAAATGGTCCCCTGAAACCTTCAACTCAATCTTCGCATCAGCACCCTGGGTTTGACTCGTAAGAGGTGTTAGCAACAACTCGCCAGTGAAAGCCTGCTCTACAATTGTTTTCAGCTCTTCATCTTGCATCTGGTAGCGTCCCGACAAATCGCTGAGTCGCAGCGACTTGGAGTCAGCTGTCAATTCGCCAGAGAAACCGTGCAGTTGATGCTCAGCCGCCTGTAGTTCATCAACCTTCAAAACCAAGTTCAAATTCCCAAGGCTAGGCAACCAACTCCAATCCATGGGGACTTCAACCTCAGAATCAGAGGTCATCGCCATGGGTTCGGCCGCTTCCGATATTTCAGAGGTTGGAACCACACCGCTCGGTTCAGCACCGGCCAGCAGTGGATTGAGGTTCAACACTGGAATCAACAACTCCAACTGGTTAGTGGCGCCCAGTCGATAGCGCAGTGTTCCTGCAACGCTGAAATCCTCGGAGCCGGGTTGGTGCAGAGTGATTTTTGTGGCAACACTGTCTAATGGCGCGGCATCTGCTGGGTCGGCGCCGCCGGAGTTTGCCTGCCGCTCAAGACTAAAAGACAGCGATACGGCTTCGGCTTCAGCCTGCTTGATGGTCAGAGAATTAATCGCTAACTGGCTAAAAGCTAGCGGTAGCGCCAAATCGAGCGCGCCCCCTACTTCCTGCGTAGGGGCTTCACCCGAAGATTGCTCGGCTGCCAGAGACTCACTGTCAGCCTCTGGCAGCGTCACCGTGACGTTATCAGCCTGTAGTGACCAGACTGATGGAGCGCCGGTTAGAAAACGCCATAGGTGGAAGCGCAAGGAGCCGTTATCGAGTTGGAGCAGCGTTGGCCCACCAACGGGCTTGATCTGCGCATCGCTCAGGTCGAGGGCAATCGGCCATACACCTATAGCGGTGTTCGCAGCGACGTATTCCATGTCAGCCGTCGTGCGCAACAGCCAGGTCAAAGACGTAGTCGGCTTGGTCAACAGCAAGCCAAGCGCGATAACCAGAGGTATCGCTAACACCAGCAGCACAATACCTACCCACTTAAAGAATCCGATCACACAATTACTCCAGAGGGAATCAAACGTCGCGGTACTTTACTCTGCCCCCGAGTTATCCGCTTGCCCATTTGCGCAAATTAGCCACATTTCCTGACTGTTCGACGGGCTAGTATGAATTGGCTACTCACTCAATCCGAATTCAAACGGAGCAGTAAATGACGCGACTTCAAACGGTATTTGGTGAATTTCGCTGGTCACCTCCGACTTGGCTCGCTCAGCTCGGTATTCGACGCCTGCTTATGGCTGTTGGCGCCATGCTGCTCTTTATCATTATGGCGATTGCCGCTTATCGCTACTACGATTCCCTGCCCAAGCCGCCACAGGTTGTCGCGGCGACTGTTGCTCCCGGCATAACGCCCATTGTCGACGGCAAGCTGGTGCCAGAACCTCTAATCATAGATTTCTCGCTCGAAGCCGACCCTCGAACCGAGATACTGACTACTGACTCGGTAGCGAGTCTTGCCCTGGTCGGTGGGGAAATCACCGAAGGCATCGCTCTTAGCCCATCTATGGACGGAACCTGGCGCTGGCAAAGCGAATCGCAGCTACTTTTCACCCCCGCTAGCGATTGGCCCGCTGGGAGAGAATTCACGGTCTCTTATGAATCCGCGATATTTGCCCCGGGCTTGGCTTTAGGAAATGCCAGAACTAGTTTCACAACGCCAGAATTCGCCACAACTCTAGTCGAGCTTAAGTTCTATCAAGATCCTCTTGAGCGGTCGTTGCGTAAGGCTGTCGCTGAACTGTCCTTTACCCACCCGGTAGAAAAGAACAGCCTTAGGCAACGCCTGTCGTATTCAATGCGGGAGTCTGGCGCAACCCTCGACACCGCGCCCACCGCGATTGACTATAAAATCACTTTTGATCCACAGCAACGCACGGCCTATGTGCATTCCGTCCCGCTAGATATCCCCCCGGAAGAAAATTATCTTCGTCTGCAACTGGACGCTGGTCTGGCCCCAAAACTGGGGCCTTCTCGACTCCCACAGACACTACAGCAGAATTTGACCATTCCGGACATCGGCAGCTACTTCAAGATAACGGCGGTCGACGCCGTTATTGCCAGAAACAACGTTGACAAACCGCGGCAGACACTCACGTTCGAGTTAACCGACCAGGTATCAACGCAGCAGCTAAACAAAAAACTATCGGCCTACCTGCTACCTATATCACCCGTCATCAACAACAAAGTGAGACAGAACAAGTACTGGCAAGGACCAAGGGAAGTCACTACACAGATACTGTCTCAGGCAGAAGAAATTCAACTCCAGCTAAACCCCGTTGATAACGATTCTGCGTCGCTGCACAGCGCATCAATTGACCTTCCCGAAAACCGAACCCTGTACGTTGCGATCGACCAGGGGCTGCGCTCCGAGGGTGACTTTTTACTCAGCCGCCGCTACGACACTCTGGTGCGTACACCTGCCTACCCGAAAGAAGCAAAGGTGGCCCAGCCTGGCGCCATATTGCCCTTAACCCGCGATCACCAGCTGAGCTTTGTCGCTCGCGGCGTGAATACTCTCAAGGTAGAGATTGGGCGCTTGTTGAACGATCAGGTTAATCATCTCGCCAGCCAAACCCGCGGAGAGCTGAAAAGCCCGCGATTTAGCAACTACAATTTTGATGCCGATAACCTAACCACAGTCACGACCCGTTTTATCAACCTGACCCCTGAACACCCAAGTGAATCGACATTTGCGAGCCTTGATCTCAGTGAATTTCTACCTGGCGGAGGCTACTACTTCGTCACGGTACAGGGCTGGAACAAAGCACAAAACCATCCGCTTGGCGCAGCTGACACGCGCTTTGTGCTGATTACCGATCTGGGCCTTTTGGTCAAAACAAACACGAACGGTACACAAGATGTGTTTGTGCATTCGATCGAAAGCGGTCTTCCCCTAGCGGGCGTTGAGGTCGCTCTGCTCGGCAAGAACGGCCGCCCAATCATGGAACAAACGACCGCCATCGATGGCCACACTACTCTACCTGCAACAAACGACTTCGGACGCGAAAAAACACCCACAGTTTACGTCGTGCGCAATGGCGATGATTCAGTATTCATGCCCTTTGGGCGTCGTGAACGACAATTGCAATACTCGCGATTCGACATTGGCGGAGACTACCAGCACAACGGCGCCAACAACAATCAACTCAAGGCTCAACTGTTCACTGATCGCGGCCTCTATCGTCCCGGCGATACTGTCCAACTCGCAGCTATCGTTAAAAGAGACGACTGGTCACTATTGGACGAGTTACCACTGGCAATCAAAATCAGAGACCCGCGCGGCCGATTAGTGATGAACAAACGCATAAAGCTACCCAAAACCGGGTTTCTAGAGGAGACGCTTACAACCGACCCAACATCACCAACCGGAAACTACAATGTCACCTTGCACGTCGCTAACTCACGCGGTGGCCGTCGCACAATAGGCAGCGAAGCTTTTAAGGTAGAAGAGTTTCTACCTGACAGACTCCGCATTCGCTCGCATATATCCGGTCAAAAAAGTGAGGGCTGGCTCAAGCCTGATGACCTCGTTTGTGAAGTTTCGCTGCACAACCTGTTTGGCACTCCGGCAGAGTCTCGTCGAATCACAGCAGAACTAGAACTCAAGCCGAAAACAATGCACATAAAGCGCTATCCAGGATTTGTGTTTGATGATCCACTGCGCAAAAACCACAACCCTATCGGCGCGGTTCGTCGCACACTAACTAACACAACCACCAACTCAGAGGGACAAGCTACGCTGCCTCTCGATCTCGAACAGTACAACAAAGGCATCTATCAACTCACCGTCCATACCGACGGCTTTGAAACCGACGGCAGTCGCAGTGTTAGCGCTGAAGCCCGCGTCATGTTGTCGCCGTTAGATCATCTGATTGGTTATAAAACCAACGGCGACCTAAGTTTTCTTACTAAAGATTCAGACCACAGCGTTGCGTTTCTCAGCGTAGACAGCGATGCCCAGAGCATTCCTCTGAATGAGCTAACCGTGACCCTATTAGAAGAGAAATTCGTCTCAGCATTGGTAAAGCGGCCAAACGGCACCTTTGCTTATCAGTCCGTAAAAAAGGCAGACCTGATTTCGAGCGAACCTTGGACCATCCCCGTTAACGGGGCCGACTACCGACTGCCCACAGATCGCTCAGGTTCCTTCGTATTACAGATTAGTGACTCTGATGGTCTAACCTACAGCAAGCTTAGCTTTACAGTAGCCGGCGCTCGAAATCTGGCTAATAATCTCGAACGCAGCGCCGAGCTCAAACTTACTCTGAACGGTAAGAGTTTTGAGCCCGGCGAAACAATTGAGATGGAAATCACTGCGCCTTACACAGGGACAGGCCTGATCACCATTGAGCGAGATAACGTCTATTCTTACCAATGGTTTCAGGCCACAACATCCACAAGTGTCCAGTCGATAAAGGTCCCGGAAAAACTAGAGGGCAATGCCTACGTCAACGTCGCATTTGTGCGCGATCTCGATTCGCCGGAAATATTTGTTAGCCCACTCAGCTACGCTGTAGCTCCGTTTTCGATCAGTCGAGCAAAACGTCGGGTTGACATAAATTTAACCGCTCCCAAACGCGTACGCCCGGGCACGCCACTCACCATCAACTACAGCGCGTCACGACCTACAAAAATGGTTGTGTACGCCGTCGACCAAGGCATCTTGCAAGTTGCCAACTACCATCAACCCAACCCACTAGAATTTTTCCTTCGAAAAAAGGCTCTGCAGGTCAGTACAGCGCAAATGGTTGACCTGATTCTGCCGGAATTTTCAGCCTATAGAACCAGTGCTGCTCCCGGCGGGGGCGAAGCCAAAAGTCTAGCTGGCAAAAACCTTAACCCGTTTCGACGTGCGAGCGAGGCTCCTGTTGCCTTCTGGTCAGGCATTGTTGATGCCGACACCCAGGATAGAACCATCACCTTCAGTGTTCCAGATTCCTTCAACGGCCAACTAACGCTCTTTGCTGTCGCAGCCTCAAACACCGCGGTTGGTCATGCATCGACCACCAGCACGGTCCGCGGCCCCTTTGTCATTACACCCAACGTACTAACCGCTGCGGCACCCGGCGATGAATTCGACGTAACGGTTGGACTCGCTAACAACCTTGAAGGCTCGGGTGTTAAGACGCCGATTAGCCTGTCGATAACAGTGTCAGAGCAGCTAGAGCTGGTGAGCGAATCCAGCGTTGAGTTAGCCATTGACGAAGGCCGCGAAGGTCGCACGACCTTTAGAGTCAGGGCCCTCGACCAACCAGGCGCCGCAAGCCTTGAGTTCCTCGCGCGTTCAGGTGATGAGCAAGCCAAACTCAAATCGACTCTCAGCGTGCGCCCTGCAGTCGCCTATGTCGCAACAGTGCTTGCTGGTGTCAGCGAGCGTAACCCCTTCGAGCTCGGTTTCGAGCGAAAGCTCTACAACCAGCTTGCCAGCCAGAGTGTGGCCGCCTCTCCCAACCCCCTTGTGCTCACTGATGGCTTGCTCAGCTACCTCAACGCTTACCCCCACGCGTGCGCAGAACAGATCGTGAGCAAAGTGTTTCCACAGATCGGCTTTTTGGCAAGCGCTGATTTCTCAATAGATGAGGGGAAAATTCGCGAACTTTTCAGCGGTAGTGTTCAAGAACTACGTCGTCGACAAACATCGGAGGGCGGCTTTCTATTCTGGACCAGTGCGACTGAAGCAGCAGATTTCCCTAGCGTCTACATCATGCATTTCTTGACGGACGCAAAGGCACTGGGCTTATCCGTGCCCAGAGATATGCTTTCAGCCGGGTTGTCCTATCTCCAGGTGTTGGCTAGTCGCGGCGCACAAACGCTGCCCGAAGCACGGCTGCGAGCCTACGCAATCTACGTTTTGACACGTAACGGAGTCGTCACCACAAACTACCTCACCAACCTCCATGAATTTCTAGACAGCAACTACGCCAAAGACTGGCCCACAGACCTCACAGCAACTTACATGGCCGCAAGCTACCAGCAGCTAAAGCAGCGCAAGCTAAGCGATAGATTGCTCGGCAAATACACGATGGGCATTGGCAAAGAGATGGTAAGCGATTTTGACACACGCCTTGGACGCGATGCCCAGCACCTGTATCTGATTGCCCGTCATTTTCCGGACAACTTAGCAACCCTCGACGCGCAGTCAATCAAGCAGATGGTCGACCCGATCATGCGCAACCGCTTTAACACGCTGTCATCGGCCTATACCGTACTGGCGCTGAGCGCCTATTCAAATGCAGTGCACAACGGCAACGACGACGTAAAATTGAGTGTGTCTGCACTCGTAGATGGAACAAACCAAATCCTGACAGAAGCGGCATTTTATGCACGCGCAAAGGTTGCAAACAGTGTCGACACACTGCATGTCAGCTCCACAAATAGCAC
>JALZVT010000150.1 GCA_023300545.1 Pseudomonadales bacterium
TGTTGCGAGATACCCATGGCAACACCAAGGTGCTTGGCCTGCGTGATTGCTCTGTACAGCGCGATAAACAAAAAATCATCGAAGAATCAGCCTCGACCATGCTGCCGGACCTGCTCACGCGGTCTGTGCTCGCACACACGGCAGCGCTTGCCGATGAGGTGGGTTACGTAGGCGCTGGTACGGTCGAGTTTATTTACGACCTTGCCAATGACGCCGTGTATTTTATGGAAATGAATACGCGCTTGCAGGTTGAGCACCCAGTAACCGAAATGGTTTCTGGTGTGGACATTGTGGCGCAGCAGTTCCGCATTGCCTCTGGCGAAGACATCGCCAACCTCGAAATACAAGAAAATGGCTACGCGATTGAAGCGCGCATTAACGCAGAGAAAGTTGTTTTGGCCGCTGATGGCACACTGCAGTTTCGGCCCGATCCCGGCGAAGTGCAGCTGTGTGATTTTCCGCAAGAAGACGGCATCGACGTGATCGCGACAATCAGCACCGGCAAATTTGTGTCGCCTTATTACGACTCGCTGGTCGCCCAGGTGATTGCCCACGCTGATACTCGCGAAGCCGCTACGGCTAAGTTGCTGGCTTATCTGAAGCGGGTACAAATCAAAGGCATTTGTACCAATCTGCCGCTGCTGTATCGCATTCTCGCTGACCAAGTATTCCACGACGGTGTTTATGACACTGAATATCTGCCCGGTCTGTTTGAGCGCCTTGATAAGGCAGAGTTGGTGGAAGAAATTGAAGCCTCTGCCGGTAACGACCGAACTGCGATTGACCTTGAGTCGATCAGCATCGAAAACAGCGATGAGTTGAAGGTGCTGGCGCCCTCTACGGGCATCTTCTACATCACGCCGTCGCCGACCGAGCCCGAGTATGTGACTGAGGGTGAGGTGATCACTCGCAGCAAAGTCATGTGCCAACTGGAAGCCATGAAAAGTTTCACGCCGCTAACGATTGCCGATTTTGGTGACCTTTATCCGTTGGAGCGCTATGAGGTTGCACGGATCAATGTGGCGGCGGGTCAGCAGGTGAACCCTGGTGATTTGCTGTTTGTGGTCAAGCCGGTAATAGACGCGCTCTAAAGCCACGCTCGCATCGCGTTGGCGATGCACAGCGTGCCCAGAGCTAAAATCAACGCCTGACTGGCGGTTTTGAAGTGCGCGTTAGACACCCTGGCTAAAACGAGCGTCCCCACCCGGGTGGCGCTGATCGAGGCCAGCAAAGCGATGCCAATCAATAGTGGTGAAATTTCTTCCGCCAGCCCATACAGATGCGCATAGAACCCGAGCTTGAGCAGGTGCCCCAAGGTCTGGGTAATCGCTTTAGTGGCCACGATAGCGCGGCGATCCAGCTCAGAATTCACATAAAACAGGTCGAGTAACGGGCCTGACGCACCGGCGATCAATTGTGCACCGGTGACCAGCGCGCCGCAGGCGTATTGACTGCTGTGGTTGGTGATCACGACAGGGCTGTTTTTGGGCAGCAATAGAGCGAGCCAAGGGAACACGCCGATGAGCAACAGCACAACTTCGGGTGGGGGCAGCCAGGCAATCACCCAGAAGGTTGCAACAGCGGCCAGCGCGCCCACCAGATAGCGGGGCAACACCTGCCAGGAGATGTGTGCGCGCAGGAAATAGGCCCGGGATCCGTTGGCTGTGGCCTGCACAGCGCCATGTACCACCATGGCGGTGGGAACCGACAGCAAGGCCACCAGCACCACCATAAGGATCATGCCGCCGGCCATGCCAATGACGCCTGAAATCAGGCTAGTGCTGAAAACGCTGGCGATAATGATCAGGGCGGTGCTCATCTGTGCAGTAAGCCACTGCACAATCAATGAAAAAAGCGATACTGTGGAATACAATCGCGTCGCTTTTGGACTGAATAGCCCTAATCATGATCGAACACCTTGAAACCCTGGTCACCCTGTCGCGCACCGGCACAATGATGGAAACCGCCACCCACCTGTCGATCTCGCAATCTGCAGTCAGCAAGCGCATCGCAACCCTTGAGCGCCACTACGACCGCAAGCTGATCGAGCGCCAAGGTAGGCGAGTGGCGCTGACGCATCACGGTACCCGGCTGGTTGATCGGGTGACGCCACTGATCAGTGAGCTGCGCAGCGTGTTTCTGGAAGACAACGAGCTGCGCAAAGGCAAAATCATTGTGGGCGTGTCGGATGCCATTCTCGCCAGTTGGGGGCCCGGCATTTTTGCCAGGGTGCGTGAGGCGTTGCCGGGTGTCGAACTGAGTTTTCATGCCCAACGCTCACCAACCGTGCTCGATCGCATTCGCGCCGGTGAATACATGGTGGGCATCTGCACGGGTTTTTCTGATTCCGAAACCGATGTGCAATCAGAAGTGCTGCACCTTGAGCCAATGGTGATCATTCCCAGCGGGCTGCAACCGCTCGCGTACCAACCCGGCGATCCGCTGAAGGTAATTACTATCGAGTCACGCTCTGGGGCCTGGGCCTCGATTGAAGACGATATGCGGCGGCTGAATCTGCAGCGTGAAACGTCGCTGGAGTCGTTTTTTGCCGTGGGCCAGATGGCCATTGCCGGCTTTGGCCACGGTTTGGTGCCGGCGGGTGTGGCAGAAACCCTGCACGTAAAAAATTCCACATTGCTGGTGCCGGATGCCGCATCATTGGTGCGCCCAGTGCGTTTTGTCGCGCGCAAGTCGATGTTTTCAAGGCCACTGGTGCAGGCGTTTTACCGCGAGTTTGGGGTAGGATTGAAGCTGCGCCAAACGCGGTTGAAACGCTGGTTAAAGTTTGACTAAATCATTCTGTGCCATCACGTATCGAATAACAGAAACACTGTAAAAGGCTGTATAAACTGCAATGTCTGACCTCTATCTGCACCATTATCTCTCGTCACCATTTTCAGAAAAAGTTCGTGCGCTACTCGGCTATCTCGAACTGCCGTGGAACTCGGTTTTGATCAGCAACATCATGCCGCGGCCCAATCTCATGGAGCTGTCTGGGGGCTATCGAAAAACTCCGATTCTGCAAGATGGGGCGAACGTGGTTTGCGATACCAAACTCATCTGTCAGCACCTTGCCGCGCGCGCCGGCAACACCTCGGTGTACGGGGCTGGTTTTGCCGCCACACGCTTAGCCGAGTGGGCCGACAGCACGCTGTTTCGAACGGTTGTGGCCATGTGTTTTGCACCAAAGGCGCTTGCCGTCATTGCCGAGCAGTTGGGTTCTGATGACCTCACGGCGTTCATGGCGGATCGCGCGAAATTAACAGACGGTGCTGCAATGACATCGCTGTCGCCGGAAGTGGCTGAGGCAAACTTTGTGCATTATTTGCGCGAGCTTGAAGATTCATTAGCCGGGCCAAGTGCCAAGCCATTTTTGTTGGGTGACAGCCCGAGCATTGCCGACTTCTCGCTCTACCATGGGCTCTGGTTTGCGGCCCAAAACCCCGTTGTGGAGCAGCTGTTTGATGGTTTCGACAATGTGAAGAACTACCTCAAACCGTTTATGGCCTGGGGCCAGATTAAGGGTGTACCCGCTAGCAGCGAAGCAGCGCTAGCGCGCGGTGCCGAGGCGGAGCCTGAGCTGTTTGCCTACGGTGAGTACCTGCCAGTGGTTGGCGCGAACATTTCTATTGGCGATAGCGTTGCAGTGACACCAGACGATTACGGCAAGATTCCCTGTGTTGGCGAGCTCTTGCACATCAGTGACGTCGCTATTGTGGTTCGTCGTCATGATGCGCTCGCCGGCGAGATCAATGCCTATTTTCCACGGACTGGCTTTGAGGTTGAACGCTCAACCTAAGCACTACCTAAGGCATCGTTCCAAAATGACTCAATGGCATTGGTGGGTCGGCTGCGGGTGTGCGGGTGTAACTCGAGTACGCAGGGGTAGGGCGACCAGTGTTCAGGGGGGCGCCCGTGCTTGGCGAAGTGTACCCAGAGCTCAAGTACTTCTTGCGCAAGCCCTTCATGGCCTGGGCCCACAAACTTGGCCGTTGTGGGCTGGCTGAAGTTGTTGAACACAAACGGAACTTCGATGGCGTGGCAGGCGCCCAACCAGCCTCGTAAGGCCGGCGATGGCCAGTTAAAGCGATAGGTCCAGGTGTTGGGTGCAGCGCCTGCCTCGGCGCGGGCTTGTTCGCGCGCCCGGACGTAACGTTGTTGCGGTTGCCGATAGCGCAGCTCCGTTTCCACTGCTGCAAGCTGCTCAATATCTGACAGCTCGGGGTAAATGTCGGGCAGTTCTTCGATAATTTCTCGCGGCAGCCGATGGCTGAGTTCTTCGACCAGACCACCGGCTTTGAATCGATGTCGCGGGTTCATGTAAAGCCGGTGCTCGTCGGCGTTATGGCCGATGATCAGCGGCACGGTTGCGCCGATTCCGGCTGCGACTTCCGGGTGTTCTGGCATTAGCTCACCGTCTACAACTGGCCGGAAGGGCATGCCACCAAACCGGGGGCGCAGTTCGCGTCCAAGGCGACTCTGCAAATCCATTAATTGCTCGCCGTCTGTCGGGTCCGCTAGCTTGATGCGTTCAATGAGCCAGCGTTCGTGTGCCTCTAGCGCGTGTTGTGGATCAGCGATGTTGCTGCCTGCGCCACTCTGGGCGATGGCGCCGTGAAAGAGCCCGCGAGCGGCAGGCAGGGTCAACAGGTTGCAGATGCTCATGGCGCCAGCTGATTCGCCGAACAGCGTGACGCGGTTGGGGTCGCCGCCAAGTGAGGCTGCATTGTCGCGCACCCACTGTAGCGCCAGCAGTTGATCACGCAGGCCGATGTTGTTGCGGCCAAGGGCGCCCAAACGATAGTTGGCTCGAACAACCACAACGCCGTTGCGAGCGAGGTTGCTGCCGTCGAACAGTGGATCAGCAGCGTCACCGGTTATGTAGCCGCCGCCAAAAATCCACACCATGACGGGGTAGCCAGACTGATCGCTGGCGGCAGCTGTCGGTGCTTCAACATTCAAGGTCAGGCAGTCTTCGCTGCAACGGGCGCTGCTGCGCATGCCCATGCCAAACAACTGAGGCTGAAGGGGCGCCGGCCCTGACCGCATGGTGTCCAGAGGTTCTGTCCAGCTTGCAGGGGGTTGCGGAGCTTGGTCTGCCAGCTCGCCCAGTGGGGGTTGTGCAAAGGGCACGCCGCGCAGTTGCAACACCTCGTCGACAACCCGGCCGCGCACCGGGCCCGCAGTGGTGAGAACTATCTTTGTTGTGGTCACCGGTTTGAGTTCTGCAGCGGTGCGGTCTAGCGCGCTCGGCACCAGCCGGCGACCACATCAACCCACTCTGGGTGCTCGTTCATGCAGGGCACTAAAGTAAAGGATTCGCCTCCCGCATCGAGGAAGGTTTTGCGGCCTTGAATGCCCATCTCTTCCAGTGTTTCGAGATTGTCAGCGACAAACGCAGGGCAGACGACAGCCAGGTGTTTGATGCCTTTTTTTGGCAGGTCTTCGAGCACCTTGTCGGTGTACGGGGTGAGCCACGGCGTACGTCCCAGGCGAGATTGAAAGCTGACGCTACGTTGGTCGCCGGTGATACCTAAGGTTTCGCAAACGGCTTGGGTTGTTGCGTAAACCTGATGGCGATAGCAGGTGGCGTGGGCGGTTTTGGCATTTTCGGATGTGGCTTCGCAACAGTTGGGTGCCTGCAAGCAGTGGGTATTTGTTGGGTCAGCCTTTGTCAGATGCCGCTCTGGCAAACCGTGATAGCTGAACAACAGATGATCGAAGTTGTCGGGCAAGGTTTGGCGGATGCTACTGGCGAGTGCGCGGATGTAGTCGGGCGACTCGTAGAACGGTGGCATTATTGTCAGTTGTTGCTGGGCGCCCAGCGCCTCTCTGGCGGCGGCAATGGTTGTGGTGCGTGTCGAATCAGCGTGGTGGGGGTAGGCGGTTATGAGGAACACCTCATCACAGTCTGTTAGTTCCGCCATGCCACTGGCGATGTTTGGCTGGCCATAGCGCATGGCGAGTGCCACCGGCATGTCAGGCTCTGTACCCGTCATGGCTTGTTGTGCCAGCGTCTCCCGTAAGGCGCTGGTGAATACCTTGCTGTGGTGCAGCAGTGGCGAGCCGGGCTGCTCCCCCTTGCGCCAGATGCTGTCATAGGCCTCTGCGCTGGCTTTGGGGCGGGTCGGTAGAATGAAGCAGGACACCAGTAAGCGTCGGACCGGCCAGGGCAGGTCGATAACCTCAGGGTCCATCAGAAACTCGTTGAGATAGCGACGGACCGCCGGCACGGTTGGGGCCTCGGGCGAGCCGAGATTCACCAGTAAAACGCCGCGTTTCTTGCCGGTTTGAGGGGCAAGGGTTGCGGGTGTGGTGGCCTGATCGGTGGATGTTTGCACTTGGGCTCGTTCTTGGTTGCGCGGGGTAACTGGGATAGTATCCGCGCTCCTCGCTAATGTCATGAAGCCTGTGACTGTCATAATAGATTACGACGCCGGAAACCTTCGCAGTGTGCAACGCGCCTGCGCAGAGGTTGGCCTTGAAGCGCAGATCAGCGGCGATGCAGCAGATGTTGCCCGTGCTGATCGCATTATTTTCCCGGGAGTAGGGGCCGCTGGCAGCGGTATGGCGAGCGTTCGCAAGAACGGCCTCGATCGTGTGCTGCTCGATGCGTTTGCCGCTGGCGTGCCCATACTGGGTATCTGTCTGGGCGTGCAGATCTCGCTGGATCACTCTGAAGAGCAAGACACGCCGACACTGGGCTTGGTGCCCGGTAAAGTGCGGCGATTCCAGTTCGATAACCCGGCGTTAAAAGTACCGCACATGGGTTGGAATGAGGTGCGAGTGACGCAGCCGCACCCATTGCTGGCAGACATTGAACCAGGCCAAGAATTTTACTTTGTGCACGGCTATTACCCTGACCCGACCAATAAAAGCGATGTATTTGCGGTCAGCGACTACGAGATCGAGTTTCCTTGCGCGGTTGGGCGCGGTAACTATTTTGGCACCCAGTTTCACACCGAGAAGAGTGGTCGGTTCGGCCTGAATCTGCTGGCCAACTTCGCAAAGTGGGACGGCACATGCTGAGCAAACGACTGATAGCCTGTCTGGATGTGCGTAACGGCAATCTGGCCAAGAGCGTGAAGTTTGTCGACACCAAAGACATTGGTGATCCGGTTTCGAAAGCCCGTGAGTATTATCTGGACGGGCTCGATGAACTGGTGTTCTACGACATCACCGCGTCCCACGAAAAGCGCGGCATTATGTTGGATGTGGTGGAGTCGGTAGCCAGTCAGGTCTTCATTCCACTGTCGGTGGGTGGTGGCGTGAGCAGTGTGCAAGACGCCACTGACTTGCGGCTTGCGGGCGCCGAGAAAATCAACGTGAACTCGTCGGCGGTGCGCAACCCCGATCTGATTAGCCAGTGCGCAGCGTCTATCGGCGAGCAAAACGTCGTGCTGTCGATGGACGTGCAGCGAGTAGAGCCAACGGCGCAACTGCCAAGCGGTTACGAGATTGTGATCAACGGTGGTCGCAAGCCGATGGGCATTGACGCGCTCGAGTGGGCCCTGCGTGGCGAGTCGTTGGGTGCTGGTGAGCTGGTCATTAACTCAATTGACGCTGACGGCACGCGCGAAGGTTACGAGATAAATCTGACCCGAATGATTTCCGAAGCCGTGCGTATTCCCGTCATTGCATCGGGCGGGGCGGGCGAACCGCAGCACCTGGTAGACGTACTGACAGAAGGTCGGGCGGATGCGGCACTAGTGGCCTCTATGGTGCACTTTGGTGACTACACCTGTAGCGGTCTCAAACAAGACTTGCACAATGCGGGCGTGCGAATGCGCATGGCCTGGTAAAACCTGACAATTCACATAGCTGCTGAGATCTTTTGATGAAAGCGATATTACTCAACGACGGCAAACTCGAATGGCAAGACACGCAGGCGCTAACCGCTGGCCCAGGTGAAGTTCTCATTCAGAACGCGGCCAGTGCGGTTAATCGTGCTGATCTCGCCCAGGCGGCCGGGGCCTATCCACCGCCGCCTGGCGCCAGCCCGATTCTTGGTCTTGAGTGCGCGGGTGAAGTGTTGGCCGTTGGTGAAGGAGTGACCCGGGTTGCTGTTGGTGACCGCGTCTGTGCGCTGTTGTCGGGTGGTGGTTACGCTGAGCAAGTGGTTGCTCCTGCGGGTCAGGTATTGCCCATTCCGGCCGGCCTGTCGTTTGTCGAGGCTGCTGCATTGCCCGAAGTGTTTGCCACGGCTTATCTGAATCTGTTTATGGAAGCGCGCATGGTTCCTGGCGAACGCGCGGTATTGCACGCAGGGGCAAGCGGTGTGGGCACCGCCGGTGTGCAGATGTGCAAAGCCTTTGGTAACCCCGTGTTTGTCACCGCCGGTAACGCAGACAAGATCGCTCGCTGCGTCGAGCTGGGTGCGGCCGGTGGTCACTCCCGGCATGAGGGTTCCTTTGTTGAGGCTGTGCAGGCATTTTCTGCTGACAAGGGCGCGGATGTTATTCTTGATCCGGTGGGTGCGAGTTATTTGCCTGACAACCAGGCCGCTCTCGCGATTGATGGCCGGTTGGTCATTATCGGACTCATGGGCGGGATGCAGGCCGAGTTGAACCTTGGTTTGATGATGATGAAGCGTCAGCGCGTAATTGGCTCCACCCTGCGGGCCCGCAGCGTACCTGCCAAGTCGGCGGTGATGGATGCTCTGCATGAGCGCGTTTGGCCGCTGATTGAAAGCGGCGAAATCAAGCCGATTATCGAAGCGGAAGTGGCGCTGAGTGATGCGGGGCAAGCGCACGCCTTGATCGCGGGAAATGAAACCGTTGGGAAAGTTATTCTGACGCTCTGAGACTTGACCCGACACCTCGGCGGCGACTCCATGTCGGTGCAGTTCGCCTCCGAGCAGAATGAATGCTGATCTCAGCTGCTGCTAGTGCTTCAAGCCAGTTCGTCCAGCTGTTTCATCTGCGCGTTTAGCGTTTCGATTGCTGCGGCGTGATCAGCGGCTTTTTGCTTTTCTTTTTCCACCACATCATCGGGCGCGTTGGCGACAAACTTAGCGTTGCCCAGCTTACCGTTCAGGCGTTTTAAATCCTGTTCGCGCTTGCCTATTTCTTTGGTCAGGCGCGCCCGTTCTTCAGCCACATCAATCAGCCCGGCTAGGGGCACCATAACGCGTAGAGTGTCTACCAGTTGCAACGCGTGCGGCGGGGCTTCGTCGTTTACTTCCAGCCACGTAATGCTTGAGAGCTTGGTCAGTCGGGTGAGCAAGGCCGCGTTCAGGTCGGCAAGCTGTCGGTCTTGTACTGTGCCGCCCTGGAACACCAGCGCAATCTCTTGCTTGGGCTTGATGTTGGCTTCACCGCGAATGTTGCGTACGCCTTCAATCACGCCTTTCAGCCATTCAATAGCCGCCTCGGCTTCTGGGTCGGCGGTGTAGTTTGCCGCTTCGGGGTAGCTTTCGAGCATGATGCTGTCGCGTTCGCGACCAATCTGCTGGCCACTTTCGAGCCAGATAGCCTCGGTGATGTAGGGCATGATCGGGTGCGTTGCGCGCAGAATGGTTTCGAGCACGCTCAATAAGGTTTGCTGGGCGGCGGCTTTTGCTTTGGGGTTGTCGTCGTCCCACAAGACGGGCTTGGTTAGCTCAACGTACCAATCACAGAATTCGTGCCAGATAAACTCATAAAGCACGTTGGCCAAAATATCGAAACGATAGGTGGCAAAGGCTTCCTCGGCCTGGGTCAGCATTGTTCGTACACGGCTGAGTATCCAGCGGTCAACCAGTGACACATCGGCGGGGGCGTTGAGGTCAGCGCCTTCGAGGTTCATCAGTACAAATTTGCTGGCGTTCCACAGTTTGTTGCAGAAGTTGCGGTAGCCCTCAATGCGACCCATGTCGAACTTAACGTCACGGCCGGTAGAGGCGAGCGCGCAATAAGTGAAGCGCAGCGCATCGGTACCGTAGGCGGCAATGCCGTCAGGAAATTGCTTGCGCGTGTTCTTCTCGATCTTTGGCGCCATCTCGGGCTGCAAAAGATTAGCGGTACGCTTGGTGACCAGCGTTTCGAGCTCGATGCCCTCAATCAAGTCCAGCGGATCTAGCCCGTTGCCCTTCGACTTTGACATTTTTGCGCCGTTTTCATCGCGCACCAGGCCGTGAATGTAGACTTTGCGGAAGGGCACCTCACCGGTGAAGTGCAGCGACATCATGATCATTCTGGCAACCCAAAAGAAGATGATATCGTGGCCGGTCACCAGCACGTCGGTGGGGTGGTATTTGGCAAGCTCTGGCGTTTTCTCGGGCCAACCCATGGTTGCAAACGACCACAGTGATGACGAGAACCAGGTTTCGAGTACATCCTCTTCCTGGCGCAGGGGAAAGTCGTCAGCCAGGCTGTATTTGCTGCGAACGTCAGCTTCGCTTTTGGCCACGTAGATCTTGCCGTTGTCATCAAACCACGCGGGTATGCGATGGCCCCACCATTGCTGGCGGCTGATGGTCCAGTCGCGAATGTCGCGCATCCAAGCAAAGTAGGTGTTCTCGTACTGCTTGGGCACAAACTCAATAGAGCCATCTTCGACCGCCTTGATGGCGGGCTCGGCTAAGGGTTTGATTTTCACAAACCACTGATCAGTGAGGTAGGGCTCGACAATGGCGCCGGAGCGATCGCCGCGAGGTACCTGCAGTTTGTGGTCGTCGATTTTGTCGAGCAAACCCAGAGCGTCTAGGTCAGCGACAATCTGTTTGCGCGCCACAAACCGGTCTAGGCCTCGATACGCCTCTGGTGCGGTGTCGTTGATGGCGGCGGCGTCGGTAAGAATGTTGATCTGCTCGAGATCGTGGCGTGCGCCCATTTCATTGTCGTTGAAATCGTGCGCGGGAGTAATCTTCACGCAGCCGGTGCCAAACTCGGCATCGACGTAGCTGTCGGCAATGATGCGAATGCGGCGGCCAACCAAAGGCAGGTCAATTTCTTTGCCCACAAGATCAGCGTAGCGTTCGTCGTCGGGGTGAACGGCTACTGCCGTGTCGCCCAGCATGGTTTCAGGGCGGGTGGTTGCAACCACCAGATAGGCGTCGCCCGCTTTGGTGGTAGCGCCATCACACAGCGGGTAGCGGAAATGCCACAGATGACCCTGTTCTTCGGTGTTGTTGACTTCCAGGTCTGAAATGGCGGTGCCAAGTTGCGGGTCCCAGTTAACCAGGCGCGTGCCACGGTAAATCAAACCTTCGTCGTACAGGCTGACAAACACTTCTAGCACCGCGGCGGCATAGTCGTCGTCCAGCGTAAAACGCTCGCGGGACCAGTCGAGGGACGAACCCATACGACGCAACTGCTGCGAGATGTTGCCGCCAGACTCAGCTTTCCATTCCCAGACGCGCTTTTCGAATTCTTCGCGACCGATTCCCTTGCGAGTTTCGCCTTGCGCCTCTAACTTTTTCTCCACCAGCATTTGGGTTGATATGCCCGCGTGATCGGTACCCATTTGCCACAGCGTTTGGTTGCCGCGCATGCGCTGGTAGCGAATGAGCGAGTCCATGAGCGTGTGTTGAAACGCGTGCCCCATGTGCAGGTTGCCGGTGACATTTGGCGGGGGTATGACAATGCTGTAAGGCGTGGCATTGCTGTCACCCGCGGCGTCATTCGCTTGTGGCTTGAAATAGCCTTTGTCTTCCCAGGTTTTATACAGCGACTGCTCGATCGCGTTGGGATTGAATTGGTTTTCCATGGTGGGGATGAGTACTTCTAATCTAAGACGGTTCGGAATCGGCGTTGGTTTCAAACGCCTCGAGGTGTCTGGCGAGTTCATCGCGCACGGCGTTTAGCAGGCGTTGCTGCAATTCACCGGCGTGAGCCGTTAGTGAGGCGGTAATCCATTCCTGGACGGCGCCGTCGATGCGAACACGTAACGCATCGCTCAGTTCGTCGGTTTGTTGTGGCGACCATCTGTTGGGATGCTGTTCGATCAGCCCGCGCGCGCGGGCCATTACAGTGGCAGTGGCGTCGTGAAAATCAGTGCCCAGCAGAGCGTCAAGCGAGGCGGCTGTCGCGGAAGTAGTGGACGTGGCAGAAGTGGCGGGAGTATTAGTGGCGCTCGTCTCAACAGACAGTTCCTGAACAGGCTCGGCCGCGATGTCCCAAGATGTAGGTTCATCGTCTTCTTCAAGCAGGGCCTTGATTGATTCAAGGTCACCCATCAGGCCATTAGCGTTGCTTTTCATTGTGTTCCTCTGCACGCGTTGTCGCCTGCTTTACGCCTCTTCCCAATTGCTCATTTCATGATGATGCAGCGGATAACCACAATCGCGATAAAACTTATAGCGCTCGCGGCCGTCCTCTTTGCGTTCACCCACAATAACTTCGGCAACCCGATCAAACCGGCCGATGAACTTTGGCACTGAATCGGCCAGGTTGATCATGACCTGATCGCCTGTGGGTTCAGCACCGAAGCCGATGAGTACGGGCGTTGTTGGCCGCGCATTGTCGTTACCGACAATCTCGTGGCCAAGAAACTGCTGCCGTGGATAGTCCCACATCAGCGTATCTATCTGGGCTGCGTGGGCTTGGTCGTTGGCGTGCACATACACCTGACTGCCCCCCAGCACGGCCTTTTGGGCCAGCCGGCAGGCAAAGCGGACGGCAGCAATTATGCTGACGTCTTCCAGCAGATAGAAGTCGACTCGTGTCACGCCTGCTCAAGCAGGTATTGGAACAACATAGGCACTGGGCGCCCTGTCGCGCCTTTGCGTGCGCCACCCTGGTACCCAACACCGGCAATATCGAGGTGAGCCCATGGGTATGCCTTGGCAAACCGTGAGAGGAAGCAAGCGGCGGTAATTGAGCCTGCCTCGCGACCGCCGATATTGGCCATATCGGCAAAGTTAGAGCGCAGCTGACCTTGATAGTCCTCCCAAACCGGCAGTGGCCAGCCGCGATCGTGCATGTAGTTGCCCGCGTCGAGCAGTTCTTGCGAGAGCTTGTCGTTGTTGCTGAAGACGCCAGCGGCCTGTGAGCCAAGCGCCACAACAATGGCGCCAGTGAGCGTCGCCACATCAACCACAGACTTGGGCTTAAAGCGCTCGGCGTAGGTCAGCGCATCGCACAGCACCAGCCGGCCCTCTGCGTCGGTGTTGAGAATCTCGACGGTCTGGCCAGACATGGTAGTCACCACATCGCCGGGGCGCGAGGCGCCGCCGGATGGCATGTTCTCGGCCGCAGCAACAATAGTCACCAGATTAAGCTTCAGGCCCGCGTCAATCACGGCTTTGGTAGTGCCTATAACGCTGGCCGCACCGCACATATCAAACTTCATCTCGTCCATAGCGGGGCCGGGCTTCAGGCTGATGCCGCCAGTATCAAAGGTGATGCCTTTGCCAACCAGCACGTGGGGCTGCTCTTTGGCCTTACCGCCCTTGTACTGAATGATGATCATTTTGCCAGGTTGGTCGCTGCCCTGACTAACCGACATGAACGCGCCCATGCCCAGTTTGGTCATCTCTTTTTCGTCGAGGCTGCGCACCGTCACTTTGGGGGCAGTGGCCAGCTTGCGGGAGATGCGCAGGAGGTAGTTGGGGTTGCAGATATTGGGTGGAGTGTTGCCCAGGTCTCGGGCGAGTGCCATGCCGGTATCGAGAGCCTGCCCGATCGCGACAGCCTGACGGATGCCTTTTAGGGCGTTGCCGTCACCGTGAACGGCGATGCTCTTGATGCTGGGCTTGGCAACGTCTTTTTTCTGGGCGTCAAAGGTGTAAAACGCGCTGCTGAGGCTCGACAGGGCGTTGCGCGTTGTCCACTGGCTGCCTTTTGCATCTGCAACATCCAGAGTGGCCAGGGCCCAGATGGCGCTTTTGCCGGGTGTGCTGGTGAGAGCTGCCGAGGCGGCGCTCAGCATCTTGCGGTAATCGGCCTGACTGACTTTTTTGCCGGTGACGCCGCCCACAACTAAAGCGCGGGTGATTGAGCGCGTTAACACCAGCTGGGTGGTCTTGCCGGGCTTGTTGCTGAAGTCGCTCAGTGCGAGGTTGGCCGCTGAGCTTACACCCAGTTCTTTGGCCAGAGCCTTGGCCTGGGGGAGGGAGACAACTAAGCAATCAGTCTTCTGCTTCGCAAGGCTGCCGGTCTTGGTGGAATACTTCATAATGCGCATCGCCGTTAAATTACGGCGCTATGTTAATTGAAAGCAGGTGCTACTTGTATGGTGACCGCCCGGTACGCGTTGCGCGAACTGCTGAGCGTATTTTTGGTGGTTGCAGTGGTGTTGCTGCTCATCGGGCTGGGTGGCCGTTTTGTGGGGTATCTGCAGGATGCGGCCCTGGGTAAGTACGCCGGCGACGTGCTGCTGACGCTAATCGTCTTCCGTTTACCCGAGTTTCTGCAGCTGATCTTCCCGTTTGCCCTGTTTTTGGCGGTTCTGCTGACTTTTTCACGCTGGTACGCCGATAGTGAGATGACGGTGTTGGTAGCGGCTGGCGCTGCACCGGCCCGGGTATTGAGCTGGGCGATGGCCTGTGCGCTGCTGATCGCGGCAGTAGTTGGGCTCATGAGCCTGCTGGTGACCCCTAAATACGCGCTGGCGCTGGATCAGGCCCTGATCGATCAGCGGGAAAATCGCGAGTTTGAGGCGCTGACGCCGGGCGTGTTTCACTCCCTGTATCGCGGCCAGCGCGTGACCTACACCGAGTCGATGGATGAAGACCGGCAAAATTTGCGCAACGTGTTTATTGGCGAGCGCCACAAGGACGGCTCGAGAAGCACTATTTGGGCGGAATCGGGCAGCCAGTTTGAAGACCCGGTAACCGGCAGTCGATTTCTGCTGCTGAAAAATGGCCGGCGGTATCAGGGCACACCGGGAAACGGGGATTACCGGGTCTTGCGGTTTGATCGTCTTAGCCAGCGCATAGAAACACCCAACATCGAACGGCGCGAGGCCAAGATTCGAACGGTGCCGACGCCGCTGCTCATGAGTGGCGATGGTTCCCTGTCGCTCGCCCGCGCAGCGGAGTACGCCGCTGAACTCCATTGGCGCATTGCGCTGCCACTAATGACACTGGTTGCCACCTTGCTGGCTTTTGCCCTATCCCGGGTTCGACCACGAGAGGGGCGGTTTGCCCGTGTGTTGCCAGCGATGGGGCTGTTTATTCTGTATTACCTCTGTTTATTGCTGTTAAAGCAGGCAATCGGCGATGGGCAAGTGCCTGGCGCGGTTGGGTTGTGGCCGGTGCATCTATTGTTCATCGCTATCGGTTACGTCCTGTTTCAGCGCGCCCAGCGCCCGGCGGCCACATGAATACGCTGACGCGCCACATCGTGCTGCACGTGCTCGGCGGCATTGCCATTGTGCTGCTCGCCTTTCTGGGCTTGGTGAGTCTCTTCACGCTGATCGACGAACTGGGCGAAGATGATTTGGGTTACGGCGCTGTTGCAGCAATGCAGTACGTGGCGCTCACGTTGCCGCGACGCGCCTATGAAATGCTGCCTTATGCGGCGTTTATTGGTGCTTTGCTGGGCCTTGGCCAGTTGGCCAACCACAGTGAGCTGATTGTCATGCGTGCTTCGGGGTATTCAACCGGGCGCATCTTTCGCGCGGTGTGCATACCCGCAGCGGCGCTGCTGATCTGCAGTTATCTGCTGGGGGAGTATGTGGCGCCAGCAACGGAAGAGCGTGCGACCAGCCTCAAATCCCGGGCCGTGCAGGCCTCCAGCGACACCGTTTATATCGACGGTGGGCACTGGTACCGCGAGGGTGGTCTGTACGTCAATGTCGACGGCATTACCGACACGGGCGAGCTGCGTGGCGTAGTGATTTATGAGCTGGATAACATCAATCGGCTGCGTACCGTCAAGCGTGCAAACCGCGCGGTGTATCAACCGCAGTCGGGGGCTACGGCAAGCGGTGATATACCGGCTAAAGCGGACCACATCTGGCGTTTGCTTGACGTCAAGGAGACCTTGTTTGGTGCGGGCAAAAACGCGGTGAGCAAGTACGCTGTGTACGAGTGGCACAGCAATGCCGACCCGCGCCTGTTGAGTGCCAGAGCCCTGCTTGAACCGCAGCGTATGTCACTGCAAGACCTGTTTTATCAGGTGGAATACATGCAGCGAGAGGGGTTAACCCCCGTGCGCTACCAGCTTGCGTTGTGGTCGAAGCTGTTCCAGCCGCTGGCGGTTATTGGTCTGTGTTTGCTGGCGTTGAGCTTCATACTCGGGCCGCTGCGCGAGCGCGGTCTGGGGGTCAGGCTGAGCGTCGGGGTGATTGTTGGGCTGGTGTTTAAGTATCTGCAGGACCTTTTTGGGCCGCTGTCGATGGTCTATGGCGTGTCAGCCTGGTTGGGCGTGCTTATCCCCATTGCCCTGTGTTGGGTGCTGGGGATTATTGGCTTTCGACGAATTGGTTAGGGATCTGCACGATGCGGGTGCGTGACAGCGAGTCAGACCAGCTGCGCTTTTGTGGATCGATCAATATCCACAGATAGCCGAGCCCTAGGAGGGCAAAACTCAGGCATGCCCCAACAAATCGGAACGTCACCTGGGTGAGTGTCAGGGCAGGAATGACCGGATTGCCGTCGGTGCCTGCCACTGAGTTGGGCTGCAGTTCCAGATTCCAGGCCAGCATGCCCAGGGTTTTGCGATTACGCAGCCAAAAGAACGCAAAGAACAGGTAGCACTCCAGAAACAGCAGGGTTTGCAGCAGGGCGCCGCCCACTGCTGAATTGTTGAAGGCCACCAGGAAGTACAGGGTAGTGAGCCACAGCGCGATCAGCAGCAGACCGTCATACACCATGGCGCCAAGGCGCCGCAGGAAACCTGCGCTGGGCAAATTATCACGTTCGGCATGGGAGAGCGGTTGGTCTTGATCGGTGCTCAACTCTGGTAGGTTCGCCATGGATTGGGCGCGGCTTCGAGTGGCTTGGGTAGGGCATTGAGTTGGTTTTGACGCCGTTCGATCTGGCGCTTATAGGCAGAGATTAAATAGTCTTCATCAGCCGTAGAGCGCACGCTAAGGCGGTTTAGGCGCAGCTGGTAGTCGAGAATTTCTTTCAGCAATTCGGCGGCGCGTGCCGTCGCGGCTTGGCGCTCGGTGGTGGGGACTGCCCGGGCGGGGCCGGCTTTCAGGGCGGTAAAGGCCATCTCTGCTCTCCATCTGTCATACAAAGGCGCAAACAGGACGGAAATAAACCCAGGAGACGCCCTTTTCTTCTTGCGAAGAGCCCTGCTAAAAGCAGGAGGGCGTCCCTGGAAAACGGCTGTCCTGGCCGCGCTGGTGGCCACCTTGTTATTACTCTTAACGAGACGGGTGACCGACCCACTCAGCGTCGGCCGAGCGGCCTGCTTTCGCAGACGCGGGAGAATGTATCTGCAGATCAGACCTAAATCAAGAATTAAATAAACTTTCTAATTGCTTGATTAATATAGATATCTGAGTTGTGGATAACTTTGCTAAAAGCTCGCCACCCGGTCAGCGATGCGCACGGGGGTGTCGATGAGGTCTGCTCCTACCATGGCAGCCGCCTGATCCCGGTCGGCTGTGCTTGCCCAAACTCGTTTGCCGTCGTCGGTCAAGGCGGCCACGTGACCACTCGCCGGACCTTCGCCGTCATACATCACGGTGAAGCTTTCGGTGGTGGCGGTGCCGGCGAAGCCTTCGTGCAACTCCCGGGTGGGTTCCGCATCAACAGCGTCCTGCAGGTCTTCGTGGCGGAACGGCTGCTCAGGCGGGGTGGCCGAATACACCCCAAAGGCGTGCTTGGTAAGGAAGCCGCCATTGGCCGTCACCAGGTTTCTGCTGGCCGGCTCAGCGCGAGACAGCTCAGCCATGGTGGCGATGGAGTGCATGACGTAATTGTTGAGCGGACCGCCAGCGAAGGTCAGACCACCGGTCACGGTCAGTGGGCTTCGGTGGGTTAAGCCAAGCTCCCGCGCGGCGACCTGGACGGCCACTGGAAAGCAGGAATAGAGGTCAACGTGATCGAGTTCCGATGCACTCACGCCGGCTAGCTCTAGGCAGCGATTGCCCGCATGGCGGATGGCGGGCGAGCTGTGCAGGTTGTCGCGGTTCGACACATAGTAGGTGTCGTGGGCGTCGGTGCCGGCGTGCAAATACACCCAACGGTCTTCTGGGATGCCCATGCTTTTTGCCGTCTCGGTAGAGCACATGATCAGAGCCGCACCCTGATCAACACTGTTGTTCGAGTTCATGAACTTGGGGTAAGGGTAAGACACCGGGCGGTTTGTGGCAGAGGCGTTGCGAATCTCGTCCGCTGAGGCAGGCTTGCGCATCCAGGCGTGGGGGTTGTTGGCGGCCACGGCGCTAAAACTGGCCCAAAGCTCGGCCACGCTCTTCATGTGGGCGTCATGGGTTTCGCCCATGGCGTGACTCAGGGCATTTTCGAACATGGGGTAGAGCTGAATGGGTGCGCCAATCTGGCACTTCAGCTCTTCCGGGTGCGACATGGGAATGTCTTCGCCGTATACCCGATCTGGCTCGCCACCCAAGGCTTCCCAGCGTAGTTTGGCGCCAGCCTTCTGGGCTTTGGCCTGGGTGTAACCGCATTCAGCGCCCGTGATGAGCACAACGTGCTGTTTGCCCGAGGCAATATCGACCGCGCTTTGGTTCACTACCGTTTGCACGTAGTTGCCGCCGTATTGGCTAATGGCGGTTTCAGCGCCCGGTACGCCGAGTCGGTCGCGCAGCACGGCGGCGGGGTTGGTATAGGGCCATCGGCCCTTAACCACCCTTATCGCGGTGGCGGCGTCCAGAATTTTGGGATTGCCGCAGTCTTGGGCTGCGGCCTGGAGGGCATCAAACATCAAGTCCAAGGGTTCTTTGTGGTCTTGCCAGTCGGTGATGCGCTGTTCGTTTTGGGCAACACCCACAAGAATGGGGGTGTAGTTTTGTGTGTTGGTCATGTTCTCTCTCAATGCTGCTGTCTCTTCCTAGCCCTCTATAATAGCGCGAGAAGAGGATCTGCCGGATAGTGGGCGGCAGGCGCTTAACAAACAGGACAGTGCAGGCCATGGCGAGAAAAGGAATCAGGACACTTTTGTGGCTAGCGCGCGCGGGGGTAGCTGCGTTGGTAGTGGTAGTGGTTGTGGGGCTTGCCGCCCCGGCGGCTCAGGCCTGGAATGAGTCTGGGCACCGAATTATTGCCGCGGCCGCAGCCCGGCAGATGGAGCCTGAGTTACAGGCGATGGTGTTGGCCGCGTTGCGCGCGCATCCCCGCTACGACCGAGACCTTGCTGCGTATCGCCCAGGGAAACTGGCTGAGCTTAGCGAGCTGGAATGGCTGATGGGGCAGGCGGCTCAGTGGCCCGACCGCATTCGCCGGTTCAATAACGAACCCTTTTATCGCCGTAAAGGCCTGGTCGAGAAATTTCATCGCGGGCGTTGGCACTACATCAATCTGCCAGCGTATCTAACCCCAGAAGACCAATCGCTAGGCATTAACGACCCAACGACTGCGATTGATACAGACAATCCGGGCGACGTACTCGAGGCGCTAGGGTTCTTGCGCGAGCAGCTGCGCGACCCCACGGTGTCACTTGAAAACAAAGGGTTGTGGATTAGCTGGGCGTTGCACCTGATTGCAGACGTACACCAGCCGCTGCACACCACGGCGATGTTTGCGCGCAAGCGCTGGCCCAAGGGGGACCGCGGCGGTAACGAGGTGAAGATCGCTGGTAGCGGTAAGAAAGGGCGGCTCGATAGCCTGCACTATTTTTGGGACAGTGCGATCAGTAACGTACGCGCCCCGGCGGACATCAATCGGCTAATGGCGGTGTTGGCCGAGCAGACCTTACCCAGTGTGCAACCAGACGAAGCGTCGCCGGTGATGTGGGTTCGAGAAGGCAACGCCGTAGCCAACGACTGGGTGTATGGGCCACTGCGAGCCCAGCTGCTGCAGTCATCGGTTGTGACGATCAACACGCAATACACTCAGCGGACCCATGCAACCGCTTTGCAACAGGGCGCGTTGGCCGCGCGGCGGACTGCGCTTTGGTTGCAAGCGGTGTTGAAATAGTTGGCTCGCTGTCTCCCTGCTATGCAGCCAACAAACGGTAGCGACGTCGTGCGATAACCGCCCACAGGGTCTCGGTAAATACAAACGGGTAGGAGTCCAGTAGCAACGCGTAACCGGCAGACAATAAATACGCGAACGCGAACCAACGCCTCCACCCAGAAGTATGGGAACTTCCGTAATAATCATTTCATCGATTGCGTCGGCATTCAGAAACCGTTGAATGGTGTTTCCACCATCGATGTATAGGTTTTCGAATCCGGCCTTTTGCGCGAGTAACATGATTTCGTTTGGCGAGCCGCTGGCCAATTGGACGTGTTTAGCGAACTCTTCAGGTACTGATTTTAGCGT
>JALZVT010000151.1 GCA_023300545.1 Pseudomonadales bacterium
GGTATGGCACGCAAGGTCTATCCGCCACATGCCCCAACAGACGAATTTATGGCGTCAACTATTTACCCCGCTGCTCAGAATATGATTGTTGCCGCTCGTTCTCTCGGGGTAGGCACCTGTTTCACTACTTTTCCAGGGGCTGCCGAGTCTGAGATTCGCAGCCTGTGCAACGTGCCCGACGACCTGCATATGCTGGTTTATGTTGCGGTGGGCTATCCAAAGCACACATTCAAGCCGGTAAAGCGCAAGCCGCTGGAGGACGTAGTGGTCTGGAACAAATACGCTTAGGTGGTTCCAGTGGTTCTCTTTAATCCTTCGCGAGGTATTTTGCGTTGACTATTCTTGTTGCTGGTGGCGGTATTGCTGGCCTGACCTTTGCGCTGACCTGTCATGAGGTGGGTCTCGACGTACAGGTGTTTGAGGCCGCGACTGACATTAAGTCGTTGGGTGTTGGCATTAACCTGCAGCCTAACGCGGTGCGTGAGCTGTATCAGTTAGGGCTCGCTGATGACCTGAAGCAGATAGGTATTGAAGCAGAAGAGTGGGCATTGTTTTTTTATGGTGCGCATCCGGTATGGACCGAAGCGAGAGGCACTCAGGCAGGCTATAACTGGCCGCAGTTTTCGGTACATCGCGGGCAGTTCCATCTGCGCTTGCTGGCTGCGGTTCAGCATCGCCTTGGTAAGGCGTGTGTCGAAACGGACGCCCGCTTTTGTCGCTATGAAAATCACGCAGACGGTGTAACCGCCTATTTTGAAAACTCTAACGGGGAGACGTTCTCGCGCGATGGCGATTTGCTGGTGGGCGCGGATGGCATTCACTCTGGGGTACGTCGACAGATGCATCCTGAACAAGGGCCGGTGAATTGGAGTGGGGCCGTGATGTGGCGCGGTGTCTCCCGCTATGCGCCGCCGAGAAACAAGAACTCGTTTGTGTTTGTTGGTGGCATTGCGCAGCGTTTTATTTGCTATCCGGTTGAGCCGCTGGACGCGAATGGCGAAACGCAGCTTAACTGGATAGCCGAGCTGCACCCCGAAGACTCGGGGAGCGTGGATCAGAGCGACTGGAATCGTCCTGCCAGTGCGGATGCGTTTATTGGGCAGTTTGCCGAATGGGATTTTGGCTGGCTCAACGTGCCGGACATTGTGAGCAAAGCAGAGGGTATCTGGGAGTTTCCCATGGTTGACCGGGACCCGGTGAAGCATTGGATTGATGGTCGGGTAGGGTTGATTGGTGATGCAGCCCACGCCATGTTCCCGCATGGTTCGGGGGGTGCGAGTCAGGCTATTGTTGACGCTCGTGTACTCGGCGCAGCAATACTCGATAAGGCATCTGTGCCGCAAGCGCTGCTGGGTTTTCAGGAGAAACTGCTTAAACCCGTAAACGACGTGGTGTTGCGAAATCGCAGTCAGGGTCCGGTGGGTGTGCTACTCGACATTGAGGCGCGAATCGCCAAAGGACAATCTGTGGGTGACGCGATCAACCAGCAGGAAATTGCGAGTTTTATGAGTCGCTACAAGCAAGCGGCGGGCACAGCGAGAGATACGCTCAATTCGGCCGCGCCTACTATCGCGGCAGCATCTTCAGTTCCCGACTAAGCGGCTGGCTGGCCAGATTGTCAGTTCATGTGTCTATAAGCCTAAGGCTTACTGTGCAGTCTGTCATGGCCTTGAGGCCGCTCAGCACCATTACATTGACGCCTCTGCTCTAGAGGGTTAGCGTGCGGCCATGGCGTTCTTTCAACAGACACTGCACTTTCTGGCCGCTGCGAGCTTTGTGTTCGTCAATCTGGTGTGCCCCTGTGTGCCTGCGAATGCCTCACAGATTGTACCGACCGACAATCATACCTCTTACGTAGAACCTGCACCGGTTAGCTGCCATGAGCAGTCAGTCGTTGACTCGATACCTCCGCACCAAGAGTGTCCCGAGTGCCTTTCTGTGCTGGCGATCAGCTGTGAGGAGCAGACGCCCGCCGTACCGGCTGCACCAGTCCACCTTGTTTCTGACGAATCGCCCGAGCATTCAATCGCAACCTCACTCGTGGCTGGGCAACCGCTGCCGGTGTTTACTGCAGCGTTCGTCGCAGCAATGCTTCCTGACTGTCAGCGGACCGACCTGGTCGACTCGCCGGTTCGCAGACACGACCTCCAGCTCGAATAGACTTCATTCCGACCGGCGTCTCTGAGCGCCTTACAGCGGCAGTCGTAATCGATAAGCCGATCTGCTGAACGGAATTACATTCGAACCAGGATGCTGGTAATGAAACCCTTTTTTGAGACTTTGTACGCGCGCACGCGTGCCTGCAGCCTACTGGCTGTTGTTGCCTGTGGACCGGTGTTTGCTGAAACCGCGGTCAGCGAACTTCCAGACGGTCGTAACCTGCGTTCTTTGGTGGATTACGCGTTAACCCATAATCCGCGCGTAAACGCGGCTCGGCAAGCGCATCTCGGTACACTGCAGCAAGTGCCGCAGGCGTCGGCGCTGCCAGACCCAAAGCTGAGTTATCGCTACTTCTTTGACGAGGTAGAGACTCGGGTCGGGCCGCAGGAATACGCAGTCGGCATCTCACAGGCATTGCCCTGGTTTGGCAAGCTGAAACTGCAGCAAGTGGTTGCCAGTGACGCGGCGCGTGCAGCAGCCCAGCGCGTTGCGAGTGTTAGAAATTCTGTGATCGCGCAGGTCGCCAGTGCGTGGTATGAGCTGTATTACCTCGAAGCGTCGACCGACATTGTGCGGGGTAGTCGTGATCTGGTGGTGCATCTTGAACGGGTGGCCCGAGTTCGCTATGGCACGGGAGCAGCGACGCACGCTGATGTGATTCGCGCTCAGGTTGAGTTGGGTACAATAGAGAATCGGCTGGCAAGTCTTACGGATGAACGCGGGCCGTTACTCGCCCGCCTTAATAGTGCACTGCATTTGCCACTGAATCGGCCTTTGAATGCCGCTATCGATGCAAGCCAAACGTTGTCTGCAGCAATGAAAATACAGCCACTGATCATCGCCGATGACGTTGTATTGCAAAGGGTAGCGCTTAACAACCCAGATTTACGCGTCTCTGATTTTGAGCTGGCCGCAGCAAAATCAATGAAGTCCCGTGCGCAGAAAAACCACCGACCTGATTTCACAGTGGGGCTGGATTACATTGCTACGGGCGCCGCCATAGAGCCCGATACGGTGGGCAGTTCCAATAACGCGCTTTCAGCCACCATTGGAATAACCCTACCGATCTGGCGTTCCAAATACACAGCCGAGGTGAAAGAGGCTGAGGCGGAGATTCAAAAACAACAGTATTCCCGCGATGAACAACTCAGTACCTTGCACGCAGAAACCATTACGACGCTGTTTAGACTACGCGATGCACAACGCCAGGTTGATCTGTACGACAATACACTGCTGCCGAAGGCTAAAGAGTCGCTAGTCGCAACCCAGAGCGCCTACAGCACCAGCGCCGCCCCGTTTGCAGACATGATAGACGCGCAACGGGTTCTGCTCGCCTTTGAACTCGCTTATGCACGCGCGGCGACGGATCATCATCAGGCGCGCACTCGGCTCGAAAAGTTAACGGGTGAAGCGTTGCAAGAAGCTGCCAGCTTTGCAGGAGTACAGCCATGAGCAACGATAGCCTTTTGCGCGAGTTGCTTGGTTCCCGACGGGCATTGGTGGCGGTAACCGTTGTCGTTACTTTGCTGGTGGTGTGGCTTTTTTCTTCGGGAGAGACTCCGGCCAATGTGACAAAGATTGGGTTTGAGGCGCACACTTCTTCGTTGCAGCACTCACCAATAGAGCGGGTAGATCCGTTGGTTCCCAAATCAGACGTGTGGCACTGTGCCATGCATCCGCACCTTCACCAAGACGGTCCCGGTCAATGCCCGATCTGTGGGATGGACCTGATCCGGGTGCCACAACTTGATTCAGCTGACATGGCTGATGCTCGAACGCTGCGAGTTACCGACGCACAAAAAGCGCTCATGAGAATTTCGACCGTACCTGCTGAGCGCCGATTTCCGACCGCGTCGCTGAGGCTCGCTGGCAAGGTGGCTTACGACGAAACTAATTTGGAGTACATCACGGCTTGGGTTCCGGGCCGGATCGACCGATTGTTTGTTGATTACACCGGGTTGTCGGTTAACAAAGGCGATCACATGGTTGAGCTCTACAGTCCTGAGTTGTACTCGGCACAGGAGGAGTTGTTGCAGGCGCTGCGCAGCCTCCGGGGGGTGACGAATAGTGGCCTGGATTCGTTGCGCGAATCCGCTCAGGGGACGGTGAGCGCAGCACGCGACAAGCTCCGGCTAGCGGGTTTGACCGCTGAACAAATAGCTCAGCTGGAAAAAACAGGCAAGTCTCAAGAGCGCGTCACGATCTATTCGCCTAAAAGCGGTGTTGTGATTCACAAAAACGCTCAGGAAGGCATGTATGTCGACACTGGGAGCCGAGTATTTACCATTGCCGACCTAAGCTCGGTGTGGGTTCAGCTGGATGCGTATGAGTCTGATCTGCAGTGGCTGCGAGCAGGTCAGGCAGTGAATTTTTCTACAGAAGCGTTTCCTGGTGAAGCGTTTCACGGACGCATCGCTTTTATTGACCCTGTGCTTGATGCCAAAACCCGTACCGTTAACCTGCGGGTCAATGTAGATAATAGCGATGAGCGTTTGAAGCCCGGTATGTTCGTGCGCGCGAGCGTATCAGCGCGTTTGGCGACTGGAGGCGAGGTGGTCGACGAATTTCTTGTCGGAAAATGGGTGTCACCCATGCACCCAGAGCAGGTTAGCGACCAACCGGGAGTTTGTCCGGTATGTGGTATGGCTCTCGTTAGAGCGGAAGCAATTGGACGATCGGAAGTGCCTGGTGACTCATCTAGCTTGGAAGGTGCGCAACCCAGCGCGTCCCAGCCGCCAATTGTGATTCCTGCCACGGCGGTATTGGTAACCGGCGAACGAGCGGTTGTATATGTGGAAGACACCGCATCTGAGGTACCGAGCTATGTGGGACGAGTCGTTGTTCTCGGCGCTCGTGCAGGTGCAGATTACATCGTGAAAAGTGGCTTGGCAGCGGGAGAGCTGGTGGTTGTCTCGGGCAACTTCAAGATTGACAGCGCCCTGCAGATTCAAGCCAGACCCAGCATGATGAACCCGCAGCGTGGTGGTGAGCATGACCATGTCGGACACTAGACCCGACCTGGCCTCCGCCACACACGACACGCGGAAAAACGACTCGCTGTTAACTCGTTGGGTTCGATTTTGTCTAGAGCAAAAGCTGATTGTCTTTCTGCTGTTTGCTGGAGTCATCAGTTGGGGCATTTTGGTAGCGCCGTTCTCGTGGGACATTGGTGGCGACGCGCGTTCACCGGTAGCAGTAGATGCGATACCCGATATCGGCGAGAACCAACAAATAGTATTTACCGAGTGGGTTGGACGCTCGCCGCAGGACGTTGAAGATCAGATCACCTACCCGTTAACAGTATCTCTGCTCGGCGTGCCCGGGGTGAAAACCGTGCGCAGCTATTCCTTCTTTGGCTTCTCCACGATCTACATCATTTTTGAGGAAGGCGTCGAGTTTTACTGGTCTAGAAGCCGAGTGCTTGAAAAGTTGAGCAGTTTGCGCAACGACACGCTGCCTGCTGACGTGCAGCCGACGCTGGGGCCAGACGCGACAGCGTTGGGGCAAGTGTTTTGGTACACGCTTGAAGGTCAAGATATTGCTGGCAACCCAACCGGAGGATGGGGGCTTGAGGAGTTGCGTGGTGTACAGGATTGGTACGTGCGTTACGCCTTGCTGGCGGCTCAGGGTGTAACCGAGGTGGGATCTGTTGGTGGGTTTAGCGAGGAGTATCAGATTGATGTTGACCCGGACGCCATGCGTGCACTGGGCATCACTCTGGATCAGGTGTTTCGTGCAACCCGAATGTCGAACCTGGATGTTGGCGCGCGAACCATTGAAGTTAATGGCGCTGAGTACGTTATTCGAGGCCTTGGCTTTATAGAAAACATCGAGGACATCGAACAGATTGTTGTTGGCGTCACCAATAATGTTCCTATTCGAATCACTGATGTTGCCAACGTGGTTAAGGGCCCGGCGCTGAGGCGGGGCGCGCTCGACAAGGGCGGTGCTCCAGCGGTTGGTGGCGTGGTCGTCGCGCGCTTTGGCTTTAATCCGTTAGAAGCAATTGAGAACACCAAAGAGAAGATTGCTGAGGTGTCACCGGGTCTGCCAAGTAAAGTACTCGTCGACTACAAGGTAACGTCAAAAGGTACGTTGCGCCAGTTTGCCCAAAGCAAAGGC
This sequence comes from Pseudomonadales bacterium, assembly GCA_023300545.1. Classification (GTDB taxonomy): domain Bacteria; phylum Pseudomonadota; class Gammaproteobacteria; order Pseudomonadales; family Azotimanducaceae; genus JALZVT01. The sequence goes on from JALZVT010000151.1 coordinate 6,283, forward strand.
TTTAACGCCTTTGTTGATAATGACTTCAATCAGGTGCGCTGGAAGGCTTGGATGCGAGCCAATGAATCCGCTAGCTGGCCGGAGGGTCTAGCGCTTAGTCAGGTTGTTATTGTGCCGTTTTACGATCGCAGCGAGCTGATCTACGAAACGCTGGACACTTTAAATAAAGCGCTGACCCAAGAAATACTCATCACCATGATAGTGGTTTTGCTTATGGTGATGCATTTGCGCAGTGCCATTTTAATAAGCGCTCTGCTGCCCGTGTCGGTGTTGATGGCGTTTATTGCGATGAAGCTATTTGGCGTCTCAGCGAACATTGTCGCGCTGTCTGGAATCGCAATTGCGATTGGCACCATGGTGGATATGGGGGTTATCGTCAGCGAGAACATTCTCAGGCATGTGGATGAAATTGAGCCAGAAGATTCTACGGCCGAGACCCTGTTCAGCGCCGTTTATGAAGGCACACGCGAGGTGGCTGGCGCTGTATTGACGTCTGTGTCGACAACGATAGTGAGCTTTCTGCCAGTGTTCACCCTAACTGGTGCCGAAGGGAAACTGTTTTCCCCGTTGGCGTTTACCAAAACATTTGCATTACTGGCGTCTATGATTGTAGCGCTGACGCTCGTGCCACCGGCAGCACAGCTGCTGTTTGGCGTGAGATTTCGATACCGCCGGTTGCTGTCCGGGTTTGCATTGCCGCAGTCGAAGCTGTGGGTGTGGCTGAGCGATAACTTTCTGGCACTGGTTTGTCTGCTTGTTGCGCTGCTGGTCACCGTGCTGCTCACTGCGTCTTGGTTGCCACTCGGGCCGAGCAAAGGGTTGCTGATTAATGCTCTGTTTGTGGTGCTGTTGATTGGTGGACTATTGTTGAGCTTTCGAGCTTATCAGCGAGTTTATCCGTCGGTACTGGGTTGGTGTCTGGAGAATAAGGGGTTGTTTTGTGCCTTGCCATTGCTGGTCGCTTTGCTGGGCTTCACGGCGTGGTTGGGGTTCGATAGCGTTTTCAAGTTAGCGCCTGATTCGCTGCGTCAAACCAGCGCCTGGCAATCTGTGAGTCGTAGTTTGCCAGGCTTTGGCAAAGAGTTTATGCCAGAGCTTGATGAAGGCTCTTTCTTGTATATGCCAACCACCATGCCACACGCCTCAATTGGCGAGGCGCAAGATTCGCTCGAGATTCTTGATCGAGCAATTGCGTCTATTCCTGAGGTCGAATCGGTAGTGGGCAAGCTTGGTCGTGCAGATACCCCGTTAGACCCTGCACCCATTTCGATGTTTGAGACTGTGGTGAACTACTACCCGGAGTATAGAGTGGATGACGACGGTCAGAGTGTTCGTCAGTGGCGTGATCATATCCGCAACACGGATGATATTTGGCAAGAGATTGTTACGGTGGCGAATCTTCCGGGTACAACGTCTGCGCCAAAGCTGCAGCCAATTGCGGCTCGCATCGTTATGCTGCAGAGCGGGATGCGAGCGCCGATGGGTATTAAAGTCAAAGGCCCTGATCTTGAGAGCATTGAACGGGTTGCGCTCGAATTAGAGACGTTGCTGCGGGAGGTGCCGGGCATCTCGCCAGCGACGGTCACTGCGGATCGTTTGGTTGGCAAACCGTATCTCGAGATTGATCTAGACCGAGCGGCACTTGGGCGATATGGCTTGCACATTGAAGATGTTCAGCAAGTGATCGAGGTCGCCGTTGGTGGGAAGGCAGTGACCAGTACGGTGGAAGGGCGTGAGCGCTACCCGGTACGGATCCGTTATCTACGAGAACTCCGCGACAGTCTTGAGGGTATTGAAGAGATTGTCGTGCCGACCTCTGCCGGCGCGCAGATACCGCTACGGCAGTTAGCGAAAGTGCGTTACGTGCGCGGACCCCAGGCCATCAAGAGCGAAGACACCTTTCTGCTCGGTTATGTGGTGTTTGACCGACAGCCTGATGTGGCTGAGGTTGACGTGGTTGAGCAGACGCAGAGCTACCTTGCCAACAAGATTGCGAAGGGTGAACTGGTACTTCCCACTGGTGTTAGCTACACCTTTGCGGGAAATTATGAAAACCAGCTGCGAGCACAACAAACGCTCTCTGTTGTTGTTCCACTGTCTCTGTGTTTGATTTTTCTAATTCTTTATCTGCAGTTTTCATCGGTAGGTACAACCCTGATCGTATTCAGCTCTGTGGGTGTTGCCTGGTCGGGTGGCTTTCTTATCATGTGGATGTACAGCGTGTCGGGTTTGCTCGACATCACGGTGTTGGGCGCCAATCTGCGAGAGCTGTTTCAGCTCGGCCCAGTAAATATCAGCGTCGCCATTTGGGTGGGGTTTCTGGCGCTGTTTGGTATCGCGACGGATAACGGCGTTGTGACGGCGACCTATCTTGACCAGGCCATGGCGCGTTCTGGCGAAGCGTCTGTGCACTCAGTAACCACGATTCGGCGCCTTGTTGTTGAGGGCGCTAGTCGACGCATTCGACCGGCACTGATTACGACCGCAACGACGCTACTGGCATTGTTGCCTGTTCTTACATCTACGGGTCGTGGTTCTGACATCATGGTGCCTATGGCTATTCCGTCGTTTGGCGGCATGCTGGTGGCGGTGATTACAACATTGCTGGTGCCGGTACTGTATTGCGCTACGAAGGAGTTTGCAGCAGTGAGGCGCTAGTTATGGCCGTTCATGTGCGGCGGCGCGAATCCGTTTGAGCCGTTCAGCGGTCGAGGGGTGGGTCGAGAGATAGTCTAAAAGTCCATCTCCCTCGCCCGAGCTACTGGCTTCTTCTGAAGCCATGTCTGTATCGGTGTCAGGAACACCCTGGGTCATTCGTTGCAGCATATCTGCGAGTAGCGATGGATCGAGTCCTAGTGCCTTTAGTTCTGTGATGGCATGGTCATCAGCCTCGCGTTCAAGCTCTCGCGAGAAAGCGAGGTTGCCAAGCATCACCGGCACGGCAAAAATCGTCTCCGTCATGCCATTGATATCACCGGTTATCAACGTCAGCAGAACCAGCCATGCGGAGTTTGTCAGCACGCTGGTTTCTGAGTGCAGCGCTCGGGCGTGTCCAGTTTCGTGCAGATAGACCGCAAGAATCTGTTCGTCATTCTCGGCGAGCGCAATCAACTCATCGGTAATGACAACAAAGCCCCCAGGTAATGCAAAGGCATTGGGGCCTATGGTTTCCCCGGCGCTCCGAAAGCTGATTACGGGTGGGAAAGGATCGTGGCTTGCCAGATAGGTGCGTAGCTCTTCAGCTCGTTCGGACGAGAGGGTGCTTGGCTCCAGATGTATCTGATCGAGCGCTGCCATGACCTCGTTGCCAGCACGCTCGGCCAGAGATTGGGGTATCTGTGTGGCAAGGTAGCGGGCGCCGGTTGGAATACCCCAGAACATAACGCTGCCCAACAGCAGCGCGACGCTCACTAGGGCGACAATTGCAAAAGGCAGATTGCTCTCCAAACCAAATGCCAACCGTCCGACTTTTCCGCCGGGTAGCAATCGATGCAATCGATCGGTGCCCGCATTGTCTTGGGTGACAAAGGCGCCGTCGTTGTGCCATTCAATACGTCGGGGTGTGTTGCCGATACGATCACTCAGCAGCAAATCGGCCGGACTGATCTCGATCTCCAGTTGGTCGGCAACCAGTCTTGCGCCACGGTTGTTAACTAGTAGCTGCGCGGGCACGCTCTTTGATGTCTGACCGTCGTGGAACTCGCCTTCAATGGTGAAGGGGGCAAAGGTTGCTCTGCTGTAGAGCTCGGTCACACGCCAATTCCAAGATCAAACGCTTCGCCAAACTCCTCGCCGAAGGCCGATTGCTCTTCCTTGGCTGCGGCGACAAAGCTATCGATGTTCACAGCTGACAGACTGAGTGAGTCAATCAAAAAGCGTGTCATGCGAACTTTTGCCCAGGGATAATACAGGCCAAGGGTTATCGCCATGAGCAGTGTGTTAGTTATCGCAATCAGCAGGTATTTGCCGATGCTCATGGAGTTGTTAATGCGGTTGTCGCCGAGTTGCAGATTGTTATAAACCGCACGAAATCGCAGTGCGCTAAACAGGGAAAACACTAAAAAATACAGAAGAAAAATTACAGGGAGCAAGATTTTTACAACTGCTGCGGCCTCTTCTTCGTCGCCGTCAAGGGCGCTAAGCAACGGACCGAGTACGCTCGACATTGAGCCGAGGGCGATTACGGCGGCTATACCGATCAGAACTAGAACAAGGGCAATTACATAAAAATGGCGTGGCTGTGCGCCAAGGCGAAACGGTGTGCGACCCAAGCGATGGTTGTTGACGCCGAATTCGGCCTTTTTGAACCAGGCGAAGGGCATGGCTAGACCAAGACTGAGCATGCCGAGTAGGGGCCAGCCAAAATAGGCTCCAAAAGCTTGGCCGACATCGCCATCAAAATTGAATCGAATACTGCGCCAGCTAGTGACGCGGGCATTGAACGCAAGTGCTCTAACAACAACAAAGGGCAAGGCGATGACCAGAGCAAGACCCATAAACGCCCCGAGAACCGGCATCAGCTCTGCGGCGAAGCTGTAGATCAATAGCAATACAACCGCGATGATGCGGCCGCGAAGGATGATAAGCGGTTCAGCATGGTAGTCGAAGTAACCCTCTGCAACACTTGTGTTGCCGTAGAGGTAACGGTTGGTCCGTACCTTGGCCCATGCGGAATAGATGCCCAGGGTGATGATTGACAGCAGGATGTTGACGATCCATATACGAAAGAACTCACTGCCTGAACCGTTGAAGTGGAACGCTTTGATCTCTGCGGTCGTGAGTGCTTCTGGCGTGTGGCCTTCGGTAGTCATGAAATTCCTTTTCTTTTGTTCGTGTTTCCGCCGGCATAGTAGCTTATACAACAATTAGGCGGTAACTGAACTCTGTAAAATCCATGTGACGAGTCGACGCCGCTGCCTCCATTTCCGGCCTTATGGACGTGCAAGGAGTGCCTCGCACCCGGTGCCCTGCAGAATGCCATCCAGCCGGTTTTTGTCGTGTTCTTCCAAGCGGGCGTACTCAATGCGCAACCATTGCAGGCATTTGCCTTGATAGGGGAAGGGTTCCTGTTGCCAAGGTTTACCATCAACGACGGTGGTGACGGTCTCGAGAGCGTTTTCGAGGGCGTGGGCGTTAGCGAGCATAACCGGTACATAGGTTCGACCGAGCTCGGTTAGTAGATCCTGCAGAGTGCTGGGTAGAGTACCAGCATCGAGAAAACCGTCTTCAGCAGGCTCTACGCCAGACAGATCTTCCATTTTACTCACCCAGGCATGCACTCGCGGAAACTGCGCGATAACCACTTTGCCGGGTGTTGGATCGAACTGAGTGAGCTGAGTGAGTTGGCCAAAACAGCCAAAGTCGGCGGAGCCCGGCCGGTTGCCCAACATGAACGGGTATTTTTTTAGATGGTTGTTCAAACAGCTTAGAAAACGCTTGTAGCTGTTTTCGATGACAGGCGCTGTGGTGTCGTTTGAGCCAACCACATACAACCGCGAGATCTGGCGTTCAGAGAAAGCCTTTTTCATGGTGGCGAGCTTGTCGTCGCTTTCTGTGACGTCAGCGTAGTGCGGAAGAATACTCCCAGCCATATCGATGTCGTCCGCGTAATACCAGCGGTAGTGGAACATGGCTTTGGTAAGCCATTCATCGCCGTAGTCTTCGAGCAGGGTGTCGAGAAATTTTGTGACGGGGTCTTTGGGGATGACCGAACGCCCGGGATACTCTTCCTCCAATCGGCGAATGATGGGCGTGCTGTCGACTACGGCATCGAACGCGCCAGTGTCGTCGGCAAAATAGAAGACCGGGATGAGTCCAACCTTTGGCGCTGGCAGGTCGGCCTGTGGTGCCTGCATATAACGGTAGGGAATACGACGATAACGCAGCAGTGCCAGCATCTTTCGGGTGTAAGGCGATCCTGGCGAACCTCGAACGGGTAGTAGGTCGGTCATTTGTTGGTGCTCACAGAATTAGAGGCTGAGGTGTTGGGTTTCATTCAGGCTGTGCAAGTTACGCTGACCCGTGCTGGCACACAGGAAGCGTGAAATGCTGCAGTAGCGCACGTCAGCGAACAGCTGCGGCTCAAGGCCCAGGCAGTGTGTTGTCCACACGTTCACAACACCGCCGTGACAAAATACAACTGCGCGCTTGCCACGGTTTTGGTCGATGATCGATTCAAGACCCTTCACAACGGTGTCACGAAATTTCCCAAGGTCTGCCTGCTTGCCGTAGTTGCCATTGGCCATACGTTGCCATGCGGCGTAGTTTTCTTTCTTTAATTGCTCAACCGGAATGTAGTTGCGGCTGTTGCGGTCGAACTCGGCAACCTCATCCACTAAGGTGACTGGCTTTTCGGCGAGTTCTGAATAAGGCATTGCGGTTTGATGGGCACGGCGCATGGGGCTTGCATAGACAGCATCAATCTGTTCGTTCGCGGCCAACCATTGGCCGACTGCTTTGGCGTGTTGTTGTCCGGTTGCAGACAGCGCTGGGTCAGCGGCGCCATCTTCTCTTTCTACGCGTTCAGGCAAGCCGTGCCGTACCAGAATCAATTCCATAAGTAGTCGCTCTCCAAGCTTGGTGTTGTTGAGGAAGTCTTCACTTCGTCGGTTTTGTAAATTCAATTTCGATTGTGGCCGGTTCGCCCGGAGCTAACAGCGCGTTGATGACATTCAATTTTATGACATCAGAGGGCTTGTCGCTGGCGACATCAACCTGAGTAACGGTGTTTGCGTGCAATACAAAAACACCGGCAGCGCGGGTGGTCGATGGCCCCTTGGCCTGTACAACACTCAGGTCGGCGCCGGAGTGATTGCGCAAGTGCAACTGGGTTCGACCTGAAGAACTGAAAGTGACGTCGTCCAGAGTAATCATGGCTTCTAGCAGGGGCTGTAACTCGGCTTTGCGACCAATCAGTGTGCGGTTCCACCAGACCAGAGTACGACGGGCAAACAAAGCGGCCTTGATGGCGTTGCTCGTGCGTTCTGCCGCAAGTACCAGCGTTACTGGACGGTGTTGATTTTTCTGCCGGTCATAGTCCCAGGCAATAAGTTGGTGGACATCCGAAGTACCGATCAGGGCCAGATTGTGTTTCAGAGCCAGTCGATGTGCATTGGGGTAGTAGTGATCGCCATTCGCAATCTCGATGCCGTTTAGTACTCCACCCTTAATGGCTGAAGTATGAAATTTTGGTAGTTTCCAGTTGGCCTGTTCGAACAGAGGATGGTTCCAGAAGCTGAAGGCGCCCTGTGCCGCGGCTGCATTCAAAACTTCTCGCGGATCGCGTTGGTCGGCCACGCTAAAGTTAAGCAGTGTCATGTAGAGCTCGCGACTTGCGAACGGTGCCCAGAGAATCTCGGAGTTTCGCTCAACAGAGTGTGACCCCGCAAAGGCTTCACTTTGTGCCCGGGATGCTGCCTCAGCTTCGGTCTGACTCGAAAACAAATGGCCCGGCATATAGTCTTTGATGCCACTGGCCTGGACCAAAGGATTTGCATCTTTGATGAAGACAGAGTTGATATGTCCTGGCTCGCCAACTCGGGTGATTTCTACGCCTGGAATAACCAGCACATCGAGGTTTTTTGCGGAACGTAGGGTCTCTTCATAGGAGCGATTGCGATCCTCGTGAGGAATATCGGTGATATGCGGCTGCCATTCGAGATGTTCGGTAATGGCAACAGCATCTATGACATCGCGTGCCGCTTCTTCCGCTCGAATGCTTGGCCAGACGTGGCCGTCAGAAAAAACCGAGTGAGTGTGCAGGTCGACAGACAGCACTCGCAGATTACCGACATTCGGAAAGTCGGCGATGGGTTGCGCATCGTCTCGTGGTCTAGCACTGTCGTGGGCTAGTAGTTGTGTGCTTTGGATGCTGATTAATAGAGCGATCAGAACCCCGGCGACTCGAGACAGACCTAACATTGGCTTCTCCTGTTGATGCTTATAGGCAAATAAATGCCTTAAGGCTGAAGTAGGTAGCGGCAGTATACCGTGCTAGAAGTGTTGGTTGTGTCCGTGCCCTTAAAACCCGCAGAATGGAGTGCATTCGATTTAAGTTGCCCTGCTGTTGGGGCTACGCGCAGGGAGGCGATACGCGATTTCCCCTTTAGATTCCAATTCTGATTCAACGCCGGATATACCCGCTGTGCCACAGTCTCGTCCTGAGTTACCGCGCTACTTTCTGGTGTTTATCTCGGCCATGGTGGCCATCGCACCGTTTGCGATAGATACCTATCTGCCCGCGCTGCCTGTTATGGCCGCGGCATTCAATACCGATATTGTGCAGCTGAATTTTACGGTCAGCACCTACCTGATTGGCTTTGGTGTCGGGCAGCTACTGGGTGGACCGGTATCGGATCAGTTAGGGCGACGCCCCGTTGGCTTTCTGGGATTGACCATTTTTATTGCAGGAGCGGTCGCCATTTCGTTTGCACAAACCGTTGAACAGGTGCAATGGCTGCGACCGCTACAGGCTATAGGTGGGGGCTTTGTAGCATCCATCTGTAACGCGATGGTGCGAGACAGTTATTCGGCAACCGAGGCGGCGAAGCGCTTTCCTATGGTGATGCTGGTCATGCTTGCCGCTCCGCTGATTGCGCCTGTAGTAGGGACTCTGCTGTTACCTTTAGGCTGGGAGAGTATCTTTTTGTTTTTGGCAGCTTATGGCGTCGTCATATTTCTGTTCTTCAGTCGCCTTGGTGAAACCAATAAGCACAAAACCGGCATGCTCAAACTGGGTCATCTCATTCCACAATATCTGGAGGTGCTGGGCAGGCGGGTGAACGGTGTGCGCGTACCCTTGCGTTATGTGCTGACTCAAGGGTTTGTTAGCTCCGCACTTATGGTGTTTTTGACCAACGCGGCGTTCATCTATTTGGAATACTTCAAAGTGGACGTGGAACAGTTCCCGCTCTATTTTGGCTCGAATGTTTTTGCCATGATGTGTTTTACGCTCATCACCGTTAGGTTGGTGCGCCGCATCCAGCCTTATCGAATCTTTCGTGTGGGTATGCTCTCGCAATTGTTTTGGGTAGTGGCTCTGACGGTTATTGTGTTCAGTGGCGACCCGCAGGATATCTATTTCACGCCTTTAATGGCGCTTGTGATCGGCTCTTCTGGGCTAATCAATACCACATTGAGTGGTTTGCACCTGGCCAACTTTCAGAAGCTTGCAGGCAGTGCGGGTGCGCTAATGAGCATGGCCGTGTTCTCTTTTGGAGCTGTGCTCGGTGTGCTTAGTGGCCTGCTCTATGATGGCACGCTCCGCCCTATCGTCGGTGTCATGCTGGTGTCGGTGGTGATCGCCAACCTTATCGCGCTGACCATTCCGGCGCCTGCCAGCTGGGATGATGCCTCTATTGCCGGTGCGCAATCTAAATCGCGCTTCGACTGAGTTCTGCTATTGGCGGTGTTAATATCGCCAATAGCCCTTTGTAAACCAACTGGAATGCCCGATGTTTGAGACCCTTGAGTCGAAACCCGCTGATCCGTTGCTCGCCATCATTGGCCTTTTTGCAGCTGACAAACGGGACCAGAAAATGGATCTGGGTGTCGGGGTATTCCGTGATGATTCAGGTGCAACACCGGTTATGCAGGCTGTCAAAGACGCGGAGCGGCTGTTGGTAGAAACCCAGCAGAGTAAGGCCTACGTAGGGCTGTCTGGTGATCTGGAGTTTGTAGAGAGTCTATTCGAGTTGTCGTTTGGGGCTAATGTCGGCTTACGTGAGCGTACCTTAGGCGTGCAGACTCCGGGTGGTTCTGCAGCCCTTAGGCTTGCTGCTGACTTTATCGCTCACACCAACCCGGACACAACTGTTTGGGTGGGTACGCCAACCTGGGATAACCACGCACCAGTGCTTGCGGCGGCCGGTCTTGCCACACAAAACTATGTCTACTTTAGCGTGGCAGATCAGGTTCTTGATTTTGCGGCGATGGATACCGCGCTGTCTGGTGCGGCAGCCGGTGATGTGGTGCTGTTGCAAGGCTGTTGTCACAATCCCACTGGCTCAGATCTGTCCGTCGCCCAGTGGCAGCGTGTTGCTGAAATATGCAATGAGAAACACTTGGTACCCTTTGTTGATGTGGCCTACCACGGACTGGGTAGCGGGCTGGATACCGACCTTGTTGGTGTGCGCGCTTTGCTCGAACAGGTACCTGAGGCGATTGTCACAGTGTCCTGCTCCAAGAACTTTGGTCTCTATCGCGAGCGAACCGGTGGTCTGTTTGTGGTGTGCAAGACCGCGGCGATGAGCCGTGTGGCTCAATCGAACGTACTGTCGATTGCCCGGGCGTCGTACTCGATGCCGCCGGATCATGGTGCCGCCATTGTGAAAACCATTCTTCATGACAATGCTCTCACGCGAAAATGGCAAGACGAGTTAAACAGCATGCAGCAGCGGATGCAGTCTATTCGTGAGCAGTTGGCTCGCGCGCTGGGAAACAATCAGGGCGGAATTGCGCACCAAAAAGGCATGTTCTCTACTCTGAACCTCACACCGGTACAGATCACGATACTGCGAGAAGAACATGCGATTTACATGGCAGGCAGCGGCCGCATAAATATCGCTGGTTTTCGCGAGGCAGACGTTGATCGGTTTGCGGCTATCGTCGGACCGCTTCTGTAGATGGTTAGGGCGGCTTTAGCCTACCTATTGAGGTAGACGAGCGCACTGTCCTATGGGTATCTTGCGGGCTAGTTCAAAAATTGTTCACTGATAATGGAGATATCATGAAAGTAGGGCTCGCATTTGCCAGTAGCATCGCCATCAACGGCAAAGATTCACTGGAAATCTGCCGTCGTGCGGAGGCGGCAGGCTTTGAATCCCTTTGGTGTGGAGAGCACGTTATCCTCCCGGATTCTATTGCCTCCAAATACCCGTACACGCCGGATGGAAAAATCCCTGCGGAACCAGATACGCCCATTCCGGACCCGTTGATATGGCTAGCCTACGCTGCCGCCGCCGCACCCACTATGAATTTGGGCACCTGCATTTTGATTGTGCCGCAACGTAACCCGCTGATTCTTGCGAAAGAACTTGCCACACTCGATCAGCTCTCAGGCGGGCGCCTGGAGCTTGGGCTTGGCGTTGGTTGGATGAAAGAAGAGTTTGATGCGCTAGGAGTCGACTGGGCTCGCCGTGGGGCTCGCAATGATGAATATATTGAAGCGATGCGCGCTCTCTGGGCTGGTCCGCATGCCGAGTTCCACGGTGACTTTGTGGATTTTGAGCCGGCTACAAGTAGCCCTCGGCCAGTTAACGGTTCGATACCTATACTCGTTGGCGGTGACTCAGAAGCGGCGCTTAGTCGTGCTGTGCGAATTGCCGATGGCTATTTTCCAGGAGAAGGCGACGCGGCCAAGCTGGGCGAATTGCTTGGACGCCTGCGGCGCAAAGCCGAGTCTGCCGATCGTGATCCGAGCAGCATCGAGATCAATGCGATGTTTGGTTCTCAGTTTGCCAACCCAGCTGCGGGAGTCGAAGAAATGGCCGCGTTAGGTGTTGGCCGAATGATGGTTCCCGCGTTCTTTTTTGCAGGGCCTGGAGGTTTGGATCGGATGGAGGCGTTTGCAGAAATCGTCATGCCGCTGACCCGTGGGTAACTTGAAACGCTAGGCGCGCCGCCAACCTATTCTTGTACTAAAGATTTGATTTGAAAACTCGTAAGGAGAAACTGCAATGCTAAATCACGTGATGATTGGTTCAAACGATATCGGTAAGACGAAGAGCTTCTATAATGCTGTTCTTGGTGTCTTGGGTGCTGGAGAACCTATGGAGCACACGAACGACACCGGGCAGACGCGATTGTTTTACATCCACGACGGATCGACGTTCAGCATCAGCGAGCCGATTAATGGCGAACCCGTGACTACTGCTAACGGCTCAACGATTGGTTTTGTCTGTGATTCGCCAGAACAAGTGAAAAAACTGCACGATGTTGCTGTTGCCAACGGCGGCGTGACTGCAGAAGATCCGCCGGGGCTGCGCGAAGGCACCATGGGCGCGATGCATCTGTGCTATTTCCTCGACCCCGACGGTCACAAGATTTGTGGCCTTCACCGTCCAGACTGAACCTGAGAGGAGGCTTTGAGCTTTGGCATTCGTGCCAAAAGCCAAAGCCTCCGTTTCGAGCTTCCGTCAGACGCGCTCCCATTGAGGCCAGTGCTTAGCTCATTGCTTTGATGTAGGTTTGCATATCAAAATAGTCCCGCCAGACGGCAATCTTGCCGTCGCGCATTTCAAACACCCCACAGCACGGCAGATCAACGCGCTTATCGCCAGATTGGGTCTTGTCGAGCCGCTCGGCAATAACAAGATTACCGACTTCAACCAGATTGAGTACTTCCCAATCGGTCTGGGTCCACGGTGAGATAAAGCCTGTAATGAACTTTTTCAGGTTATCGTGTCCTGCCACGGGGCGCGCTGGCATGTTGTGATACACCCCATCGACGGCGAAGTACGCAACGAGTGCGTCAGCGTCTAAATCAGACCAGGCGCGCAAGAACTCTGCAATTATCTCTGAGTTAGATCTCATCAGCAGACCCTCTTAGATTAAGCGTTACCAATTTTTTGTAGACGTGCTGTGATTGCCTCAGCTTCATGCATGATGCGATCGATAAGCTCTTTGCAGGTCGGTATGTCGTTGATCAAACCAGCTACCATGCCGCACGACCATGCTCCGGCTTCCATATCACCTTCTTTCATGATTCGCGGATAAACGCCGGCAACTTCCTCAATGATGTCTTCGAACTTCAGGTTGGCACCAAGCTCGCGCTCTTTATCCAGCAAGCGTTCAACAGCACTGTTGGTTAACACTCGCTCTGTGTTGCGTAGTGGGCGCATGACGAGTCGAGTGTCCAGTTCACTGGCAGCAACAATGGCTTCTTTAACGTTCTGATGCACCGGGGCTTCTTGGGTAGCGATAAAGCGTGTGCCCATGTTCATGCCTTCTGCGCCCATCGCAAGAGACGCGATCAAGCTACGTGCATCGGCTTGGCCGCCGGAAGAGACGAATGGAATTTCCAGTTCGTCAGCAGCGCGCGGTAACAGGATCATGTTGGGAATGTCATCTTCGCCGGGGTGGCCACCGCACTCGAATCCGTCAACACTGACGGCGTCACACCCAATCTTTTGGGCTTTTAGCGCGTGGCGTACTGCCGTGCACTTGTGAATGACCTTGATGCCGTGTTCTTTCAATATGGGCAGCACTTCGACCGGATTATTGCCTGCGGTTTCGACAACCTTTACGCCGCCTTTGATGATGGCGTCGATGATGGCGGGGTAGTCGGGGGCGTTAACGGTTGGCAGAAACGTGACGTTCACACCAAAAGGCTTGTCGGTCATATCGCGACAGCGCGCAATTTCATTGGCTAGATCAGCCGGGGTTTTCTGGGTGAGGGCTGTAATCATGCCCAGGCCGCCTGCGTTTGAGACTGCTGAGGCGAGCTCTGCGTAGCCAACGTAGTGCATGCCACCCTGAATGATGGGATGTTCGATACCGAAGAGTTTGGTGATTTTGGTTTGCATGAGGCGTCCTGATTTGGGCGCCTCCCGGGAAAATGTCTGGCGGCGCGTATTGCGTCGCCAATTCTACAGCTCTTTGGAGTCTGGTGCTGCTTACCTCAGGTCAAAGCGGTCGAGTGACATCACCTTGGTCCAGGCAGTGACAAAATCGCTAACAAACTTGCCCTCACCATCGTCAGAGGCGTAGACCTCCGCAACGGCGCGCAACTCTGAGCTTGAGCCAAACGCAAGATCAACGGGAGTTGCCGTCCATCGCAGCGTATTGGTTGTGCGATCACGTCCTTCGTACACGCCGTCTTGAGTAGCCGACTTCGACCAGGCGGTTGCCATATCGAGCAGGTTGACGAAGAAGTCGTTGCTGAGCGCGCCTGGTTTGTCGGTCAGAACGCCGTGGGCAGTCTCACCCGAATTGGCATTCAGAGCGCGCATGCCGCCAACGAGAACCGTCATTTCAGGCACGGTCAACGTCAGCATATTGGCGCGATCAACCAGTGCGTCGGCTGGTGATCGACCTGCGCTTGCACTGTAGTAGTTGCGGAATCCATCCGCAGCGGGCTCCAGTACGGCAAACGAGTTAACGTCTGTTTGCGCCTGGCTCGCGTCGGTACGGCCAGCGGTGAAAGGCACCGCAATTTTGTGGCCCGCTGCTTCTGCAGCCTGTTCTAACGCAGCTGCGCCGCCGAGCACGATGAGATCAGCCAGAGAGACTTTTCGGCCACCTGACTTCTTGCCATTGAACGCCGTTTGGATCTCTTTTAGCTCGCTAAGAACGCCTGCCAGTTCGGTTGGGTTGTTTACTGCCCAGTTGTTTTGTGGAGCGAGGTTAATGCGTGCACCGTTTGCGCCACCGCGGTTATCCGTACCACGGAAGCTTGCGGCTGCGGCCCACGCGGTTCTGATGAGTTGCGAGGTTGTCGCCTTTGAGGCCAGGATTTTAGCTTTTAGCGACTTCGTATCCCGGCTGTTGATCAGTGCGTGGTCGACTGCGGGCACCGGGTCTTGCCATAGCAGGGCTTCTTTGGGCGCGTCGGCGCCGACGTAGCGAGAGCTAGGGCCCATATCCCGGTGAGTGAGTTTAAACCAGGCCTTAGCGAACGCTTTCTCAAACTCGGCAGGGTCTTCTTTAAAGCGCAGGGCGATCTCGCGATATGCTGGATCTACCTTCAACGCGAGGTCTGAGGTAAACATGATTGGCGCGTGACGTTTTGAGCTGTCGTGCGCATCGGGAACTAGATTAGCCGCCTGGCCGTTTGCGGGAATCCATTGGGTGGCCCCAGCTGGGCTCTCAGTTTTCACCCATTCGAAGGCAAAGAGATTGTCGAGATACTGTGTGGTCCACGCGGTTGGGTTTACCGACCAGGCACCTTCCAGTCCGCTGCTGACTGTGTCTGCACCGCTGCCGGTGCCACACTTGTTCTTCCAGCCGAACCCTTGCTCCTCCACATCCGCTCCTGCGGGTGGGGCGCCGACACATTTATCGGGCTTGTGGGCGCCGTGTGCCTTGCCAAAGGTGTGGCCGCCAGCGATCAGTGCGAGTGTTTCTTCGTCGTTCATAGCCATGCGACCGAAGGTCTCGCGAATATCGGCGGCGGATGACATGGGGTCGTGGTTGGCGTTTGGGCCTTCGGGATTAACGTAAATAAGCCCCATCTGTACGGCAGCCAATGGCCGCTCCAGATCGCGATCGCCGGTGTAGCGCTTAGCATCCAACCATTTTATTTCGGGCCCCCAGTAGACTCTGTCGGGCTCCCAGTCGTCAGCTCGGCCGCCAGCAAAGCCGTGAGTTTTGAAACCCATTGATTCGAGCGAAATGTTGCCGGTGAGTACCATGAGGTCAGCCCAAGATACATTTTTGCCGTATTTTTTCTTGATGGGCCAAAGCAGTCGACGAGCCTTGTCGAGGTTAACGTTGTCTGGCCAGCTGTTGAGCGGCTCCAGTCGTTGCTGTCCGCCGCCCGCACCGCCGCGCCCGTCCATCACTCGGTAAGTGCCCGTGCTGTGCCACGCCATGCGGACGAAGAAAGGACCATAGTGACCGTAATCGGCGGGCCACCAGGGTTGCGAATCAGTCATCAGATCGGTGATGTCTTTTTTTAGTGCCTCAAGATCAACGGTTTCAAACGCTGCTGGGTAATCAAAATCAGCACCAAGAGGATTAGATTCTGCTGAGTGCTGGCGCAGCGGGCTGAGGTCTAGACGCTCAGGCCACCAAAAGTCGTTGGTTTTCCCAGCGCCATCAGCGCTGGCAGGACTTGCGAGCATGAGTGGCGTGAGTGCCAGCGTCATTACCGCAAGTAGGTTTCTAGTTCTTTGTAGCATTATGAGAGCTCCATTCGAATAGTTAATGCCGTTTTAAAGGTATAGGGGACAGACTAATTACACCGCATTCTTGCATGCGGTGTGATTGATTGTTTTGATTGGTTTAATTGAGAAAAGCTATCTTGCGCCAGACGGGTGCAAATCAGGTTTTGTCGAGTAAATCGAAGATGCCTTCTTCTCGAAGCACGCGCATGCCCAACCGCTGGCTGGACACTCCAGGGTGCAGTACGTAGTCGAAGCGTAACCGGTTCTCGGTTTCTTCTGCTTCGAAATATTGATAGCTCACTGGCAACTGGGGATCGAGTCGCTCACTCACTTCGATGAGGTGCGAGGTGATCATAAACAGGCAGTCTTTTTTTGTGGCGAAGCGTTGCAAAATTTCAACCGATGCATCAAACGCGTCTTTGACGTTCGTGCCCTTGAACGGTTCGTCCATAATAGCGACGACCCGATAGCCGTCGGCAATAGCCTGTGCAACGGCTTTAACTCGAAGGGCTTCGGCGCGGAAGTAGCTGACCCCTTCGTTGATGTC
>JALZVT010000152.1 GCA_023300545.1 Pseudomonadales bacterium
AGATTTCTTGGAGAAGTTGTAGAGCACGTACTGCGTCAACCCCGCTTGCAAATACTTCGGCATGTCGCCACGGTCGTGGGGGTTGGCGCAGGTCTGGTCGAATGATGGTTATCCGGCGCCTCTGCATAGAGTTCTTGCCAATAGTGGGGCGGAGCGTTTCAGTGCCGCGTTCTTTTTTAATCCCGATTTCGATTACAGTTACGCGCCCTTGTCGTCAACCTGTGCGTCCGGCACTGCTGCCCGCTATCGGTCCATTAACTGGGGTGAGTTCAGAGCCGGCCGCAGCGCCGGTGACTACGCTGACAACGGTGCCGAAATTCAAATCTCCGACTATCGACTCGATTAGTTCGCAGTCGTCTAGCCTTTCATTGCAACTCATCTCAACCCATCTATCGTGGAACCCTACCTATGAGCCAGCCCAGCGAGAAAACCGTATTTCAATCGAATCGCGGCGATATCACCAAGACGCGAGTTATCCAAAACCCCATTGGCGAGCTGGCCAATGGCGAAGTACTGGTAGCAGTTGATCACTTTGCCTTGACCGCCAACAACATCACTTACGGCGTGGCCGGCGACAGTATTGGTTATTGGCAGTTCTTTCCAGCGTATGATCCTACTGGAGAAGTGTCTGCTGACTGGGGGTGCATTCCCGTTTGGGGCTTTGCTGAGGTGATTGCCAGTCGGCACCCGGATGTGCCCGTCGGTGAACGGCTTTATGGTTACTTTCCCATGGCGAGTCACGCGACGCTGACGCCTGAAAATGTGAAAGCGCACGCCCTTGTTGATGGTGTGGCGCATCGTTCAGCATTGCCGGTGGTGTACAACCAGTACAACCGAACCGCAGCGGACGCGAGCTATGACCCCAACAAAGAGCCCGAGCAGATGTTGTATCGGCCGCTGTTTACCACCTCGTTCTTTCTTGACGACTTTTTGGCTGACAACGCCTTTTTCGAAGCAGGCACCGTGTTGCTCACTAGTGCCTCGAGCAAAACCTCATTGGGGCTTGCGCAGCTGTTGCACGCTAATCGCTCCTGCAAAGTGGTTGGCCTGACGTCCCAGGGCAACAAGGCATTTGTCGAGGGACTGGGTTGTTATCACGAGGTGCTGGGCTATGACGAATTCGACAAGCTCACCCTAGAGCCAACAGTGATGGTCGACATGGCGGGCAACCGCGCGCTGCAGTTCGACATTCATACTCATCTTGCGGATCAGCTGCGCTACAGCTGTTTGGTCGGCGTGACGCATTGGGAAGCGGGTACTCCGGGTGTCGATCAGACCGAGCTGCCTGGTCCCAAGCCAGAAATGTTCTTTGCGCCGTCGCAAATTCAAAAGCGCTTGAAGGAGTGGGGGCATGAAGCCTACGCCGCGAAGATGGCAGTGGCCTGGGGTGGATTTCTGCAGGACGCGGAAGGCTGGGTCAATGTAGAGCGAGCTAGTGGCGCTGAAAGTCTAACAACGGTTTACGACGCCTTTATTGAAGGCAAGGCGGATCCGGCTAGAGGCTATGTGATGGCGTTGCCTAGGCAGGGTTAGCGCAACAGGGGTTAGAAGGCAGGGGTTAGAAAGCAGGGGTCAGAATTAATTCTGACCCCGTTCTGTCTGACCCCCGTTTTGTTCCTGCTAAGCGGGGAACTGCCCTAGAGCAGTTCGCCACCACAGGCTGAGGCGGTGGTGCCATGCTCTTCGAATGCCTTGATGACATTGGCGCCGGTGCGCCAGCGATGCACTTCGTCAGGACCATCAACTAAGCGCTGTGAGCGAATGCTGGTGTACCAGCTCGCCAAAGGCGTGTCTTGGCTGTAACCCAGTGCACCGTGCAATTGCAGCGCGGTGTCGACCACCTGATGCACCATGTGGGCGAGGAACACTTTAGCGATACCGTTTTCCTGTCGCAGGTCTTCGCCGCGCTCCGCTTTATAAGCGATGTGCAGCAGCATCAGGCGCGCCTTGTAAATCTCGGCGGCACAGTCAGCCATCATCCAGCGAACGCCTTGACGGTCAGCGAGCCGCTTGCCGAAGGTGCTGCGTTGGGTGACGTGTCCGGCGGCCAGATCAAGCGCGCGCTGGGCAATGGCGACGTTGTGCATGCCGTGACGCAGGCGGCCGTAAGCCAGGCGGTGTTGGCCCATTGCAAAGCCCTTGCCACGTCCGCCAAGAATGTTCTCGCGCGGCACCACCAGATTGTCGATTTTGATTTCCGAGTGCGAGGCACCCAGCTTCAAACCGAGGTCGGTGTGTGGCTGCATGGTTTCGATATTGCGAACAATCTCGTAACCGGGGCTAGGTAGTTCAACTATAAAGGTGCTGTATTGCTCGTGACGTGGCGCATCGGGATCGGTCTTTGCCATGACAACCGCGATATCGGCAACGTCAGCGGATGAGCTGAACCACTTTTCACCGTTGAGCACCCAGTTATCACCGTCAAGCACTGCGGTTGTTTGCATGCCGGTCGCGTCAGCGCCGGCCGCCTTCTCGGTCATCGAATAGCAGATGCGCTTTTGGCCATCGAGCAGCGGTACAAGATATTTTTCTTTCTGAAAATCGCTGCCGTGCTCGAGCAACGTCAGCATAGTGGCGTCATCTGGACCTTGGGTATTAAGTGCAGCGGCGCCTAGAAAGCTCTCTCCGAGCTCCATCTGTACCAGCGCGTTCGCCAGTGGCTTCAGCCCCATGCCGCCATGTTCGGTAGGTATGAACGGGCACCATAGTCCTTGGGCGCGGGCTTTGACGCGCAGCGCTTTCATTGTGGTATCAAAGTTCTCAGCGGTGCAGGTTTTTTCTGCGGCCACGCACTCTTCTTGGACAAACTTTCGCACCTTGGCGCGAATGGCTTTGGTTTCTTCGGGTACTTCGAAATCGATCATGGATGGCCCTCCCTAGGACTCTGTTGACGTCTCGTGACAACTATATCCGAAAGAGGGCCTCGGTCGCGCCTGTGGTTTCGGCGCGATTGAGTCGATAGGCGCTACTCACAGCTATCCACAGTTGGGCGAGCGACCGGCGCGGCGCGCATTGGTGGCCAGCACCTCGGCGCTTACCGTGCGTTCATCGAGGCGCTGAATACGATCTTCGGCGGCGGGGTGGGTCGACAGAAAGCTAGGCTGGGTATTGCCGCCCTGTTGCTTGCTCATGTTGCGCCAGAGGTTGCTCGCCTCGCTGGGTCGAAAGCCGGCCTTGGCCATGTAGTCGAGACCAATCAAGTCTGATTCGGTTTCCTGCGCGCGTCCAAAGGGCAGCGCGATGCCCACTTCGGCGCCCACGCCGAGCAGGCTAAACAGTTGGTTTTTGGTTTCTGATGCGCCGCCGGCAGCGATCGCTGCGATTTGCAGGCCCGTTTGGGTGGCGAAGCTGGTGGAGACGCGTTCATTGCCATGTTGAGCCACCACGTGGGCAAACTCGTGACCAATAACGGCAGCGAGTTGGTCCTGATTTTCGGCAACACCAAGCATGCCGGTATAGACACCGAGCTTGCCGCCGGGGAGCGCAAAGGCGTTGGCCTGATCGCTGTCAAACAGCGTTATCTCCCAGGGTTGCTTAGACAGTTCAGGGTTGGCATCGATGATGGCATTGGCGACACAGCTCACGTAGTCGTTGGCGCGGCCGTCAGTCGATGCGGGTGTCTGGGTGCGCAGATCTTGATAGGCGAGGGTGCCCATTTCAGCCAGGCGGGATTCGGGAAACAGCACCAGCTGGCTGCGACCCAGTGGTGAAGAGGCGCAACCGCCGAGCTGTACCAGCGTGCAGGTGGCGAGTGTGAGTGTTGCCAGCAAGCGTAAGTATCTTGTCGTCATTGAGAAGCATCCCAAAACGTGGAGTCTGGCAGGGGGCTTGCGTTGCTGCAAATGGGTGTCTGACTTGGGGGTGAGTTAAAACCAAAGGCAGTACTGCTTCAGGCACAGGATTGGCCGCGTCAAAACCGTGGTTTTGCTCTAGAGTAGATGGGTGTTATTTGGGGTTAACTAGGGAGATTGGACAGTGCGAATTGGTTACAACGGAACGGGCGCCGTACGCCACGCAGACATCAAGCGCATCGCGGATGACGCTGGTGCGGCGCGGGCTGGCGGGTTCTCTAGCTATTGGTTGGCTGATCACCCAACGGGTGGCTTTGACGCGTTGACGGCGCTCGCCATTGCGGGTCAGGCCGTTCCCGATATTGAGCTGGGCACCGCCATTATTCCGAGCTTTCCACGCAACCCAATGGCGTTGGCGGCACAGGTGCTCACCACCAACGATGCGCTTGGGGGGCGCTTAACACTGGGTCTTGGCTTGTCCCACGCGGTCATGATGGCCGACCTTGGCATTGAATTTGACAAGCCGATCCGCCATTTGCGGGAATATTTGTCGATTCTGATGCCGTTGTTGCATGACGGTGAAGTCGACTACTCGGGGGAACTGCTTAGCTGCAAGGCGCGGGTGTTTAAGAAGCCGGCAACGCCTGTGCCGGTGCTGGTTGCAGCACTTGGCCCTCAGGCGTTGCGCCTAACGGGTCGGTTGGCTGACGGCACTATTCTGGCTTGGGTGGGTACAAAGACGGTGCGAGAGCACATTGTGCCAACCATTTCGGAGGCCGCTGCCGCCGCCGGGCGTGCCAGTCCGCGGGTTGTTGCAACGCTGCCTATGTGCGTGACTGATGACGTCGAAAAAGTGCGTGCATCGATTGATGCAAACCTTGGCAGCTACGGTGAGTTGCCCTCGTATCGTGCGATGTTTGAGCGCGAGGGGGTGAGTTCACCGTCAGGAGTTGCGATGGTGGGTTCCAAAGCCGAGGTGGAAGAC
Source organism: Pseudomonadales bacterium (assembly GCA_023300545.1). Lineage (GTDB taxonomy): Bacteria > Pseudomonadota > Gammaproteobacteria > Pseudomonadales > Azotimanducaceae > JALZVT01. The sequence goes on from JALZVT010000152.1 coordinate 4,777, forward strand.
GCCATTGCCGCAATGGCGGCAGCGGGAGCCACCGACTTTGCGCCAACGGTGTATGGACTCACTCAGGGTGATCGCGAAAATTCCATGGCACTGTTGCAAGACCTTGCGGGGTAAAAGTGCCGCTTAGCACTAGCTAGAAAATTTCTAGAATAAGCTAACTAATTGTATAAATATCAGAGAGATAGAGTTGTAACTTAGATGAATTTCGATTTTTCAGAAGACGATATGATGGTGCGGGATCAAACCGCACGACTGCTGGCGGATAACTGTGCGCCGAGTGTTGTTCGAAGCGTTCTTGATGGTCAGAGCACATACGCTGAGCCGGTGTGGCGCGGACTTGCGCAGATGGGCCTGACAGGTACTGCCATTCCTGAAGCTCTGGGTGGCTCGGGCGCGGGTTATTTGCCCCTGTGTCTGGTGGCTCAGGAAATCGGTGCTGCCTTAGCGCCGGTACCGTTCTCGTCGTCGGTGTATCTCGCCAGCGAAGCGCTGTTGAAATACGGCTCGCTGGCCCAGCAACAGCTTTGGCTGCCGCAACTGGCGGCCGGCAGCGTCAGCGCCACTATCGCCGTCGTAGAGAGCCCGCATGCGCTCACGGAGAGTTCGATTGCGGTGGCTTGGGATGGTGCGACCTTGAACGGCACAAAGCTGCTGGTTCCGGATGGTGAACTGGTAGATCTTGCGGTTGTGGTTGCTCGTGGTACAGACGGCGTGAGTCTGTGTTTAGCCGATTTACGCGACAACGGAGTGGAGCGCAGCCCCATTGAAACCGTTGACCCCACCCGTAACAGCGCAACGCTCACCTTTACCAACACGACCGCGGAGCTACTGGGAGAGTCAGGCCAGGGGTGGGCGGAGCTCGACGCGGTGCAAGATCGTGCGGCGGTGCTGTTCTCTTTTGAACAGCTGGGTGGCGCGCAACGCGCTCTGGATATGGCCGTCGCCTACTCTCAGGAACGCTTTGCGTTTGGTCGGGCCATTGGGTCGTTCCAGGCGCTCAAGCACATGATGGCCGACATGTACGTCGCTCTGAAGCTTGCTGAGTCGAACTGCTATTACGCGGCCTGGGCGCTCGCCAGTGATTCCGCAGAGTTGCCCTTGGCGGCAGCGACGGCGCGGGTGTCAGCAACCCAGGCCTATCAGCTGTGTGCTCGCGACAACATTCAGGTGCACGGCGGTATGGGGTTTACCTGGGAGTTTGATTGCCACCTGTACTACCGGCGTTCCAACTACCTCGCGCTGCAACTGGGCGGCTTGGCGGATTGGGAAGACAAACTGATTGCCGCGTTGCCCAACACAGCCGCCTAGTCAAACCGACTAACACGCACAACAGAACACGACAGA
>JALZVT010000153.1 GCA_023300545.1 Pseudomonadales bacterium
GGTCCCCACCAGGTCATCATCTGTTGTTTTACTTCAACCGGGCAGGGTGCGGCTGCGTGTATCGCGCATCGATGGCTTGTCAGGTCGAACTGGTCGCGCTCGGTACTATCGAGTTTAAGCATCCTTACAAACATGGTTGGTACCCATTGGCTGTGAGTGATTCCAAACCGTTCGATGTTTTGGAGTGAGCGTAGCGCATCAAATTTTTCCATCATCACCACCGTGCCGCCAAGGCTGAGTGTGCGCATGCAAAAACCGAAGGGCGCTGCGTGATACAAGGGTGCAGGCGACAGGTAGATGGTGTGCTCGTCAATTTGGTATGGGCTGTTGGCATCGACACCCGGTATGCCTTGCTCAACAGATAAGCCGTTGAGCGGTCGTTTGATGCCTTTGGGTTGACCGGTGGTGCCAGAGCTGTAGAGCATGGAGTCGCCGGCTAGCTGTTCTGTTTGCGGTGTGGCATCAAAGGTGGCAAGTGCATCGTCGAACGACTCCCAGCCTGGCAGTTCACCACGAGACAGGAGGCGCGTGGGGCAGTTGCTTAGATGCGGTAGTAATTCCACAGTGGCAGGAACCGCAGTGGAGGCGAAGATAACCTTGGCGCCAGAGTCATTGACGATGTAGGCCGTTTCTTCAGCGGTAAGGTAGCGATTAATACAGGTGATATAGATGCCAGAGCGAAAGGCAGCCCAGGCAATGTCAAAGTACTGCAGATGATTTTCCATAAGCAGTGCGACGTGATCGCCGACACCGACACCGCGCGCACGCAACATATTCACGATGACGTTGGAACGGTCGTCGAGCTGCCTCCAGCTTATCGTTTCGCCAGTTTCTGCATGAATGATTGCTGGTCGTGAGGCCTTGATGTTGGCCCAATGTCCTGGGTACATGGTTGTCCTTTATTTGTCGTTAGCCGGATAGGTTTGAGTGATGAAGTATCGAGCCCTGCGCGTTACGATAACTCAGAGCATCACCTGAGAAGTATATGAAAGACAAGATTGCACTGGTAACAGGCGCGGCAACTGGGATTGGCGCAGAGGTTTGTCGCGCGTTGGCGACCGAAGGCGCAGCGGTTGCGGTTTGTGACATCAACGCTGATGCCGGCTTAGCGCTTGCTAAGGAAATTGGCGGTGAATTTATTAGCTGTGACGTCACCAGCAGCGAACGTGTTGAGGCTGCGGTTGCGCGCTGTGTAAAGAGCCTCGGTGTACCGACTTACGCGCATTTGAATGCTGGCATCATGACGGTGCCCACGGGCAGCGACTTTCTGGCGATAGAAGACGTTAGCCTAATGCAGTACCGAAAAATTGTCGGTGTGAACCTTGATGGTATGTATCACGGGCTGAGGGCGCTACTACCCCTCATGCGCGATGGCGGTGGGGCAATCACCTTAACCGCCTCAACGGCAGGAGTAAGTACGCTTAGTATCGATCCGATGTACGCAGCAACCAAGCACGCGATAATTGGGCTAGGTCGGGCAGTCGCGGCTGCCAATACAGAAAATGATGTTCGTATTAACGTCATTTGCCCGGGTGTGGTTGACACAGGCATTGTCCCTGACGCATTTAAAGCGCGCGAGTTTGGCATGATGCCGGCAAGCGTAATGGCTGCAGAGGTAGTAGATCTGCTGACGACGGGTGCGAACGGTGAAGTGCGTATCAAGAATGCAGCTGATGTTGCCGGCTTTGCGATTCCTGCACAAAGCGAGACCTTTTAGGTGCTGACGCCTGCTCGTGTGTTACTTGTCGGTGCGTTCTTCTCGGTGCTTGTTGGCTGTACAACGGGCAGGGTTCAAAAAGGGGCTGCAGGCGCTGATCCATCAGAGGTCGTCGAGCGATCGCTGGTGATATTGCACACCAATGATTTTCACGGCCACATAGCCGAGCGCGACGACTCTGCCGGAGCGGCCCGAATTGCGGCTTATTTTGCGCAGCAAAAGGCGCAACACAAAAACGTCTTGGTGCTTGATGCTGGCGATGCTATTTCGGGCACGCCGGTCTCAACCTTGTTTTCAGGCGTACCGATTTTTGAAGTGATGAGCTTGATGGGTTACGACTTTGGACTTATTGGCAATCACGAGTTTGATCACGGCTGGCGGCAGATTGAAAAATTTCGCGACGCGGCCAACTTTCCACTGTTGGCAGCGACGGCGCATGGCCCGGATGGAGGGTTGCTGGGGGATATGCCAAGCACAATTGTTCAGCGGGGTGGTCTAAAGATTGGTGTTATTGGTGTTTTGACTGACAAGACTCCGAGCATGATTACGCCGACTGGTAACCAAGGGACAACCTTTGCAAACGTGGCGAACACACTGCGAGAGCAGGTGGCGCGGCTACATCCTCTTGTAGATCTGATTGTGGTTTTGTCTCACACCGGGCACGAACCAGAGCAACGGTTAGCCGCAACGATTCCTGATATAGACGTCATTGTGGGCGGGCATTCGCATACGCCGGTAGAGACACCGGTCTTGATTGGCAACACGCTGGTGGTGCAGGCGCACGAATACGGCAAGGCAGTTGGACGACTGGAGTTAGTGGTTGCAGCTAATGGTGCTGTAACGATGCACCGCGGTGAGCTGATCCCGGCAGCGCAACTGCCAGCGGCTGACCCAGTCGTTGCTGCGGTGGTTGAGAGTTGGGAGGCTAAGGTGGCGGCTAAGGTCGATTTTGAGATTGCGGTTTCCGATCGACTTATCTCTGCGATCGAGTTACGCGATTGGATGGAGCGGGTGCTGCGGGAGCGCACGGGGGCCGATCTTGCCTATTACAATCGTGGTGGTGTTCGTGATGTTATTCGCGCGGGGTCGGTAACGGCGCGCAGCATCTGGAACGTTGAACCCTTTGGTAACACGCTGGTTACCTTGCGCTTAACCGGTGCCCAGGTGGCGAAAATGCTGACTGAGAATGGTGACAGTGCAGGGCGTGAACTAATCGCAGATAAAACCTATTTGGTTGCGACTAACAACTTTGTCGGTGCGCATGCTCAGCGGCTGTTTGGGGCGGACGCCCAGGTGCAAGATTATGGCCTGCTCGTTCGGGATCTATTCATCGAAACCATCCAGAAAAACGGCCTGCCTCGCCCTTTTAACTGAATTAGGCGAGCGTGCTTGGCAGGATAACGTCTTCCACCGGGTAGCCCAATTCCATCCAGCGGCTCATTCCGCCTGCGACCGGAAAGACTCGACGAATGCCGTGCTTTTGTAAATACAGCGCCACACGGGCGCTCGAAGCTTCACTGGGTCACGTGCACACGAGAGCGACATCAAACTCGTCGGGTACTTCCCCCCTTCGTTTGGGTATTTCGGTAATGGGAATGCGTAGCGCGCCGGGAATAACCACCGGCTGAAATTCGTAGTCGAGGCGCTGGCGCAAGTCGATAACGGTTAATTGTTCGCCCGACTCACGCTTTTGGTGCAGCTCTTCAACGGTAAGTCGGCGCAGCCTGTGACCGCGAAAAAAAACCACCCACTGCGCGGCTTTAAAGCCGATGTAACTTACGACGCCTGCAAGCAGTGCAATGCCAAGTCCGCCGCTGATATCACCGAGGGCGTGCAGGCCCGCGAGTAGTTGGGGTTGAAACAGATAGCCGCCGAGCACAAACGGCAGCACGTAGAGCAGGGTGCCGATCAGGTCGAGAAGCAGAAAGCCTAAGAACGGAGCACCAACAAAGCCTGCTGAAGCGGGTGCGAGGGTTTGCACGCCAGGCAGGTACTTGGCAATAACGATGGTGACTGGGCCAAACCGACCAAAGGCATTACGAGTTGTGGTGACGCAGCTGTCTGGTTCCAGCGATAGCTTGCACACGTAGCTGATTGCCGTGGCACCACCGCGTTTGCCGAGTTGATACCAGAGCACATCGGCGAGCATAGCGGCAATACTTGCTGTGGCGATGACGCCGGTCAGATCCAGTGAGCCGGTGGCAACAAGCGTGCCGGCCGCGATAAGCAGAGGCATCGACGGCAGCGGCAATGCGGCCTGATCGAGAAACACCCAAGCAAAAATGACGAGGTAGCCGTAGGTAGTCAAAAACTGAGTGGCGGTGAGTAGGGCTTCTTCCACAACGAGTCCTTAAAGTCAGGCTCGATAGTAGGCAACCTCTGATCAAGTATCCATTCAAGTATCGTTGGGCGAAGGATTTTTTGTGTTTTCAGCTGGAGCGGCGAACAACCGGGTGAACAGCGACCGAGCACCTATTTTGCCAATGGTGGTTAAAATGCCAACACTTGCGCCCAGACTGCCGCGCCAGGTGCCGCTGACCTTGGAGACCCCAATTCGGCGGGTGCTTGTTACCGCTACTTCGTTCACCTGGAGGCCGGCAGCAAGGGCTTTGGCCTGCATTTCAACGGTCCAACCAAAGGTGCGCTCTCGCATGTCGAGTGCCGCAAGTTCGCTGGTGCCGATCGCTCGAAACGGACCAAGGTCGGTAACTGGGATTGACCACAAATGCGTCAACAGGAAGCTGGCGAGAGTATTCCCCCAGCGTTGGTGAGGCGTAAGGGAGCCTTGTTCCATCAAACCCTGTGTTGCGCCGAGTGATCGTGAGCCGATGACCAGCTTCGCCCCGTTTAGCCATGCGTCGAGCAACAGCGGTAGTTCGTCCGCTTGCATTGAGTGATCCCCGTCGACAAAGACAATGCAGTCGACATCTGTAAGTTCGGCTATCCCCCTAAGGCAAGCAGCGCCATAGCCCTTTTCGGGTTCGCTAACCACTACAGCACCTGCTGCTCGGGCAAGGGTTGCTGTCGCATCAATGGAGGCGTTGTCGCACACGACAATTTTGTCGATGATAGTGCCTAATTCAACCAGTTCGCGAACAACCAGTTCGATGCTCGGTGCTTCGTTGTGGGCCGGGATGACGACGCCGATTGTTTTGCCTTGGTACATATCAGTTATGACAACGTGGAGCCCCGGTAGTTTGATAAAAGTTGCAGGCGCTAGCAGCGTACTGCTGTATGTGGCGGTTGCGAGCCTATCGCGTGGCTATGGCGACTTGCAGTTGGTGCACGCCGGGGCGGCTTACGGGCTGTGCTCGTTGTTGTTGGCCTGGACGGCCGTCAGAGCCGCCGAGTTGGCGCGTAGACCTGCGCCAGAAGCTACCTTACGCCAGGCGTTGATCTGGCTCGTCGCTGGTGCGGTCGTGTTTCGGCTTGTTGGTGTGTTCACCTTTCCCGTGTTCGAAGACGACTTTTATCGTTACCTGTGGGACGGCCGAATGACGTTCGAGACAGGCTGGCCTTACGGTGTTGCGCCGGCTGACTCGTTCGGTAACGACGAACTGGATGATACCTTCGAGACTATTCTAGACGGCATTAACTACCCTTGGGTCGCAACCGTTTATGGGCCGACTCTGCAATGGATGTATGCCGCAGGCTATCTGATTGCGTCGGGCGAGGTCTGGCCGTTGCAGTGGATGTCAGCACTTGCAGATATTGGTGTGCTGCTGGTGTTGCTGAAACTTTGTGCCGGCCGCTGGCCGCTGCTGCTAGGTGGTTGTCTGCTCTACGCCTGGTCACCACTCTTGATCAAAGAGTTTGCGACAACGGCGCACCCCGACGTTATTGGCGTACTGTTTGTGATGTTGGCGTTGCTGGCCTATTGCCGTGAACGCTGGTTTTGGCTCGGGTTGTATTTGGGCGTTGCCACCGGCGTTAAGCCCTTTGCCTTGGTAATTGCACCCTTTTTACTGGGTTTTCGCTGGCGAGCGATTTTGGGCTTTGGTGTTGCCGTGATGATTTTAACCCTGGCTTTCTTGTGGCAGCAGCCGATAGCGGCTTGGCCGGTGCAGATTCTTGCGATCTGGTTGCCCGAAGGGTTGCGAGCGATGGGTGATAACTGGCTGTTTAACGCGCCGTTGTATTTTCTGGCGGGTACGCTTTGGACAGGGCCTGCAGGGATCAATTTTGGTTTGCTGAAACAGTTGTTGATTGGCAGCTTTGCCTTGCTGTGGTTTTGGCAATTGGCGGTCTGGCTAAAAGTTGAGTATGCCGGGAAGCTGCGGTCTGTTGATTTTGGGGAGAGCCCAGCGGAGATTTTCCAGCGACGGTTAATACGTCTTGGACAACTGCCTCACGTCTGGTTGTTCGGTGTTTTTTTGTTGGTGGTGCCGGTGCTTAACCCCTGGTACCTGGTGTGGTGGTTGCCCTTCGCAGTGCTGCGTATACAGGGACGGCAATGGGTCACACCCTGGGTAGCAAGCGTAGCGTTGGGCCTGAGCTATATCACTGGTATCAATGCGTCAGAAGCGCCGTTGTCGGGGGACAACGGCCTTTATGACATCCCCGGCTGGGTGGTTTTACTCGAATTTGGAGTAATCACCATGGCGCTGGGTTGGGATGGACGCAGAGGCTTAGCCGGCCGAGGACAGGTCTAGCTTGTAACGCTTGTTCAGGTAATAGAGAACGTAGGCGACCTCTTCTTTTTTCAGTGACAATAGAGCGCGCTGCTCAGGCTTGTCACAGTTGTAGAGGGCGTTTGCAAGATCGAGCTGGCTAGCACCACGGAAGGGACGTAGTGCACGCCCGCGCAGTTTCTTCGCCTCGCCATCAACCTTGACACAATATTTGACTTTTTGGCTGCCTGGCGCTCGGCCCAGATAAAGCGATTTGCCAAATTCGTAGGTTTTATCGACTTCTCTGGGAGCGCTGTTTGTGCCACTTGATGAGAAGCCACCACCACCGCCACCGGAGGCAAAAGCAGTGAGGGGTAAGGTAACGGCGATAGCGAGTGCCGCAGAAAGTGCAGCGCGACCAGCACGCGGCTTGGAAATTAGGTTGAACATGATTGGAGGGCTCCGGTCTTAAGTTGGTGTCTTGATTTTACAGTAGTACGTATGACTAGAAAAATGCAGACAAGTTTCATGGCTGATCGCTTGATTGGACAAAAACGCCAGTCGGTGCGATCTCGACCAGAAATTCTGTTGTTGTGGGTGCTGTTGGGTTGGTCCGTGGGTGCGAGCGCGTACGAAAACGACTCGCCAGCGGCAAAGCGACTGGCCGAGCTCGGGCGGGAGATTGCCTCGGATTACGCAGAGGTGCCACAAATCTCGGTGGCAACGCTCAAGGCCGACTATGGGGATGCGCTGGTGATCGACGTTCGCGACGCAGATGAATATAACCGCAGCCATCTCCCGGGTGCGGTGCATGCGCCAACAGCGGTTCAAATAGATGCTTTGCGGCAGCAATTTCCAGACCGTGATCTGGTGTTTTATTGCACCGTAGGTGTTCGATCGTCAGTGGCTGTGCGTGAACTTCTGGCGCGAACTAAGGTGGTGAGCGAAGAGGATATTGAGGGGGGTCGTGAGGAGCTGGGCGTGCGTGCGGTCAATCTGCAGGGGTCAATTTTTGCTTGGGCCAATCAGGGCGAACCGCTGGTTAATAGCCGTGGTCCCACCCGTGACGTTCATCCGTTTAACGCCTGGTGGGGGTTTCGCTATCTAGACCGGAATCGGCCGCCCGTCTCATCCATTGCTACAGGCCGTCATGGCCCAGAATAATATTGGCGAGCCGGCGTCGAGCGTCTTCCCAATCGTCGGGATCGTTTGACCAGCTGGGTGGTTTGTGGACGTAAGTGGGGTCTTCCGGATTAGCAACGCCGAGCTCCCACATCAC
>JALZVT010000154.1 GCA_023300545.1 Pseudomonadales bacterium
ACTCCAGATACACCTGCGGCTTTGGCGAACCAACCGTGCGTGAATTTTTATGGGTTAAGCCCTTCTCACCGTTGGACCTTTGCGAACAAAGAGAGCGTGAGTGTCAGTGGCCCGCTAACGACAAACCAGGCGATTACAGCGGTCAACGCCTGCAAACAGGGTGTCGGCTTTGGTCAGTTTTTCCACTATCAGGTGGCAGAAGCCGTGCAAGAAGGCAGCCTGCAGATCGTTTTGCAGAACCATGAGCCAGCGCCGCAGCCGGTGAATCTTATCTATACCGATACGCGTTTCATGACGCCGCGATTGCGGGTGTTATTGACCTTTATGCGCGAGCGGTTGAGGTCAGAGTTGGGGGCGTTGAGTGCCGGGTAGGTCGGGGAAGGGTTAGAATTAGGTGTAAGCTCAGCATTGGTAAACAGATTATGCGACTCATGAGCCAGATACCGCAAAAACAGAACCAACCCCCAAATGTTCGCGTGCTGGGTCGGCGCGGATTTTTGGTCGCCGGCACTACGCTACTTGCGGCTGGCACTGGAACAGCAACCTCACAGCCAACACAAACAAGCCTGCAGCCACCCCGCAGTCCCGGTGCCCCCATGACCAAATACGGGCGTCCGTCCGATCACGAGGCAGACGTTGTGCGCTCGCGCATTCGCTCCAAAACCGGAACAACGGGTAGCGGCGCATCGGGCACACCACTGCAACACCTGCGCGGCACCATCACCCCGTCGGGTTTGCATTTTGAACGCCACCACTCTGGCGTGCCAATGCTTGCGCCAGAACAGCACAAGCTGGTGATCCACGGCGCGGTGAAACAGCCCCTCGCCTTTGATCTCGATAAACTGCATCGCTACCCCATGACAACGCGCACACAGTTTCTGGAATGCTCCGGCAACAGCGCCGCTCTACTTAGCCCAAAAGCTCAAGACTGGAATTGCGCAGACATTCACGGCCTGGTGTCGTGCAGCGAATGGACCGGCGTACCGCTTGCGTATCTGCTCGACGAAGCCGGCATTGACCCAACCGCCAGTTGGGTCATCGCCGAGGGTGCTGACGCCGGACGTATGAACCGCAGCGTGCCGCTCAGCAAATGTCTGGATGATGCGATTGTCGCGCTGTATCAAAACGGCGAACGGTTAAGACCCGAAAATGGCTACCCCATGCGGCTGTTTCTACCCGGCTTCGAAGGCAACATGTCGATCAAATGGCTGCATCGGCTTGAACTGACCGACAGTCCCGCAATGAGTCGCGAGGAGACCTCCAAATACACTGACCTGCGACCCGGCGGACGAGCCAAGGGTTTCACCTTCGACATGGACGTAAAGTCGATCATCACCAGCCCGTCTCCCGGTCTGAATCTGCAGCAACCCGGTGTTTATCAGATTAGCGGACTGGCCTGGAGCGGCAAAGGCAACCTAAGCCGAGTCGAGGTTTCGGCTGACGGTGGCAAGAGCTGGATCGATGCAACCTTTGATGGCGCGCCTCAACCACTTGCGCTCAACCGCTTCAATGCGGCATGGCAGTGGAATGGCAAGCCGGCCCTGTTGATGTCGCGCGCGACAGACAGCGCCGGCAACACTCAACCTACACGCCAAGTTTGGATCAAGCAGTTTGGTAGCAACGCCTTTTACCACTACAACGCCATTCAGGCCTGGCGTGTGTTTGGCGATGGTCGCGTGGAGAATACTTATGCCACCTAAAGTCAAACTCACCCTACCTCAGTTCACTCACGCCATCGTTTATGCAGGCGGACTATTGATCAGCAACCCCGTTATCGCAGACAACGAGCCTCGCCTCGGCGACCCCGTGACCGCCACAGAGCTGTCACGACTGAGTATCACGGTACTGCCTGACGGGCGCGGCTTACCAGACGGTTCAGGCAACGCGCTCGACGGCGCCCAAATCTACCAAACCCACTGCATCGCCTGTCACGGCGCTGACGGACAAAATGGTATCAACGACAGACTCAGCGGCGGCGTCGGAACGTTGGTGAGTACAAAACCAATACGAACGATAGGCAGCTACTGGCCCTACGCCACTAGCCTGTTTGATTATGTGCGGCGCGCCATGCCATACAACGCACCGGGCTCACTCAACAACAATGAACTCTACGCTGTTACGGCTTACCTGCTGTACACCAATAAAATTATTGGTGATACCGATGAGATGAATGCAACCTCACTACCAGCCGTAGCCATGCCTAACCGTAATGGGTTTGACTGGCCTGAGTAGTCGCAGATCGGCTTTATTTCGGCGCTATCAGATCGTCCAGTGCGTCGTGAAAATGCTGCACGCGCATTTCATCGTCGTTTAACCAGACCGAGTCAAACCCTTGCGACGCCATACCGGCCTGCACACCACCCAGCAGTTCAATGTCTTGGTCGATGGTGTCTGTCATGGTTTTCTCGCCGCTGATAATCGCCAGATGATCAAACACGTCTCGCTCTGGGCGACTATGGCCAGTGTGCTCTGCGCCCTCGGGCGCCAACTTCAACAACGTAAGCTTGTCGAAATAGCACTGCTGCGGATCGCTCGGATGAGGCCGCGGCCGCAGCACCCAGCAATGCTCGGGCGTAAATGACAGGATGACATTGGGAAACAGGTTGTATTGCCACACATCAGACAGCTGGTCGTCTGAGAACTCAGCATAGTCGACTCCGTTTGCTGCACCTGCCTCACGTTTGCGTTGTTGCACGGCGGCCCGCACCTCGAGCACTCGCCCGTTGAAATCATCAGGGTTCAGCCCAAGCCCTTGCAGCTGCGCAGACTGAATGTCTGTCGGTTCATCCGGCACCGGAAACCTTGGATTGACGGTGGCCCCCGGGACAGCAAGGCCCGTATGACCGTTCTCAAACAGGTGCACCGTGTCGTTGCAGCAATCCACCATGCGTCGGTGCTGCGGGTGCAGAAAATCAACGTGATACAGCTCGCTGAAGTTGTCGACCACCGCTTTCCAGTTGCACCGGTGATGCACAGTTTGATCTTCCGTGAGAGTCATGTCGGCAAAGCGGTAAGCCGCCAGATGGTCGACTACCGGCCCTAGATAGTCGAGCAACGGTTCGGGTTCGGCCGCCAGTGAAACAAACACAAAGCCGTCCCACACCTCGGTGTGTACCTTTTTGAGCGAGCGCTCTTCACAGGGCACGCCTGCCGCAAAGCGCTCTTCGTAGGGCACAATTTTCAGGGCGCCATCCAGATCATAAGTCCAGGCATGGTAGGCACAGCGAAAATTAGTTGCGTTGCCACGCTCGTTGCTCACCAGACGGTTACCCCGGTGCTGACAGACGTTATAGAAACCCTGCACCGAGTCGGACGCGGTGCGAGTGACCAAAATTTGTTCGCGCCCCATATCAAACACAAAGTAGTCACCGGTATTTTTCACATCACTGACTAGCCCCGCCAGCAACCAGCTTTTACGCCACACTGCATCCCACTCAGATTCCATGTAGTTTAGGTCTGTGTAGCGCGACGTGCCGTAATTGCGAATCTTAGTCGGCCGAGTTGTGTGATTAATGATCTCAATGGTCACGGGCGCTTACTCCTCAACAACAGCGAACAAGAATACATGCCTACCCCACCGAATTCCCGCCGCCCCGCAAAGCGCGCAACGATTGCGCAACGGTTGCGTAGTTGAACTTAGCTGGTCGCTGCAAATCTGGCCTCTAGCCACCTACTCGCCTTAGTGGCTAGAACCCCTTAGGCCGCTCACCCAGTACAAACCTGGGGCCAACACCTAGGGTCGCGGCTTTATCATCCGGGTTATACAGCGCACAGTTCGACAACGACAGGCAGCCACAACCAATACAACCATCCAGTCGCTCGCGCAGTCGACCGAGCGTTGCAATGCGCTCATCTAGCGACTGGCGAAACTGCTTGCTCATACGGGCCCAGTCTTTTTGTGTCGGCGTGCGCTCAGCTGGCAACCCAGCCAGCAGCTCGCGAATCTGTTCTAACTGATAACCGAGCTGTTGCGCGATAAGCACAAACGAGAGTCTACGAATACTCGAGCGAACAAAACGTCGCTGCCCGCCCGCGTTGCGAGTCGCGCTCACCAGCCCCTGGGTCTCGTAGTAGCGAATGGCTGACACCGCAAGCCCTGTTCGCGTCGCTAGCTGGCCGATAGAAAGTTGTTCGTTACCTCGATTTGCCATGGTTCTCCCCTGCGGTCATAAATCAATGCTTGACCTAAAGTTAACTTTAGCTTTTAGACTGAACCTGAATTCAATCAATTACAAACTATAGGGAAAGATCATGAGCGATAAAAACTCACCTCTTGCACAGCTTGAGCACGTCAATATCACTGTCGAACAGCCAAAAGAAGCCGCCGCGTTGCTCTGTCGACTGTTCGACTGGAAGATTCGCTGGGAAGGCGCGGCGATCGATGACGGTTACACCCTGCACGTTGGCAACGACCACAACTACGTAGCGCTCTACAGCACAGGCAGCAGCGACCATCAACGCCCCGATCATCAACAAAATGGAATGAATCACCTAGGCATTCGCGTCGACGACCTAGAGGCAATTGAGCAGAGAGTCATCGCGGAAGGACTCCAGCCCTTCAACCACGCAAACTACAAACCCGGACGCCGCTTCTATTTTATCGACACCAGTAATGTGGAATACGAAGTCATCAGTTATTGAATAGCCGTACCAGGCCGATAGCGGCGCTGCGCTCTGGCTAGGACGTCCTCGCGATAAAACGCCACGTCCTTGAATTGCGCATCCGCGTAGCGGCTGGTTTGATCATCAAAGTGTGGCGACGCAGGATCGCCGCTTTGCCCGCCGGCCAACAGCGTTTTAGCTCGCACCCTGTCGCCAAACTCCACCGCTGCAACAAAACTGTTGCCGTAGCGACCATAGAGCTTGTTTACATCGGTGCGGCGCGGCGCACCAAATGACGCCAACGCGCCCCAGTTGCCCGACGCCATACCCACAGCAATGCTTGAAGCCTGGTCATCAAAGCGCTGTTCTATGTTGCCGTCTAATCGTTGGTAGCGGTTAATCTCACCCCAGGGCACATACCAACGACCAAACTTCTGACTCAGCTCATCAAGGGTTGCTTGCAGCATGGCCACTCGCTCAGCCGGGCGGCTGTTGGTACCCAGCCAATCGATGCGCTCCATGCGCGAGAGTGCAGCAGGCGTCGCCACGCTATCGAGCATGTTTAAGCCGTAAAAATGTGCGACAGACATAGATACCGAGTCCACCGCTACCCGGCCATCCCAGGCACGTAGCTGGGCAATTGCGGCAGCCAATCGTGGATCGTTCTGGCCTGCGGGTAGAGCGTCCCAAGCTGAGATCAGCCCCTGCAACAATTTCTCAAATCCGGGCAACGCCGGATCGTAGGCAAGCTCAAGCAAGCCATCCAGTGTCAGATCATCAACGTTAGCTAACAGACGTACCGCGTGTACGCCGCGGTGGTTTTCTGAGTCAGGTGCCATGTACGCAGGGTAGTCGGCTGCTTTCGGACTGAACTTGCCAGCCGCGGTGTAGGGCGTCGAGTTGCAGTTCTGCAACCAGCCGCTTTCAGGGTTCAGCAGATGAACCGTTTCAGCAACGCTGTGCAGGCCCTGCCAGTCAGTTTCCGGGTCGGCCCCGTTGACAGGTTTTGAATAGTCAAAACGCGGGTTGCGACGCGGCATGAAGTTGCCATGAAAATACGCAATGTTGCCACTAGAGTCAGCGTAAACCGTGTTGTTGGAGGAATTGGTGCGCCGATCCATCATGCTCCGAAACTCAACATAATCGGCGTTTTTCATCCGCAAATAAGACTGCGCAAGTGCCTGCGCCGGTTGCCAGTTAATACGCGAAGCCACCCAACGAGCGTCTACCTCACCAGTAGCCTGTACTTGATGTGTAATGGGCCCGTGATGCGTGTGGTAGCCAGTGAAAGTGGCGACTGACTGACTACCGTCCGCCTCGCGGTAGCTCAGCGACACCTCTCGCTGGGTAAGGTCCCGCAACTCATCACCATAGCGATAGCGCAGACCATCACTGCCATCGTTTGCTCGGATGATGTCCTCTAAAAACTCATCTTTGAAGTCGGCCTCTGTGGATGTATGCATCCAACCGGTGTCCTCATTGAATCCTTGATAGACAAAAAACTGTCCCCAGGTCACAGCACCATAGGCGTTTAAACCGTCTTCGCTCACCACATGTACCTCGCCTCGAAAGAAGAACGAGGTATGTGGATTAATAAGCAACAATGCATTGCCCGAGCGGGTTCGATCCGGCGCAATGGCAAAACCGTTTGAACCCAACGGTTCTTTGAACGGCTCTGTCGTAAACTCGGTGTCTGTCTGCGCGACGAACGGTGTATCTGCCGACTCGTCAAGCGCCGCCAACGCCCCAGGAACATCGCTGTAGAACGCCTCTATGCCCGGCAGCGGAATCTGCTCGATGTCGCCACCTATCGACCCCTCAAAGAAAAACATCGGCATCCAGGGTTCAAATCGATCCAGCAGTTTCGGCTGCACCTTGGGGTGAGTGGCGAGGTAATAATTGAGTCCGTCGGCAAAACTCTGACACAACACCTGCAACCACTCGGGTGCGGCAGCGAGTTCCGCTCGCGCCTGCTCTTCGGTCATAAACAACTGCGCACGCAAATCGCTGTACAACGCACTTTTGCCCTGCACCTGCGCCAGTCGCCCGATTGCCCAGATATAGTTTTGTTCTATGCGTGGAAAGTCGTCTTCAGCCTGTGCGTAGAGCAAACCAAACACCGCATCGGCATCACTTTTGCCGTAAATATGTGGCACGCCAAAGTCGTCACGAATAATTTCAACACGAGCGGCCAGAGCCTGCAGACGCTTGAATTCGCCAGTGTCTGTTGAGGTGACAACCCCAGGCGCGGCTACAGAGTCTTGCGGCCCCACCACGTTAGAGCAACTCGCTAGCAACCCCATCCCAAGCGTCACCAATACTATCGCGATCCGCTGACACAATTGCTGAGGCGTGTTTTCCTGCATAACGTTCATAAGCAGCAACTTCTAAGCAAGCGCGTCGTCAAACAACACCCGCAAGCGTCCCCAAGCTTTCTCTGCCTGAACCTCGTTATAAACCCGCGAACCGGGTGTACACCAGCCGTGCATCGCGCCTTCATAAACTTCAATTTCAGCACTCAACTCCGCCGCCTCAAACGCTTGCGCTAACACTGACTTAACGACCGGATCACGCTCATCGTCATTGGCAGCTACCGCAATGAGAAACTGCGCGTTCATAACGGGTATCAGTCGATGCGGACTATCTAGATCATCAGTCACCAGTCGGCCGCCATGAAACGACGCGCCGGCGCCCACTCGCCCGGGCAGTGCCGCCGCGGTTCGCATCGTCATCGGCCCGCCCATGCAATAGCCCGTTGTCCCTATCTTGCGAGAGGTGTCGACAGCATCCTGGTCATCCAGCCAACCCACAAAGGCTTCGGCGTCTATCACGTTGGTAGCGGGCGTTAGTGAACGCGCCATTGGCAATACGACAGCCCGAGTCGCCTCGTCTTGAAAGCTCGCGTCTGCGGGTACAACAGGCGCTGTTGCCGATCGGTAATAGGGATTCACTACCAATACCGCATACCCTGCCGACGCAAGGCGTCGACCAACCAGCCGATAGGCATCGCGCAACCCCAGCACATCGGGCCAGATCAATACGCCAGCATGGGTACCTTCTGGCGGGTGCACGTAAAACGCATCTGCCACGCCGTCTGGCGTCTTGATACTGACTTCACTCTCAATCAGGCCGGCTGCATGGGCAGCACCTGGCAACCACGCAAAAATCGTCGCCGCTCCAGTGGTCGCCGCAAACTGACGACGGGTGAGCGTGGTGCCGCTCGCGGCCAAAAATTTAGCGTCTTCGGCTAAGGTATTCTCATCACACATTGGCAGACTCCGTGGGAAACAATTCGGTTGTGAAGTGACCGTGGAACTGATGCGGCACATGGTGCCTAAGCTTCAGAGTGCAGACATGATCCTCAATGCGATCTGCACGAAATATTTGCAGCTCGCTATTGTGGGTCCAGCCATCGTAAACCACTTCCAAAATATAGCCGTCGTCTTCACGACTGGCGCCCACGGCCGGTGCAAACATTGGCTCTGAACCGTACTTACCCTTTGGCAGTTCAACAATCGTTCCATCACCATCGTGGGTAATGCGTTGTATCGCATTGAAAAAGCTGTTGGCGCCATTATCTACCGAGCAGGCGGTGTAGGTCACCGAGTTTTTACGCCCGGTGTAATCCAGATTAAATGTTGGAAACTCCGACTCCACATCACATACTTTGCTGCTTTCAACCGAGCCAGTTCGCATGTTCATGCGGTATCTGTAATAAGTACCACCTCCAAAACGGCCGTCTGGATTGAACACGTCAGTCAGCGTGTCATTGGCCTCGAAGTCGCTCGCGTACATGCCATCAACAACAACCTCATCGCCATCATCGAACGCATTGCCAAAATGAATCATCGCTCCAGGCGCGTTCTCAAACCGCTTCACTTCTTGCAGGGTATCCAGATCGATCACGATAATTTGCATTGGAATCGACGGGTCAAACTGCACTTGGTCAGAGATCGTGCGGGTACCGAGAATGACCGGCAGCATGTTGCCAAACACAATGCTACCGGTGAAAAAGATGGCGTAGCGATTCGTGAGTGCAAAGTCGTGGCAAAACGGAAAGTTCGCCATCGGTACAGATGCACGCTTAAACAGATTACCTTCAGGGTTAATCCGATAAATATGCAGACAAGGCTTGGGGCCTTTTAACCCCATACCTGAAATACCGGCGCCAAAGTTAATGTAGTCCCCGGTACGTGGGTGCACTTTGCCGTGGGCACTGAACACCTCGGGCCCCTTCAGTTTACCGTTGTAGGTGAACTCACCCTTTGTCTCAAGCGTGGCCGGGTCAAGCGCCCATGGCTTGCCACCTTCATTGAGAGCAAGTAAATGCCCGCCGTGCCACATCGTATTGGTATTAGCCGGGTTCGCCGGTGGTTTAAGAAAGTTCTTGCGCAGCCCACCTGGCACCTGAGTACCAAAACCGCGGTGCTGCACGGCTTGAGCCTTGGTTTCATCGATGTATTTGGGAGTGCGCACATAGCGGTTGCGAAACTGTACGCCGCTGTCCTGGAAGGAGAACGAGCAGAGCATGCCGTCGCCATCAAACCAGTGCCCGTATTGGGAGTCACCAATGCGCTGCCGCCCTGGCCCATTGCGAAAGAAGGTACCGCGCAAATCAGCAGGCACGTCACCCTCTATGTCATCAATCAGGTACGCGTGCTCTTCATCAAGGTTCTCAAGCCCGCCCCGGCAATCGGGCACCTCATTGGCGCCTTCGCGGTACATTTCACTCTCGGCCATGGTCTCTCCTCGACGGTTTCTGATCTCAGGTTATCGCCCTCAAGGTAGCGCGTCTGCCCAATACCGGCAAATTCGCTAAAGCTATGTATTATCAACCACAGGGAACACACCAAGGGAAATGAGCATGTACGACACACTAATCACCGGCGCAGCTATCGTAGACGGCACTGGAGCGGCTCCGTTCATCGGCGATGTGGCCATAAAAGATGGCCAGATTGCCGCCATTGGCACCCCCGATGCGCCCATCAACGCCAGTGCTAATGAGGTCATCGACGCCAAGGGCGCCCTGCTGGCACCGGGCTGGGTAGACGTTCACACCCACTATGACGGGCAGGTCACCTGGGACGACGAAATTGACCCGTCGTTCTCTCACGGCGTCACCACCGTGGTTATGGGTAATTGCGGCGTCGGCTTCGCGCCCGTAGCACCGGGCGGCGAAAAAGAACTCATAGAGCTTATGGAAGGCGTGGAAGACATCCCAGGCACCGCTCTGTACGAAGGCATGCCCTGGGGCTCCTGGGCAAGCTTCCCCGACTACCTCGACTACCTCGACACACGCCAATACACGTTGGACATCTCCGCCCAGATCGCTCACGGGGCTCTACGCTTCTTTGTTATGGGTGAGCGCGGGCTGGCTCACGAGCCCGCTACTGCAGATGACATGGCCGCAATGGCAAAATTAACCGAAGAGGCTGTCGAAGCCGGCGCGGTTGGTTTCTCAACCTCTCGCACCATCGGTCATCGCTCTGTTACCGGCAACGAAGTACCCGGCACCTTCGCTGAAGAAGCGGAGCTCATTGCCATTGCGGGCGGCATGCAAAACACGGGCAAAGGGGTATTCGAACTCATCCCTGCGGCAGCGGCTGGCGACATGTTACCGCTTGGCGGCGACAAGCAGACCACCCTCGAAGAGTTCGAAATGATCAAACGCATCGCCCAGGCCAGTGGCCGCCCCATGACCTTCACCCAGGTTCAGGTGCCCGAACATCCCGATGTGTGGCGCGAAGTGCTCTCCCGCGCAGCCACGGCCAATGCGGAAGGCTTGAATGTTCGACCACAGATTGCCTCACGCCCGATTGGCTTGGTCACAAGCCTTGCGACGTACCACATGTTTCAAAACCGCCCTACCTATATCGGGCTGAAGCATCTGCCGTTAGCCGAGCGTGTTGCCGAAATGCAAAAGCCGGCCATCAAGCAGGCCATACTGACCGAAGACGATGAACCCGTCACTGGGTCGAACCCCATGGCCACGCTGCATCAATTATTTGCAACAGTTGCGGAGCATTTGCATCCTTTGGAGAATCCTGTCGATTACGAGCCGGATCCGGCCACGGCATTTGCCTCCCGCGCAGCCGCCAAGAACCAGGACATCCACGACTACATGTATGACTACCTGCTCGAAAAGAATGGCAAAAGCTTTGCCATTTTACTAGGTGCGAGCTACGTCGAAGGCAACCACGATGTCATCTCCGAGATGCTTCAGCACCCCGCCACCATTACCGGGCTGTCTGATGCGGGCGCCCACGTTAACCTCATCTTTGACGGTGTGGCCCCGACGTACCAGCTGATTCACTGGGCCCGCGATCGCAGCCGGGGCGAAAAGCTGCCTTTGGAGTTGATTGTGCACAAACAAACACTCAACAACGCAGAACTCTACGGCTTTCATGATCGCGGCCAGATCGCCGTCGGCAAGCGCGCCGACCTCAACCTGATCGACCACGCCAATCTAAAACTGGGCACCATGGAAGTTCGCAGTGACCTTCCTGCTGGAGGCAACCGTATCCTGCAAGGTGCATCTGGCTACATCGGTACCTGGGTCAACGGCGTTCGCACCCGAATCAACGACACAGACACCGGAGCCCGCCCAGGGCGCCTCCTTCGAAGCAGCTAATGTTGTCGATAAAAGCGGAACGGCAATGAGCGCCTTTGACATCGACAAGCCGCTGGATTTTTCCAGCAAGGCCTTCTTGCAGGATAAGTTTGCGGTCTACGAACAGATTCGCGAACAGCGTCCGGTGCACAAGGCCAAGATCTCGGTGCTGAAGGTATTTACGCTCGCGCGCTATGCAGATTGCACGGCGTTACTAAAAGATCCGCGCTTTGTCCGCAATCGCAGCACCGCCACCGGCGGCAGCCGTTTTCCATTTCCAGTACCCAAATCACTACGCCCGGTTATCGAAAGCATGATTCAGGAAGACGACCCGAATCATCGCCGGCTCCGGGATCTGGTTCGCAGCGCCTTTCGCCCCCAGGCCATTGCCGAACTCGAAACGAAGATCGATAGCTACTCCATCGAGTTGCTTGACGAACTCGCACAACGCAAACACTTTGACCTGCAAGCTGACTACGCGTTAAAAATCCCCGTGCGCATGATTGCTGACATGATGGGTGTATCACACGCCTTAATGCCACAGTTTCAGACCATGTTTCGCGTGCTCAGTGACGGTTTTAGCGGCTTGCGAATGTTCCGTACGCTGTTCTTTGATATGCCCAAGGTTGTCGACTTCACGCGACAGCTGATTGACGATAAACGCAACAACCCGGCCGATGATATTCTAACCGGTCTGATTCAGGCAGAAGACAACGGCGATAAGCTCTCCGAAGACGAACTGCTCGCCATGGTATTTTTGCTCATCATTGCGGGTTACGAAACCACCGTGCACCTGATCACCAACGGCGCTTTAACGCTGCTGCAAAACCCGCAATCACTCGACCAGTTACAACGCGACCCCATGCTGATAAATACCGCGGTCGAAGAGATCCTCCGCCACCGTGGACCGGTGCAAAGCACCAAGCCGGTTTACGCCATCGAAGATGTGACCCTGCATGGCATCACCATCCCCAAAGGTAAGCCGGTAATGCCACTGTTTGGCGCGGCCAATCACGACCCCCGAGTCTTCGACAACCCACTAAGTTTCGACATTACTCGCACCCCTAACCATCACCTTGGCTTTGGCCATGGCATTCATTTTTGCATGGGCGCCCATCTCGCAAGGGCCGAAGCTCGACTGGGCATCAATAATCTGTTGAAGCGCCTCCCAAATTTTCGACTTGCTGTAGACGAAAGCCAGCTTGAACTGCAAGCTTTGCCCGGCTGGCACCGCTACCAAGCACTGCCCGTCACCTCCTGAATTCACGGAAGATCAAAGGTAGTCTCAAATGAAAAAGCTCATTCTAGTGGCGGTTATCATCGCACTACTCGGCCTGCTCGGCCTGCCGGGTTGGTTGGGCCAACTGGCACAAAATGAGATCGAGACTCAGCTCGAGTTGACGAGCAACAACCCGGTGATGGCCGTTACAATCGCCGAGTACGATCGCGGCTGGTTTAGTAGCAGAGTGCGCTACGAAGCAGGCTTCACCGACGAGTACCTTGAAATGATTGAGTCGGCCGTTGCCGACGACGACAACAACAACGACAAAACGCTCGATGAATCACTGCTGGAACTTTTGTCGCCTTTCGAGATGGTTAGCGACATAAGTCACGGACCAATCGGGCTGCTTGATGGTCCGTTCTTAGGCTTGTATCGCTCCATAACCACAGAAAGCGAAAACAACCCAAAACTTAATGAGTTTCTGACGCAGGCAAAGATGCCCCATCTTGTCAAAGGCAAGAGCACAACCAGTTTACTGGGCAACACGGCGTTTAGTTTCGAGATACCCGCGAGCGCAAACACGGGGCAAAACGATGGCGGCAACTCGCCCGAAGCATCGCTCGCCAGCAAACTGATTTTTTCGGGTGCAACCGGCGAGGGTAATTATTCCGCTCTCGGCGGCGACGGCGGACATATCGAGTTAAGCGCGCGTCTTGATGAGCTGGCAATCAAAGACGACCAGTCGGAGTTTTCGTTGACCGCCCTCACAACGGCAGCCGATTCCAGCCTTGTTTCCCAGACGATGGGAATTGGCACAGCCTCTATGTCGGTTGGCTCTATAATGCTTAGCGACCGCAGCAATGACGAGCCGGTAAATCTGGCTATGCAAGATTTAACCGTGGCGTCGGACATCAAGCATGGCGAGAGCAAAGAAACGCTCAACATGCAGATATCGTATCGCGCTGGCGAGATAGCCATCGCCGAAGAGTCAGTCTCTGACATCGAACTAAAGGTCACCCTAGACGAAGTGTCCGCGCTGGGATTCGAACAATACAATGAGCTAATGCAAGACTTCGCCACCGTGCAAGCACTAGAACCCAAAGAACAGCAACAACTGCTGGCCAAGGCAACAGCCATCGCACATGAGTTTCTCAGTAAGTCACCCACCATCTCGTTCGACCCCATAAAACTGACTGCCAGCGGCGAGCAACTACTCGCCAACCTCGCTATCAAGTTAAACGGCAGCAACCTGCCAGCAATCGATGCGTTTGACGCGCTAGATCCTGCGCTGTGGCTGCAAATGGTTAGCGGTAAGGCCGGGCTTACACTGAGTGAAAACATGGCAACGCTGATTGCGGTTACCGGCACACAGAGTCAGCTTCAAGCGGCACTAGGCGATCAACAGGAAATTCCACCGGAGCAGATCAGCCAAATGGCAGCGGCTCAAGCCCCCATCATGATCGAAACTCTGGTGCAGCAAGGCATGCTGCTGCGTAGCGACGACACGATCAGCGCCGCCCTTAACTACGAAAACGGCGAACTGTTGCTCAACGAACAACCCTTTCCGCTTGGCGCGATGCTGGGCCTGTAGTCACCAGATTTTCTGACTCAGGCGAACTCAAAGCCGCGGTAGTCATCCTGGGCCACCGCATCACAGAATTCACGATAGGCACCAACGCCACCCGCATAAGGCATAAACACACGCGGCTTGCCTGCCACATTGGCCCCCAAGTACCAGGAGCCACCTTTCGGAAACAGCGTTGCGTTAGCGATTTCATTCACATGCGCAACCCACTGGCTTTGCGCAGTATCCGCGGCTTCGATTCGAGCAAGCTGCTGCGATTGCATATGCGCTATGCAATCGGCCAGCCAATCAACATGCTGCTCGATCGACACCAACATGTTGCTCAACACAGACGGGCTTCCGGGGCCCGTGATCGTAAACAGGTTTGGAAAACCGGCAACGGTCAAGCCCAGATAGCTAACCGGCCCCGCGGCCCATTTGTCAGCAAGCGTCACGCCTGCTACACCGCGAATATCCATGCGCAATAACGCACCCGTCATCGCGTCGAACCCAGTCGCTAACACCAGCACATCAAGTTCGTGCACATCCCCATCAACCTGCACGCCTGTCGCTGTGATTTTTTGAATGGGGCTCGCCGCTACATCAACCAATTGCACGTTGGCACGGTTGTAGGTCTTGTAATAATCCGAATCGACGCAAATCCGTTTGCTGCCAATAGGGTGATTCTGGGGGCACAGCACCTCTGCAACGGCAGGATCATTCACCGTAGCGCGAATTTTTGCATGTACAAAATCGGCAAACGCTCTGTTGGTTTCTTCGCTAACAATAGCGTCGCCAACGGCGCCCATAAAACGCGCCCCCCCGGTTTGCCAATAACTCTCTAACACCGCTTGCAGTTGCGCGTCTGTCAGTTCTGCACCAGCCATCGCTACCGGCCCCTGTTCTTTGGGTTCGATCTCGAGATCGCCAAAGCCCTGCCCCAAGCCTTGCTTATGGTTCGCTCGGTGCGCCCGATAGTTCGCCTTGAACTGCGCCACCCACTGGGGGTCGAGCACGCCGTTTACAGCCGGTACACTGAAGTTAGGAGTGCGCTGGAACACAGTAAGGTTGCCAGCCTGTTCTGCAATCACAGGTATCGCCTGTATCGCAGAAGAGCCGGTGCCAATCACACCAACCCGCTTGTTGGTAAAGTCGACACCCTCATGAGGCCAAAGGCTGGCCTGATGCAGATCACCCGCAAAATCGTCCAGCCCAGCAATGTCCGGCCGCTGCGGTACCGACAAACAGCCCGTTGCCATAATGCAAAACTGAGCACTAATACGATCGCCGCGCTCCGAACTCACCTGCCAACGGTTCGCAACCTCATCAAAAACAGCGCTTTCAACTCGGCAGTCAAAACGAATGTCACGACGCAGATCAAAGCGGTCGGCCACGTGCTCGGCGTAGGCGAGAATTTCCGGCTGGGTCGCGTATCGTTCGCTCCACGCCCAGTCCTGCTCAAGCTGCTCTGAGAAGGAAAACGAATACGCAAGGCTCTCGGCATCGCAGCGAGCTCCGGGGTAACGATTCCAATACCAGGTGCCGCCGACGTTATCGCCCTGCTCAAACACCACCGCCGACAGGCCCAAATTGCGCAGTCGATGCAGCATATACAACCCGGCAAAGCCGGCACCGACGATTACGGCATCGAAAGTCTCTTCTTGATTCGCCATGCCCTACTCCGACTTACAACAGTTCTTCGGCAAAAAATCGCAGCACGTCTCTATCTGCCGTACCGATGTTTAGCTGAGTTACGGGGCTGTCTTTCCACGCTGGCAACAGTTCACGCACGCGCTCTTTTGGCCCGCAGAACGAAATCTCGTCAATCAGCGCATCAGGTACTGCCGCAAAGGCTTGATCGCGTTTACCCGCCATAAACAGATCCTGAATTTCATCAGCCGCATCGGCGTAACCCATTCGACCAACGTGGTCTTTGTGCACGTTGAATTCTTTAGCCCCCATACCGCCCACATAAAAACCAACATTCTGCTTAATCTGCATACGCGCTCGATCAATGTCGTCGTCAATCACAACAGGAATAGCCGCTGCAATTTCAAAACCCGGTGTGCGAATTTTCATCATGTCGGCGTATTGGCTGTGCATTTTTTGTGGTGACAAGAACATCGGAATCCAGCCGTCGAACAACTCTGCACTCATGGCGACATTTTTTGGCCCTTCAGCGCCCAGATAAACCGGGATGTGATCACGGATAGGGTGTTGAATCAGTTTGAGCGGCTTACCGAGACCGGTGCCGCCATCTAACGGCAGTTGGTAGTGCTTACCATCAAAAGCAACGGGTTCTTCCCGGGCAACAATCTTGCGGAAGATTTCAATCCACTCTCGGGTTCGCGCCAAGGGTTTCGGGTACGGCTGACCGTACCAGCCCTCAACCACCTGCGGACCAGACACGCCAATGCCAAGAATTAGACGCCCGTTTGACAGATAGTCGAGCGCCACGGCGTGCATGGCCGCACTAGCGGGCGTCCGCGCCGAAATTTGCATAATCGACGTGCCAAGATTGATTTTGGAGGTGTGCGCACCCACCCAGGCCAACGGCGTAAAACAATCCGCGCCATAGATCTCAGGGCACCAAATGGTGTCGTAACCAAGATCTTCCGCGTCTTTGGCGAGCGAAATAATTCGCTCGCCACCAGCAGGCCCCAATGGCCCTATGCCCAACCCAAGTTTCATCGCTCACTCCTAACAGATTTCCCTGCCAAGGATTGTGGCCGATTTGGGCGGTTAGTGGCTAGACCAGTTCAGCCACAAAGACCGGAATTTTGCGATCGGTCTTGGCCTTGTAGTCGTTGTAGGGCGGAAATGCTGCGGCACTCACGCTCCATAGCGCCTCGCGCTCCGCTTCATCACTCACTTCCCGCGCCCGCATTTTGTAGACATCAGTCGCATCGCGAATCTCAACATCGGGATTGGCACGCAGGTTGTAGACCCACACCGGGTTCTGCGGTTGACCGCCCATCGAGCCGATCAGCACATAACTGCTGTCGACTTTCACCCGCATCAGGGGAATCTTGCGAATGGCGCCAGACTTGTTGCCCATGTGGGTGACCAGTATGCAGGGCATGCCGGTATCGAGCAGGGTAGTGCCCTCTTTGCCGCCGCTGCTTTCGATCAGCTCAACCTGCTTGCGAACCCAGTCGATTGCTGGAGCTATATATTCGGTCATGTCTCTCTCGATTTAGATGGTTTGACCCCCATCCTAATCTGCTTAGCACCGCGAGCAAATGTCTAAACACCTGATAAGTCGAACCGCCATGGCAGCCGCAATCACATATGACAGACAATCCTCCCCCCTGTCAGCCTCGCGCTGGTCTAAACTTACGATCATGAAAACTGCCCTCCATCAGCAGCTGGCGTTGGCACATTGCCGACAGTCGAGCCGCACAAGCAGCACGCGGAGCTTTGCCCCGTGAAACTGCTTATGCTCGCCCCACAGCCTTGCTACATCGATCGCGGCACGCCCATTGCCGTCGATATGACGCTAGCAACGCTAAGTGAGGCTGGCCATGAGGTCGACCTGCTGACCTTCCCTGGTGGCGCTGACAGACTGTATAAAGGTTTGCGCACCTTCAGAGTGGGCAGCCGCCTGAGCAGCCGTCCCGCCAGAGCGGGCTTGTCCGCTAAAAAAATCTTCTTAGATGTCCTGATGCTGGGTAAAGCCATTCGGCTAGTAGCAACTAACCGTTACACGTTGGTTCACGCCGTCGAAGAAAGCAGCTTTATAGCGCTCATTTTGCGCGTCCTGTTTCGTGTGCCCTACCTGAGCGATATGGACTCGCGCATGACCACCCAGATTACCGATCGGTTCCATTGGCTCAAGCCATTCGACAAGCTGCTCTGGGCCATCGAATCACTACCAACTCGATTTGCCCGGGGCGTCGTCACTATGTGCGACAGCCTGCGTAGCGCTGTCTTACCCATTCGGTCGGACAATGTATTTGTTGTCAAAGACGTGTCACTCCTCGACTACTACACCACGGTAGAACTTGAGACACCTGTTGAGCTGGATCAGATACGCGAGCAACACAGCAGCGTCATGATGTATATCGGCAACCTTGAAACCTACCAAGGCATCGATCTAATGCTGAGCGCCTTCGCACAATTATCAACAACCAACCCAACAACCAGTACCGCGCTTGTCATAGTCGGCGGCGACGACACTCGCATTGCGGCCTACCAAACCATTGCCGATCAACTTGGTGTTGGCGAGTGCTGCTTTTTCCTGGGTCCACAACCTGTTGGCATGTTGAAGGCTCTGATGTCCAAGGCCGACATACTGCTATCACCACGCACCCAGGGCACCAACACCCCATTGAAGCTCTACAGCTATCTCGATTCCGGGGTTCCGGTGCTCGCGACAGCACTACAGACACATACTCAGGTAGTTAACTCGAAACAGGCCTTGTTGTGTGCGCCCGAATCAGGGGCTATGGCCGACGCCATGGCAACCCTTATTAAAAGCCCCGGATTGCGCGAAGGGTTAGCGGCCAACGCCAAATGCCTGATCCAGAAACGACATTCACCCGAGATCTTTCGACGCGAAATGTTGGAGATTTACCGGCTCATGACCGTGACTAAGGCAACCAACGACAGCGCTTCTGACTCGGCTCGATCCACACCTGACCGAGCCTGATTCTGTTTGCGTAAGGGGCTGCCGGTAATAAGGTCTGCCGGTCTAGCTGATGTCACCGCGTTCACGGTGCCAGCGCACCAAACCACCAACGCCCTCTGCTAGGGTCACGCTCGGCTCATAGCCCAACAATGCCTTGGCTCGACTCAAATCAAACGATCGGTCGCTACCAAAGAACTTCACTCGGCGCCGATGCAACGGTGGCTCAACGCCAATAAGTCCGCAGAGCTTCTCACACAGATAGCCGGCGGCGTAGACCAGGCTGTATGGCACTGTAACCGGCAAATTTCCACCGCCAGTCAGCTCACCAATCAGGGCAACAAAACTACGCAGCGTAGGAACGTCTTCGCTGCCCAACGTTATAACTTGATCAGGCGCCTCTGGCGCCAGTCCAGCCAGCATGATGCCGCGCACGAGGTCATCGACGTGCACCAGATGAAAATGCCCAGCACCCGCCCCGATCATGGTGAACCGACCTTTTGAGATCGGTCGAATAATCTTCAAAAACCGATCGTCTCCAGCACCGTAAATAGCGCAGGGCCGAACCACAACGATTTCAATACCAAGGGACTGGCCCAGCTTAAGTGCCGCCTGCTCGCCCTCGTATTTGGTGATTTGGTAGTCGTCAGCCGGTGCGGCAGGTGCCTCTTCGGTCGCATTTGGCGGCGGGTTAGGTCCTTGCACACCAATTGTACTCACGTGCACAAACCGCCGAATACCAGCCCGCTGCCCTGCTCGCAGCAGATTCTGGGTGGCGCCGACATGGGATTCGAACAGCGACTCTCGAGATACGCCCACCGTGCGAAACACGGCCGCTACGTGAAAAATGGTGTCAGCCCCAGCCTGTAACAGGGCATCGCACGCCTGCGCGTCGCGCAAGTCTGCAAACCCCACCTCAACGCCCGCCGAAAACTCGGCAGTCGAACCACCTGGCCGCAACACTGCACACACTAGCGCGCCAGCAGCAGCCAGCGCAGCAACCAGATGTCGACCGGTAAAACCAGCCGCCCCCGTGACCACAACTCGGCGACCGGACCAAAATTCAGACGGCTTAGGGGGTGTATTGGAAGAGGAAGAAGAGGCAGAGTCAGTCACAAACAGCCGCGGAACAAACTAAGGCCGGACAGAATGAGTGACCTATCTTCGCGACTCAAGACCGTATTCGTAAACAGTTGTTGAATCGCGCTTACAGTTGAGGTTGGACGGTTAAAATTGGTGGTAAAGCTCAAAATCAGGCCAGATATTGGTATTTCTAGCGCTTCTGTCGGCACGTTGAGACACCCCGCACATTCCCTCCAACACCAATGACGACCACAGGCCGACTCGCTAGAAACAATCGCGTATATTTGCCCTAACCGACTGTTTGTTGCCTCGCCTCATCAAAGCCCCAACCCCCAGCACAAAGCCTCCACCGCCCTTGCCGAACGCAGCGGCCGAGCCATCGCTTGGGCACCGTCTGCGACTGTTGCTGCGAATCATCGGAGCCATCGTTCTGGTGGTGCTGATTGTGCAACAGGTCGACTTCACTGAATTTGCCCCTATTCTGCAAGAAGCGGACCTATTGGCTTGCTTGGTCTCCGCGTTTTTCATTATCGCGGTACGCCTCGCCATGGCACTGCGCCTGCAACGCGCGGCCCAGCAGTTTGATCTGTTTCCGGGCTACCACGCCGCCTTCGCAATCCTGATGTCCAGCTCCCTTGCAGGCTTTGTTCTGCCCGGCGGTATCGCCCAGGACGCCGTGCGCGGCGTACAGCTCAACAGCCTGTTTAACAAACCCGTAGCGGCGCTCTCAGCGATGCTGCTAGACAAGTATTTTGGCATTGTAGCCATTCTGCCGGTGGGTGTGGCTGCACTGCTGGTGGTGGGCGACACTCTGCCCGACGCACTCAACTGGGCGTTTTACCTGGCGCTCGCAGGCGCGACCTTTGCCACCGTCTTTGCCAAACGAATCAGCACACAGGTGCTACCGGCACTCAAGCTACCCGATCGCCTAAACCGATTGTTTGTTGTTATGGCGAACAACATCGGCTTATCGCGCAGCTTCACCGAGCTACTGGGGTTGTCACTGGTCATCCAAGTCTTGCGCTGCCTATCGATCGTTGCGCTGTTTTATGCGTTCAACGTCGGCATTGATCCACTGCTTGGCTTTGTCTACGTACCCATTGTGGTGATTGTCATCATCGCACCCATTTCAATTGGTGGCCTGGGTGTACGCGAAGGCATACTGCTCGCCTTGTTTCTACCACTGGGTGCCGATCCAGAGCGACTGGTACTGGTGGGAGTGGCCAGCCTGCTCATTGAACTCGCTACATCGCTGCCCGGGCTTTGGTATGTGCTACGCGGGTTGCCCGAGGCCACGCAAGCGCAACCTGCAAAACTCTCAGGGCAACGGTGAGTCGTTGCCTCGGGGCCGAGAGAATTCCGCTGAGTTTATTTTTCGATACGGCTCGTACACAGCGTCGCGTGCGGCATTGATAAAACGATATATTCGGCTCGAGTTGAGCGACAGCTCAGGGTCGAGTACGAGCTCTATCTGCTCACCGTATAGACCTCGATTAATCTCATGAATGAGCCGCATTTCGCCAGTGAAACGCGAGCCATAATTAAACTCCGGCTCATCAAAATAGATCACACAGCCATTGGGTAATACGGGAATAAGCCGCTCCATCGCGGAGCGCGCTGAGGTGTAATAATCGCAGTCAATCCACACCAGAACGGGTGGCTTCTCACTCAGTTCGGCCAGCATTTCTTCAGACAGAGTATCGTCAAACATACCTTTGTGCAGCTTGAAGTTGGCGTACTTTTCCGCGCAATAGTCGTGCAACCCTTCGCGGCTGAACTTGAATTGACCAACAGCCCAGTTGTCATCGGTAACAATGTCTTTATCCGCGCGCTCAGAGGTTTCGTGCATACCCTCAAAGCTGTCAAATCCGTGCACGGTGAAACGGTCAGACACCCCAAGGTATTTGGTCGCGTAGAGCATTTTGGTAAAGGTATAGCCCGACGCAACACCAAACTCTAGCACCGTAAAATTGCCTTTGTAGGTGCTGCTGAATTCGCTCAGAACATCGTAGATGTGATCCATACGATAGAAGCTGTTGATGGTGGTACGCAAAAAACTCCGCGGCTTTTTGATCAGATTCAGATAGACAAAGGTGCGCAGAAAGTCGGTTGGTAATAAAAAAGAAATTACCTTGAGTATCACCACTGAGGCTGGCACCCGGGTGAATGCAGAGCGTTGTTCGGCCATCAGGCAATCCTTCTAAGCAGCCCGCTATTGTAGCCCAGTCACCAAACCGCGCCGCGGCGGATTTGTGAGCAAGCTGTGAGCGAGGTTAGCTCACTCGTCGGGCTCGCACTGACCGACCTTTCACTTTGCCATCGGCAAAATAGTCTAGCGCCGCACGTATAACCCCGCGCTCGATTGCAACGTAGGCGTAGTGGTCTTGAATGTCGATTTTGCCAATCTGCGAGCCTTGCAGCCCGGCATCCCCGGTTAGCGCGCCCAAGAGGTCGCCCGGGCGAATCTTCGACTTCCGCCCACCCTCGATTTGGACGGTGCCCATCGCCGCCTTAAGCTGAAAATCAGGTTGACGGTCAAGGGAGGCCGGCACATCAATCAGGCAAGGGGTTCCGGAATACTCCTCGATCGCCTTCACCCGCTGCTGCTCAGCTTCGGTAAACAGACTCAGCGCAATGCCTTGCTCGCCAGCACGGCCAGTACGACCAATACGGTGCACATACACCTCTGGATCACGCGGCAATTCGTAGTTGATAACCATCGGTAATGATTTGATATCAAGCCCGCGCGCCGCGACGTCAGTGGCGACCAACACAGCTGTGCTGCCGTTAGCAAACAGAGCCAGCTGCAAGTCACGACGCCGTTGATCCAGATCGCCATGCAGCGCCACCGCCTCGACACGACGGTTGTTTAATAGGTCGGTCACCTCAGCACACTGCACCTTAGTCTGGCAAAACACCACGGCGGAACTAGGCTGGTAGTGCTCCATCAACCCAAGCAGAGTGCCCTCGCGCTCATTCTTTTTAATCTCGTAAAACAGCTGGTCGATCACACCTGCGGCGTGTTCGGCATCTACGGTCACACTAACGGGATCTGTCTGCATAGCGCGACTGATTCGCGCGATAGAGCTGGGAAAGGTTGCTGAAAACATCAGCGTTTGCCGCTGCCTCGGCGCCTGCTCAACGATCGCCTCCATATCTTCGGAGAACCCCATATCAAGCATGCGGTCAGCCTCATCAAGCACTAATACGGCAAGCGAGCGAAGATCCAACGTGCGCTTACGCAGGTGGTCTAGAACCCGCCCGGGCGTACCCACCACAATGTGCGCACCATGTTGCAGCGATTGTTTCTGTGGGCCGATCGGCTTACCGCCGCACAGCGTGATCAATTTGACATTAGGAATGCCCTGCGCCAATCGGCGAATTTCCTTGCCTACCTGCTCGGCCAATTCCCTGGTCGGGCACAACACCAGAGCCTGCACTTTGAAGTTCTTCGGCTTGATCGCCTCAAGTAAACCCAGCCCAAATGCAGCGGTTTTACCGCTGCCTGTTTTCGCGCGACCCAGCACATCTTTGCCGTCAAGCACTAGCGGCAGCGCCTTGGCCTGAATCTCGGTCATGCGCTCATAGCCGAGCGACTTCACATTTTCAATTTGAGCGCTCATTAACGCCAGCGTTTCAAAGCCGCCGCGCTCGTCTGGGTTGGTATCATTCATTCGCAGATATCCTGCATCTAGGTTGAATCTGTTCTGCATTACGGGCTGGGCGGGCTAGGCGGACTGTGACACTCGAAAAACGCTATGCTGAGCTTGAGCCAAGGGAACTATGGAAATGCCAGCCAGCACCGACAGCACCACCATCAGGAACTCGACGGATGCCCACACCATCAGGGCCGAGGTTTCTGGCGCCGGAGTCTACCTTGACGAGCCCAAATTTGCGCAAGCATTGATCTGCGCCTGCGGCGAATGGCCCAAGAACAATTAAATGAAAGAATGCAACCAATGTGGCAAGTGCTGCATCAAGTACGCAGACGGTGGACTGAGCGCTACCGCTGACGAGGTCAGCTGGTGGGAGACTGCTCGTCCCGAGATCGCTCGCTTTGTGCACAACGGCGAGATCTGGCGCGATCCCACCACCGGCGACGCACTAACGCGCTGCCCGTGGTTGCTCGAAGATATCGGCACAAGCCCACCACACAAACGCAAATACAGCTGCGCGATCTACTTCGATCGACCGGATGACTGCAAACAATATCCGGTGACGATCACCGAAATGGTGATTGATGAGTGCGAAATGATAGAGGTGCGAGACCTCACAAACACCCACCAAGCCCAGATTAAACTTGATAAAATTATGGCAACAAGCCGACCGGCCGAATCAGCTAACTAGCGGCCGCCCGACGTAGCCAGATCTCTTCACCCAACGGGAGTAAACCATGCACAGGCTAAACACCATAGACCCCAACACCTCTAACGTTGCCGTTCCACTCTGGGGGCGTGGGTTAATTATTGCCTTGAGTCTAGCCGTGAGTTTGACGCTGAGCGGATGTCAGGCACCCATCGCTGACGCTGCCCTTGCGCGCGCGCAAACCGCTGATCTCGCCATCACTAATGTCACCCTTGTCGATGCGGCCGACGGCGCACGCAGCAACTACAACG
This sequence comes from Pseudomonadales bacterium, assembly GCA_023300545.1. Classification (GTDB taxonomy): domain Bacteria; phylum Pseudomonadota; class Gammaproteobacteria; order Pseudomonadales; family Azotimanducaceae; genus JALZVT01. The sequence continues at coordinate 24,325 of JALZVT010000154.1, forward strand.
TGCTTATTCTCGATGACAAAATAATCTCAGTCGAACCCAGCAGCACCGCCACCGCTCCCGCTGCCCGCCAGACCATTGACGGTTCCGGCAAATACCTGATTCCAGGCTTATGGGACATGCACGTGCATATTACTTATGAGCCCGAACTAACAAACGCCATGCCTGAGCTGTTTTTGTCGTGGGGCATAACCAGTGTGCGTGATACCGGCGGTTTGTTGCCGGCCCTGTTACCCGAGGTTCAAAAGTGGCGAGCAGCAAATGCAGTGGCGCCTCGAATTTTCTTCAGTGGGCCTCTTCTAGATGGCGGCACTGTCGTTTACAACGGCGACGCAGTACCCGAGATAGGAACGGCCAACCCAACACCTGACAGCGCTCGGGCTAACATCGCCCGCCTGCAAGCAGCCGGCGTCGATTTTGTTAAAACCTACGAGCTGGTTGAACCCGACGTGTTCAAGGCCTTAGTCAGTGCCGCGCGAGAGGCCAACCTGCCAATAGCATCCCACGTGCCTCTCATGATGACCGCTCGCGAAGCCGGGCCACTGGTCGATTCAATGGAGCACCTGCGCAATATCGAACTCGATTGCTCAGCCGACACCGCCACCTTGCTCGCTGACCGACGCCAAAAAATACTCAACCCCGGCGCCACTCCAGGCATCACGCTACGCGGCGGCATCCACGCCGACCAGCGGCCCCAGGCATTGGCAAGCTTTGACGTCGAAGAGTGCAGCGCCGTCATCGCCGCGTTGCGTAACACCATTCAAGTGCCGACGTTGCGCCTGAACACCAGCGCGCTCTACCAACCCTTTGACCGCAGCGACTGGCGCGACGCCATTGCACGTCTGCCATTAGACAGCCAGAGCCGCTGGCTCACACAAAGCGAAACCTGGGCCAAGCGTCGCCCCTCTCTACCAACCGCCAACGGCGAATTCAGTCTTGAGCTGGTGGGTAAACTGCACGCGGCAGGCGTCCCCATTGGCGCGGGAACCGACACCCCGATCGGCAGCGCATTACCCGGCTATAGTCTGCACACTGAACTCGAACGTCTGGTTGAAGCCGGTCTTTCGGAACTCGATGCGCTGCAGGCAGCCACCGTGCAACCCGCGCGCTTTGTGCGCAAAGACAGCACGATGGGCTTGATCGTCGAGGGCTACATTGCTGATCTGGTGTTGCTCGAGCGCAATCCTTTGGAGGATATTCGCAACACCCGCAGTATCAACACCGTCATCTCCAAGGGCCGTAGCGTGTGGCAGAGCAGCGAATAGCTGCGCGGGCTCTGGTGCAGCACAACTCGGTCAGGTCACTTTGTTGCGGCTCATGGTGAGCAGCACCAACACACAGGGCAGCCAGGGGAACACCCGCTCGAACGGGTCTCCTGGCAGGTGCGCTGCCTGGGACAACAGCGACGTTGTCGCGGGCGCCGCGCCAAGCCAATAGAACAGCACTGTCATAGCAAAACCGGCCAACATGCTAACCAGCGCAGCCGCTGATGACAGCTGAAACCCCATCACCCGCCAAACCACAAGTGGCCCGAATGCCGCACCCAGCGCAGACCAGGCGAACAATACCCGGTTAAAGATACTGTCTGGCAGACTCAGGGTCAGCACCACAGCAAGCACGGCAATTCCCAACATAACCAACCGGGACGCCAGCAACTGATGCTCTGGAAATCGACGGTTTACGCCCATGTCGTGCGCTACAGCGCCGGCTGACGCCAACATGATTGAATCGACCGTAGACATTACGGCAGACAGGGTCGCAGCGATCACAATCCCTGCCAAAACGGCTGGCAAATAGTTGTCAGCGGCTTCGAAAAACAGGTTTTCAGCGTTGCTGAGTTCAGGCATCAAAACCCGACCGCTCAGCCCTAGCACCGCCATAAACACATACACCAACACCCCCCAGGTCATGGCGATACGAAACCCGGTCTTGCGCTCGGCGTCGCCGCGTACGGCCATCAACCGGCTCAACAGGTGCGGCTGCCCCAGAGTACCCAACGACATCCCCACCAGGCCAACCACAAAGCCGAGCCACAAAAAGCCCGAATGGCCACCGCTAAGACTCAGGTAATCAGCCGGCATGGAGTGCGCCAACGAGCGCCAGACTTCCACCGGACCCCCCGCGGCCAGCAGTGCAGCCAATGGCACGCCGGTCGCCACTATCAGCATGATTATTGCCTGCAGGGTGTCGGTAACAGACACCGCCCAAAACCCGCCCAGCAGGGAGTACACCAGCACAATAACCGCACCAAGCACGATCGCCTGGGGAACAGAGATCGCAAAGTGTGCCGCCAGAGCATTGCCAGCAGCATCAAACTGAGCGGCGATGTAGAACACAAAACAGGCAAGCGTCAGCAACGCCGCAACAATGGCCGCGAGTTTGCGCATACCGGGCTGAACCGCCGAGCCAGAACCTTGCGTTGGGCTTGCGTCCTGCAACAGAAAATCGGTAAGGGTAATTTGCCCCTGCTCAAGCGACTCCTTACGCAGGCGCTCGCCAAAATACAGCCACACCACCGCGTAGCCGGCCCAAATACCGGGCACCATCCATAGGGCTCCCAGACCCAATGAATAAACAAAGCCAGAAAAGCCGAGAATAACCCAGGCCGACGATGTGCTTGCCGCGTACGACAAGCCAGCCACAAAGGGGCCGAGCCCCCGCCCACCCAAAAAGAAATCAGTTTCAGTGCGGTTGCGCCGGCTCGCCCAGACACCGACTCCAATAAGAATCACTTTGTAGAGAATCAACGTCAGCAATACGACTGTGGAGGTTTCCATCGAAGTTCCTAGTGGCCAGTCTCTGAACAGACCGCACACTCAAAAGGTGGGCCGGAGAAGTTTAACGCTTGGGCGTTATTCCAGTACTCGTCGTGCGGCTTTAATGAGTGGCAATTCTATGAGCTTGCCATCCAGCAAGGCAACGCCGCCCTTGGCATCGGCAAACGCATCCACAACACGCCTTGCCTGGGCTACATCCGCTTCACTCGGTGCCAAGGCTGAGTGGATGACGCTAATTTGCGTTGGGTGAATAGCTGATCGAGCTCGCATACCCAGGGCGCGGGTTTGCAGCGTCTCCTTGCGCAGCCCCGACAGGTCGTGCACGTCGATGAAAGGCACATCCAGCAAGGTCACATCGTGCATGACCGCCGCGTTAATCAATTGCACCCGCGGCGTCAGCAAGGCGGTAAAGGATAGATCACAACCCACATCGACCGAATAATCGACGGCGCCAAACACAGCGGCGCTAACCCGCGGGTGCGCAAAGGCCTCGAGGGCTTCGTTGAGCCCTCGAGCTGACTCGATGATGGGCACAATGGCCAAGTGCTCCGGGAACACCTCGGCTGCCCAGCTCACAACCTGTGCGTGATCAATCTTCGGTACCATAACAAACGCCAGCCCACCCAAGTCAGCAGCCAGCAGTGCGGCTGCGTCCGCGATACCCAGCGGTGACGCCAACGGGTTAATTCGCACACCAACAGCAACGCCAGGCGGCGATTCTACAAGCTCAGTAGCGAACGTTATAAGCGCCCGGCGAGCACTGTCTTTAGCTTGGGGAGCAACCGCATCCTCTAGATCTATGCACACCATATCGGCACCGCTTGCCAGTGCTTTGGCAAACCGATCAGGACGAGTGGCCGGCACAAACAGCAGGCTGCGAGGGGTCTTCATAGGCATTGTGTCCAGCCCAACGCAGGTAAGCGAAAACCCACTCCTCGACTAATTCTCGGATATATTATCATTTATAATCAATATCTTGTGGAGCTTAGTTAAAGCCTTTTAGCTCAAAAAAATGATCACTTATCCGTCATCATCCGTACGTCTCGAACCAGTAACACCAAAAACGTGGGCACAACGATCAAGGCAACCGCTGCGCTCAGAGTGACCTGCGCACCCACCACTTCATACAGGTAGCCCGCCGCAACAATACCCAACGGCGCCAAACCAATCGACCCCAGGTGATCATAGGCGCTCACCCGCGACAGCATTTCGCCAGGAACATTTTTCTGCAGTGCCGTGTACCAGATGATGCCAAATATCTGGCCCGCGCAACCCGCCGCAAAACCGGCGAACACCACTGACCATAATGGCAGCTCAAGCAACAAAGCCAGCGGAATACCCGCCAGGATAAACACACAGAACGTCCCAAAACGCATGGGATAGGTCGGCCTCAGGCGAATACCCAGCAGCGCACCCACCATCGTACCCAAACCAAACCCCGCCGCGATCAGCCCCCAGTCCTGAGCGCCATTCATCTCATCACGGGCGAAGGCCGGTCCAATCAAACCAAAGGTCGCCTCCATTGAGGCAACAATTAGCGAGAACTGCGCAACGATGACCCACAACCAGGTTCGCGAGGTGAATTCGCGCCAGCCAATTTTCAGGTCTTCGAGCAAGGTGGCTTTCTCCGGCGGCCGTTGCAGCTTGGGAGCAAGCGTAAACACCAACACCGCAGAGATACCAAAGGAGGCGGCATCTATCGCGAGCGTATAGCCCGCCCCTAGCGTCGATACCAGCACGCCGCCAAGGGCCGCCCCCGCTGCCATCGCACCAAATCGAGCCATCGACAGCACCGCGTTAGCGGCCTGCAACTGATGGGTTTCGACCAACTGAACAATAAACCCAACCGCCGCTGGCTGGTGGAAGGCCATCACCACGCCATGCACAACCATCAGTGCGGCCAGCGCAGGCACGGTCGCGGTACCCGAGAGAAACAGCCAAGCCATGCCAAACTGCGCGAGCATCGATACCGTCTCACTGAGGTAGATAACGCGCTGCCTAGAGGTTCGATCGGCAATGACACCGCCGACCAACAGCACACCAATGGCGGCAAGCGTTGGCGCAGCGATCACAATGGCTGCGTCACGGGCAGACCCCGTGAGTTCGAGCACGCCAAACGCCATCGCAATGGGCGCCATAGCGGTACCGGTATAACTCACCATGTAGGCCACAAACATTTTTGCGATGTTCGGGTTTCGAAGCAGCCGTAACCCGGCTCTGATGCTGGCGTCGGGCACCGCAGCTTGTGCTGAGTCTTGTGTTACCTCAGCGGTGATACAGCTCAGCCATCAAGAACTCGTCGCTGGGTCAGGCGCACGCTCAAACACATAAGGCGCAAGCGAGTCCTGGGCGGCCACGCGATATTTATGCCACTGGCCGCCACCGTAATAGGCAAGGCTGCCCGCTTCTGCTTCGCCATGACCGTTGTAATACGTGATGCAGTCGCGCAGTGGGCGGGTCAACTCATCCGCTTCGCGGCAATGCTGCGCGTAGTCGTTTTCAGGTTCGGCCTTTACGTCCACTATGCCGTTGCCGGTATCGCGCATCGTGCTGAGCATCCACACCACATAGTCACCGTGTTGCTCAATCGCGTTGGTAAAGTTAAACGTACCCCCGCCACCTTGCGGACCCGTAACGATAAACATGTTTGGAAAGCCTTTGCTGTGTAAGCCAAGAAAGGTCTTGGTGCCTTCCGCCTCCCACTTGTCACGCAGGGTTTGGCCATTACGCCCGGTAATCATGTTGAACGACGACGTTGCCATCCATTGAAAGCCGGTCGCATAGATAAGCACGTCAAGTGGGTATTCGACCCCCTCGTGGACAATGCCCGACTCGTTGATTTTGCTGACGCCGCGCGGCGCCGTATCGACCAAATGCACATTAGGCTTGTTAAATGTGGGCAGATATTCGTCATGGAAGGTAGGTCGCTTGCAGCCGTATTGGTAGTAGGGCTTGAGCGCTGCCGCAGTTACCGGGTCTTCCACAATCGCATCTACCCGGGCGCGCAGTTGCTCCATAATTCTGAAGTTAGAGTCGAGCTGAGCTTGCACGCGTTCTTCAGGTGATAACGGCTTTGCGTGCTGCTTACGCTCACGGAAATGATCTGCCTTACCAGACAGATAGTCTTCGTTTGCTTTGAGCGCAGAGCGGCCCTCGGAAATTTTCGCAAACCGCGCCCGGCGCTTCTTTGCCCAGTCTGTCTCGGTTGCCCACTGCTCGCGCTGCTCGTCAGAGGTTGCCTGTTGATCGCGCACGTCGATAGACGACGGCGTGCGCTGAAACACATAGAGCTCTTTCACCGTTTTAGCCAACTCAGGCACGGCCTGTACAGCAGTCGCTCCGGTACCGATTATGCCAACTCGCTTACCTTCAAGATCAATGTTGTAGTCCCAGCGTGAGGTGTGAAACGACTCGCCCTGGAAGCTCTCCATACCCTCAATGCGAGCAAGCTTGGGCGTCGTGAGAATGCCGTTTGCCAGCACTACAAAGCGGGCTTTTATACGGTCACCCCGATCGGTCGCAACACTCCAGCGACCAGTGCTTTCGTTCCAGTCGGTTGTTTCTACCGTGGTGTGAAACAGACAATGGTCATAAAACCCAAACTTCTCTGCCATGCTCTGGCAGTACTCCATAATTTCAAAGCCAGCAGCAAACTTCATGCTGGGAACATAGCCCATCTCTTCAAGCAACGGCAGATAACTGTATGACTCGACGTCACAGGCGATACCCGGATACCGATTCCAGTACCAGGTGCCGCCCACGTCACCGCCTTTCTCGCAAAAGCGCACGTCTTTAAAGCCCGCTTCGCGCAGCTTGTACCAGAGCAACAACCCGGCAAAGCCAGCTCCCACAACCAATATTTCACAGTCATCGGTAAGCGCTTCGCGCTCGACTGGGTCAGCGGAATACACGTCTTCCAAATAGCGGCTGAACTCGCCTTCCATCGACATGTAATCGGCGGCACCTGCACGAGCTTCTTTAAACTCGCGATACTTGGCCTGCTCCTGTGCATTAAACACCGCGCCTACGGGGGCCTCCGGCAGCGTCTTGAGCTTTTCATCGCTAATCGTTGAATAGCCTTTGCCCGCAATCTTGTCATTGGCCTTGGCCGCCCGGGTGTTAAACACCTTTAAACCGGAACTGGGGTCGAGGCTTATCGCCGCACGATCTGAGGACGAACCGGACTTCGAAGAGCTATTGGCAGAAGGTGTACTGTTAGTAGACATAGGTGACAACTCAAAAAGACTGAAACAACATTTCCACGCCTTTCAGAATTGCCGCTGATCAGCTGACTGTCAATAGCGCATCAATATGGGCACTAAGCTCAGCAACAATATCGACCACAGGCTCAACCGCCGTGACCTTCCCTGCCCCAACGCCGGCATAGAGCGCAGACTCAGAGATATCACCGGTCATGGTTCTGGAGGGCGGCGCAACAGAATAGCGCTCAACCGCACGGCCTTTGGCGGTTACCAAGATGGCGTCCCCCTCACCCGGTCGACCACCCCTGGCCGGGCTACCCGCCTCAATCCAGCGCCGCACCGTTTCATTGGAGAGCGTTCGATGCGGTGCATTTGACCAACCGTCATCGAAGCACACTGAACGGGTGGTTGCATCGTCTCCCGCGGCGACCAACGCTGACTTAAACTCGTCATGCGCTGCAGATTCCGAACTCGCGACAAAGCGCGTTCCCAGCAATACACCCGCAGCGCCATTGCGCATCAGCCGTGCGGCATCTGTACCCGTCACGCAGCCACCGGCGGCAATCACCGGCGTGTCTCCGGCGACGCGCAAAACATCTTCAAGCAAGCGATCAAGCGTCACCTCGCTCAGCACATGTCCTCCCGCTTCAATACCCTGTGCAAACAGCACGTCGGCACCCGCAGCAAGCGCAACCTCGGCCGCCCGCTCGTCGCCAACGGTCGCCAGAATTCGCAGCTTGGCGTTGGTTCTGTCCACATCAACCAACGACGGAGCAGGGTCTCCCCAGAACAGATGCAGCCAATGCACACCCAGTTCTTGCGCCAACGCGATGTGTTCTCGCTGCACGAGATCAGCGCGCAGATTGACCGCAAAGGGTTTATCCGTCAGCACCTGGGTTGCCACAATACTTTTAGCCGCAGCCACCAGTGGCAACGACCAGATCGGCAACACCCCCAGCGCGCCCGAGTTAGCCACGGCAGCCACCAGCTCTGGGCTGGCAATGTCTCCCATGGGTCCCTGTACAATCGGCTGGGCTAGAGAAAAATGCTCTGTAAATGAGTTACGCATAACGGGTTATCTGTTCGGTAATTCGTATTTGGGCGATAAGATCATAGACCAATAGAGCGTGTAAGCTGCGTATCGCGAACGCAGGGGTCAGAATTAATTCTGACCCCCAGCCTCACTACGGGGTCAGAATTTATTCTGACCCCTTCTGATAAACCCCGAGAGCTACCAAATATTGAATATCCGCAACCTCGCTTTGACCGCACTAACCAGCATGGCTCTTCTCGCAAGCATCAACGCCCATGCCAGCATCACGGCTGAGCGATTAAAAAATGCCAACGC
>JALZVT010000155.1 GCA_023300545.1 Pseudomonadales bacterium
CCTCGCGATAAGTACACAATATCGAGGGAAGAATTGAGATGAGCGATGGATATACGGAAGTACCGCGACTGTGGCTATCGTCCGCAGATCCGGCGCAGAAAACCTGTCTTGACAGCCTGATAAAGAACTCGAAAACAGGTGGCGATTCGCTGGCAGTGATGCGAACTGTTGTTGGTGGTGCAGGATTACAATCCGTCGATTCTAGTCAGCAAATAAACGTAAGTCCGGGCTCGCCGATGCTTGCCACACCTGGAAGCATGACGAAAAAACCTCTGACTTTGGTTCTGATAAATCAGACCGCTTCAGAGTTACAGCTTTCCGACCCAGTAACGTACAAGCACTCATCGATGTGGGTCTATCCCGTCGTTAAGAAGTATACAGATTCATCGTTCACCACTCAGGCAACTGTGTCTGCGCCAGGAACTCTCGGACAGACCATGAGCGTGGCCAGTTTTGACGACGATGGAAATAGCGACATCTGGATAGACTCTGCTCGGGCCCTCGGTGCAGACGCTGCGTCCGTTGGTGTGTTTCGTTTTCGTGGCGACGCTACGCCATTCTTTGGTAGCACATGCGCGCTGCGTTTGGCAGGTAGCGGCAAAGACCAGTCACACATTTACCTCGCAGCAGAAAACAACATGAGCGGCAGCTGTGGCGCCGTTATATCAGCCAATGATCATGGCTCTGCGTCTGATTTTTATGACAAATGTTGCGACGACAAAGACGCCACCACCTGTATGGAATCGACCCTTCATCTAACTTTGTATTGCGCCACGCACTTTGAGCAGAGTGCCGACCACTTGATCGTTACTGCACTCATCAGCGACCTGTAGCAGCAGGAAAAACTTCAACTACCCCAAGAGACAGGGCATTTAGAATGGCTAGGCGACACAGAGAAAGTAGAGATCATAAGCAAGGTGAGAGAGCCCACGATGTAGAGGAAGGACATCAAGAGCAGGGTGCCCATCACGAACACCAGCGTGCCGGACAAGCACAGGGTGGAGATGCCGATCGCTTGAAGGATCTAGTTAACGACAATGACGCTGGCGTGCACGGCGCGGCGAACAATGATGCTCGGATGGATTCAATCTATGACAGAGTTCTCATGGACGAAAATGGCAACCTGTACGATCCCGACAAGCCAAGAAATTCGAACGAGAATATTTATTCTAATGTGGGTTTAGTGGATAGAAATGGTGCTCTTACCCGGCCTGACAATATGCCCGGTCAGGTTTGGAGGCCGGTTGCCCACGATAGCGCCAACAAGCCGATATACGGTTTTGATCAAAATGCACAACCTATCTACGACAGTCATTTTGGCTATTCAGTTATGCCGGGCGCGCCTGCACATCAAGAACATCAAGACGAGCTCAGAGAGGATACTCAAGAAGACGCAGCGAATCAGCTTGGTGATGTTCCACTGCAACCGATGTCGCGCGAGGTTGGCAGGCAACTCGCAGATGTAGATCATCCGAGACGTGCGAAAGATGTGCAGGACGGTTCCAAATCTATAACGAAATTGTGTGGCGTAAGAGTCACTAAAGGCAGAGCGCTCGTTGCCCTCATTGTTTTGCTGGTGGTCGCCTTTGTAGTTGTGGTTTTGGGCGTCACCGGAACTTTCTCTAAAACTCGAACAGCGGTTGGGAGAAAGAAATACGTGGCAAAAGACGGCTCTCTAGCGCTGCCTTTTGCAACTGATCCGGCTTTAGAGGTAGGTGAGACCGTGTCTTACTCGATTTCTACTGATGCGAGCAAAGGAACCACTAGCGAAGAAAACGGCAGTTGGAAATACGCGCCTAACCAAGGTTTTGCTGGAACTGATTCAGTCAAGTACACGGCGACGGTTGGAGACAATACGACTGCGGCGGCTGAGATCTCCATAGTTGTCTTCGAAGCCGCAGCTATCGCTGGTACGGAAGTAACGGTCGGTGAGAGTGTCGAATTGACACTTGCTGCACATCCAGCACCTGCGGAAGCTGCAGTTCAGACCGTAGCCGTAGTCTCCGCTGTAACCAACGGTAGCTTAGTGCCCAAAGCAGGGGCGACCAATGTGTTTATCTACACGCCGACAAGTGTCGGTAAAGACAGCTTTTCCTATACCGTAAAAGTCGACGATTCTGGTGCAAGCCCAGCAACCAGCGTAGATATCAAAATTAACGCTGTAGTGCCTGGCGTGCCCGCAAAAACGACTTATCCAGCCAAAGCCTTTTCGGCCGATGTGCCCGTTTCCTCTGCATCGACCCTGACACTCGCGACCCAAACCGCGTTGCCTACCGGTAATTTGGCCACTTTTTCAGTGGTTACGAAGCCCACCGGCGGCACTGTGAGCATTACCGGAGATCAGGCGACTTACACGCCAAACTCAGGCGAAATCGGGGCTGACACATTCAGCTTCTCTGCAACAGTAGACGGCGTCACCGGCGCGCCGGCAACCGTGATCATCACGAGATTTAGAGCTAAAAGACAGTCCGTTGGTGTGGCTGCGCATACAGACGCGCTTGTTACGCTCGCTGTCGAGCCGCCGCTCGATGAGACAACTGTGATCACTTATGCGGTCACCGAAAATCCGACCGACGGCAAGCTCACTTTGGTCGGCGATCAGGTGACTTACGTACCTAATTTAAAAAAGGTGATGGAAGCGCCAGATACCTTTACTTTCACCGCAACCGTTGATGGACGAACAACCAAACCGGTTACGGTCACCCTCACAGGTGTACCAAAGTTCGACTGGTCGCAGGTTAAGGCAGATCCCACGACGCTAATAGAGCACTACAGGCAGTGCATTGATGATCTGAAGGCAAAGCCCAAGGACGAGTTTTGGAATGACCTCACCAATGAGGTAAAGAACGGTTCCGGAATATGTGTTGATACTCAAGGGCTGCAGATCAGCCAAATGCCATTGGATGTGCAACATATGGTGGTTAGTTATCTTCGGGATCTTGTGGGCCCGTCTGCCACTGACCCTGAGGACGGGGAATCCGGCTTTCTCACGCAACACCGAGGACGCTCCAAAATGCTGGCGGCTAACAATCTGCCGCGTTCCTTGGCGGGTACCACTGTGGCACCAGATACCTTGCCCTTATTCGAGTCAGCAAAGAACTTAACAGGTCTGAATGGCGCTGAGGTTCCGCGATATTTTAAATTGAGATCACTCGCACTCATCCTGAAAGAGTTTGAGGAAACCTTGGGCACATAATGCTTGCTGGTTCTTTTCGCAGTATCTGGCAACACCAATTACGAATCAGTAGGGAGCTACCCGTATGGCTGATCTAAGTTTTGAAGGCGTGTCGACGTCTGTATCTGGCAGCCTCTCGGGATTTGCGTTTGCCGCAGACGAGCCCTGGCCAATGTTGGGCGCAGGCCTAGAAGGCGCTGTGTTTGGGCTCAATATGATTAATGCCATTTGGGGGCCGAAAAAGCGGCCGCCTCCGCCGCAGGATGCGTCAGAGCTTGTGAAATGCCTGAGCTTGGTAACCAAGCGACTCGAGGCCAGTATCGCCTCTGAATTTACCACAAAGTTCAAAGGCAATATCGAAGGATTCGTCAAACTTACCCGCGAAAAGGTGTACGTCGAAGCCGAAGATTTAATCGCCAACCTCGAGGAGTACGCCAGCCAGCCCAACAATTCGCTGTGCTATTTGCAGCAGCCTAAGAAACTCAGTCTGTATCAATCTTACGTTGATGACTTCTCCGTTAAGAACAATGATCTTAACCAGCTTAGTGGCTTATTAAACTGGTACAAGGCACGTGACTTGAAAGGCCAAGTTGGAGGAATAGGCGTTTACTTTCAGGCTTTGAAGGCAATCGTTGAGCATGTTCATGAGCTTGCACAGATGCAGATTGTGCTAAATCAGCACGCACAACCTCGGGTTCATCAGGAGCGGCCCTTGATTGGTTGGTTTTGCCTAGACCACGACATCGTCAAAATTCACCTCGTCAACTATCTAACAGAAGCGGACTCCTTTGTAGAGGCGCTGTTGACTAAGCTGGAGGACGGGTTTGAATTTTGCGACAACATAGAACAGGTCGTGCAGAAGAAGTTTGCTGTGAAGAACAGCGGCGCTAACTGGGGCGTGAGCGTGGATGGAGCAACGCCGGCGAGTTGGCATGCAGATCAAGCGGCTGCGAACCAGCAAGCGGCTCTTATGAGGGCGCAGGCCGTCCCGCAAATGAGAACATGGAAACAAGATAACTTACATCTTGACCTTACCAGCAAGAAGGAAATAGCTGCCTATCGAGAAGCGCAAGAGGCGTTAAATTCTCTTAAAGATCAAATCCTTAATAACGCCACAACAGCGCGACAGAAAGTGCTCGGCCGGAGTAATAGTCAAATCACACCAATCAGATTACAAGTCTTGCCGTCCCCTGGCTTGCTGCGCTTCAGATACGAAACTAACAATGACAAATGGGTAGGGGTTGTCGCCAATTCAGTGCTTGGTGGCGGGCGGGTTGTTAGCCAAAACGCCGGCAGTAACGACGACGGAATCTACTATCAGGTCGGTGGTGGCGGAATCAATCGGGTTTTTCACGATACCCTCGACACTAGCCCGTCCCAACTAGATGCGGCCAATACAGCGTTGAGTGATGCTTATGACGCGCACTATGGCGATGGCAGCTTTATGCAAGATTCATTAATGCTGCCGGATGATAAGCGCGCCAATTTAGTTATTCCGCTGGTCTCTTCACAAGGTCAGGTCGGAAGTGAGGTGAAGGCAATGCTCTACACCGTTGGCCCCAAACTTGATCCCGCTATGGCGCTGCAAGATGCAGCCATGCGAAAGGAGTATGTTCAGCTGTACGCCGATGCGTTTACTGCGGTGCTGGACTGGAACGCAAGTCATCCTGCAACCGAGAAGGTCGACTTCATTCGGTTAACCTTTGTTTCTTGTGGCATATATGCCAACGGAACAAAAAATGAGCAACAACTCTTCGATGACGCGGCCTCGTGCATGATCGACGCGGCTATGCAGGTGCTCGGTAAGCGACCTGAGTTGTCGAACTTGGGCTTTTTGGTTAACTGTAGAGGTACGTTTAGCGACAATGGTGTGGCTGCAGTGTCGACAGACACCTCGCTTGAGCGAAACGGTTTTAACAACGCGGTACAGGCCTTTCTAAACAAACCAATGAACAGTCCGCGCGCAGTTACGAATGAGGCTGAGTATGGATTTGACCTCTGGGAGGCGGGTAAGGGGCCGGCTTGGCCGCCGACTTGAAGCCGACCCCAGTGCGAGCGTGTGAACGGCGGGTGAGACCGGCGCGATGAATGAGATCGGTCTCGCTCTTGATCCCTTTGCCGGCTTTGCGCGCCAATTCGAATAGCTCGTCGTAGTTCTCAGTATCTGTCATGGTCTGCTTTCCTCGCCCCACCAGGGGTGTCAGTTTAAGCAGTTACACAGAATTCAGTACAGTCTCGCTTTCTCTAGCCGATCTCGTGTGATAGGCAAGCACACTTAGCAGTGCAGCCTCTTCAAGTCGCGCAATATCAGACATTATGTTTCTCCATTATCATCGATCCATTGTTGAATGGTCTCCTCGTTACTACTGCAACGAAGAACGTGAGGGTCGGTCCAAAAAGTAAGTATGGTCCAGGAGTATCCTTTAGAGATGGATATGTATTCCCATCTACCGAGCACTTCTACTTTGCCCTTATTGGGGCGCCACAAACGAACCCTTGTCCTGCTCATTCGAATATCAACTGCGGTTTTCGGAAAGTCGTACAGCGGGGCTCGACTAGCCGTCAGTCTATAAAATTCAGTGTTGCCAATGTGCTTACTAAGACATGCCTCCATATTCTCAAAGCGATTGCATTTAACAATCTCTGTTGCGGTCGAGAATTGATTGAATTTATAATCGTCTTTCCACACGTTGGAAAAGCGATTGTTTAGATCTCCCTGCTCCCAAGCTCTACCCACTGAATGTTCGCGCTGGCTAGCTAGAAATTCTTTAGGGTAACCCGCGGTTTCTAGCACAGTCCCGCCTACATCGTTAGGAATCGGAACTCCCGGAGATAACTCTTCACAAAATGGTTCTGCTGCTCCCTAAATCGAGTGCTTTAATAGGAAATCTGAACTCCAAGGCAGCGACAAATAGAGTGGAATCACCAAGTACTTAAAGTTTGACTTAATACGAAAGACGAAATAAATCCCAATAAGGAAGGGCGAATACAGCAACAACAAAGCTAGGACAATCATGAATGAATCTTCGCCTGAGCAACATTCGACATAGTCTTCATCAAGAGCACCTGCCCGTCACCGCTCACGAATACTCTCATCTCGATACCTCAATAGCGGGCTTAAGAAAAATTCAATAATTCGCCGCTGGTCTGTCTTAATCTCAACCGTCACCGACATCCCCGGTGCTAAGTTAACCATACGATCCTTCACCGCCATCTGCGCCTGCTCAAGAGAAACTCGCGCCTGATACACCAACCCCAAACGCTCGTCTGGCTGAGCGTCATTCGATAAATCCAGCAACACCGCATCAATAACCCCGTACCGCGTAAAATTGAACGTATCGACCTTAACCTCTGCACTCTGCCCTTCATGCACAAAACCTATATCTTTATTGAGCACAAAAGCGACCACTTCTAAAGGCGAGTTAGTCGGCACGATCGTCATTAAATCTTCTGCCGGAGTGACCACCCCACCTACCGTAAACACATTGAGGTCCGTCACTACGCCATCCAATGGCGCATATAGAATCCGTTGTGCGTGAGTATAGGAAGAA
>JALZVT010000156.1 GCA_023300545.1 Pseudomonadales bacterium
CGCAGCGCCTTCGACTTTGCTAGCAAGCAACCCATGCTCTACGACCTGATGAACTCGGGTTCTGCCAAGTCTGCGGGCCTCGACATGTCGGCCTACACCAACATTATTATCGACACCATCGCTGGCAACCTCGCCCAGGCAATGGCAGACGGCCAAATACGTCAGGGCAATGTGCGCGTGATGGCCGAGCTGCAATTTGCCATTGTTGACGGTGCCGTAACCGCCTGGCGGCGCAGAACCAAACAGGAGCAAACGGCGCTCCATGAGGACTACATTCAAGAAGCCGTTCTATGCATGCGGGCGATGCTCGCCCCAACCGATTCTTAAATTCACAGACCGGTACCGACCGGCAGGAGAGCTTAGATGAGTGAAGCAATAGCAAACGACCAACCGTTCTGGCTAACCGGCAACTTCGCACCAACCATGGAGGAGGTCACCGACACCGAACTCAAGGTCACAGGAACCATTCCCGCAGAACTGAACGGCCGCTATTTACGTAATGGCGCCAATCCGAAACACGGCGACACGCCGCACTGGTTTCTGGGTGATGGCATGATCCACGGCCTTGAACTGGCGAACGGCAGTGCTAACTGGTATCGCAACCGCTGGGTGAAAACACCGGTACTCGATGCCACTGACAGCGACGCCGTGGAATCAATGGGTGATCTGTCCCGCTCTCTCGCCAACACTCACATCGTTGGCCACGCTGGAAAAATACTGGCTTTGGAAGAAGGCCACTGGCCCTTCGAACTGTCTAAAGACCTCGAAACTGTGGGCGCTTACAACTACGGCGGGAAATTAGAAACCGGCATGACTGCGCACCCAAAAGTTTGCCCGGAAACCGGTGAAATGCTCGCCTTTTCCTATGGCGTTATGCCGCCTTACCTCACTTACCACCGCATCAGTGCAGCGGGCGAACTCGTGCAAAGCGAGGCCATTGAAGTACCCGGCGCCACGATGGTTCACGACTTCAACATCACTCGCAACCACGTGATCTTTATGGACCTGCCTCTGGTTTTTGATTTCGAAAACATGGCTGCGGGCATTCCTATTGCTTGGAGCGACGACTACGGCGCCCGTCTTGGCGTTATGCCGCGCAACGGCAGCAACAAAGACATTGTCTGGTACGACATTGACCCCTGTTATGTGTACCACCCGCTGAACGCCTATGACGATGGCGACAATATTGTCATTGAGGTTTGTCGCATGGCGCATTCGATGAAACCGAACGCAAAAGAAGTCCCACCGATGATGCATCGCTGGACCATTAACACCAAGGCCGGCAACGTCACCGAAAGTCAGATCGATGATCGTTCGGTTGACTTCCCTCGCGTCCCCGATTCGTTGATTGGTTTGCGTCACCGCTACGGTTACACCGCTGAATTTGGCTTGGGCCTGCCCTACGCAACCGCATTCCGCAAATACGACATGAGCAACGGCAGCTCGGTCGCCCATCAGTTAGGGGATGGCTGCATGGGTGGCGAACCTGTATTCGTTCCTGCCGCGAATGCAACCAATGAAGACGACGGCTACCTGCTGAGCTACGTAGTCGACCAACACACCAACACCAGCGAACTGGTTGTGGTCGATGCAGCCACCATGGATGACGAGCCCGTGGCACGCATTCATATACCGGCGCGCATTCCAGCAGGCTTCCATGGCAGCTGGATTGCGGACTAACCCTAGCGCCCCTTCACAATCCACCAAACCGGCCAGCTCGTAGCTGCCTTGTTCACTGGCATTAACTCAGGCCAGCGCGGCTTCTACGGGTTACGCTTCGCTTTCCATCTACTGATTAGGGTGTCGCGGCCAAACGCCGTCGATATCGCCCTGGCGGCTCCGAAAAAAAACTCTGGAACGCTTTGCGAAAAGCCACCTCTGACTCATAGCCTGACTCGCCTGCGATAATCGCAATCGGTTGATGGGTTTCACGCAACAACCTGGCGGCACCGTTCATCCGCCAGTGCTTCACATATTCACCCGGTCGCATCCCTACGACTGCTTTGAAACGGTTCGCAAAGGCGCTCTCGCTCAACTGCGCTCGCGCAGCCATTGCGCGTAACTGATGGTCCGCTCCGGGCGCCTGATGTATGCCCGCCAACACCGGACCAATGCGCGGATGACCAAGTGCGGCAACCAGCCCCCCGATCCGGCCTGCTGCGCTTTCCAGACGCAGCATTTGCACAAACACCAATTCAGCAAGTCGATCAACAGCAAGATCACCACCTAACTGATCCGCACCCGCTTCGCGAATCCACCAGGCCGTTAGCTCACGCATACGCCCGTCACCTGCCGCCCCTAGACGGGCAACCATGGTGGTCGGCAGCGAACTCAATAGAGGGCCGGCGGCCTGCCGATCGAGCTTGAAAAAACCACAAATCAGACGCGTCTCGCTGCCAGCGGAGGCAGGTAGCGGCGGTTGATTAAGCTCGAGCCCCTCAGGAGCGTCTGGGTTGCCCGATAACACGTGCGGTTTGTCCTGGGGAAACAACACCAAATCGCCTTCGACCAATTGCGCAGGCTCATCACTATCGTGCAGCCACGCGCGACCTCTGGCCACCAGGTGAAAAGGAATGTGGCTGCTGCCAGAGGTATCCAGCGCCCAGCTGCCGCAATAAGACTCTCGAAAAAACACCTCGGCCGAGAAATTCAGTTGCCGTAACAAATCGCTTAGCGGGTCAGCCATAATCCCTCAAAATAACTGTTTTAGACATATATTGTGGCTTTTATAGCATATTTAATATCGTTTTGGTGCCGTAGAGTAACGCTCAACGATCAGGCACACCGCCGATCCACATTACGACCACCTCAACAGGAGATACACCATGCCTCGCACTTTTCACCGTCAGCTCATTGCCGGCTTACTCATTTTGGGTAACGCACTGACCGCTCTGGCTGACAACAGCACCGAAACTGACGCGAACGATGTGATATTGGCTGGCCATGACGCGGTTGCCTACTTCACCGAGAGCAAACCTGTGCCTGGTCGACCCGATTTCACCGCTCAGTATCAGGGCGCTGTCTACCGCTTCGCCAGCACCGAAAATCGCGATCTGTTCCGCGCCAACCCCGCAAAGTACGCCCCGGCGTATGGTGGTTACTGCGCACTGGGCGCCTCATTCGGTAAGAAGTTTGAGATTGATGGCAAAGCGTTTGAAATCGTTGAAGGCCGTCTTTACGTGAACAAGAATATCAAGATCTACAATACGTGGAAGAAAGACATTCCAACCAATATCGTAAAAGCGGAAGGCCAATGGCCAACCATCAAGAACGTTGAAGCCAGCGCGCTTTAACGCACGACAACTAACGCGGCGCAGGGTCATTCGACCCAGCGCCGCGACTTATCGTAATGGAACACCCAGCTTTTGCAGTGCAACGAGTAAATCTGCACCTGCTGTTTGCGGGTTAATCTGCCGGTCAATGCGCACAATCTTGCCCGTGGGATCAATATAGAAGGTAACCCGCCCCGCCGTACCACTCGCGTTTAACACGCCATACGCCGCGCTCGCTTGCTGAGCTGTATCCGCAAGAATCGGGAAACTGGCAGCGTTCTTGGTGGCAAACGCCGTGTTGTCTTCTAGCGTATCGGTGCTCGCCATAAAATAGCTGACGTTAAACTTTTGAATTTCCTGATCACTGTCACGCAGCGCCTTACATTGCGCCGTTCAGCCCCCGGTGAACGCTTTTGGAAAGAACGCGAGCACAACATGTTGGCCGGCGTAATCGCTCAGTTTATGGGTGCGCCCGTCTGAACCGGGCAAATCGAACGCTGGCGCTGCGGCGCCCACATCGATCGACGACTCTCGCGCATCAAGAGCACTGGAATCCGCAGGAACAACAGCAGGGGCTAAAGCGTGCGTCCTGTGATTGTCCTGTGGCTCTGCACCACAGCCCGAAAGAAGGAGCAGCAATAAATAAGGCACTGTTTTCATCAAAAACCTCTGGTTAGCTAATGGCTGCGCCCATCGTTGTCCATCGCGTTGGTGTACAACGTTGTGGAACGGCTAGAAATCTGGGCAGGTTGTGGTGCTGGTTGCGCCGGCACAACGGCAGCAACCGTAGGTTCGGGCCGTGGAATGGCTTCCGTCTTTACTACGGGAATCGGGGCCACTGTTACAGGTTCACTCTTGGTAATTTTTTGCTGTATCACGGGCTTGGGAGGCTGTAACGCCAAAAGACGCGCCTTAGCCGTCTGATTATCAGGCTTGACCGCAACCAGTTTGAGCAAAGCAGTAAGCTCGCCAGAACGATTCTCGAGCAAGCGTTCAGCCGCAACCAAAGATTCCAGATAAGCTGAATTACTTCCGCCAAAGTCTGCGGAGTTCAACCCAACGATGGCGGCCGCCGTTGCTCGGTCATTCGCTTTGAGCTCGACACTCTGTTGCAACGCTTGGAGTGCGTCGGCTGACTTACCCGCGGCTGACAGTAGCTCTCCTCGCTTGCGTTGGATCTCATACTCAGCTGAGCCGCCTGACAACAAGGCGTCATCACAAACGCCAATATCGCTACCTTGTAAGCAGCGCTGAACGTTTGCCTCATGCGCCTGTTTTGCTTGCGCCAACACCGAGCGTCCTGAGGTAGTTAGGTTGGTAAGGTCAGTTAGCACCAACACAGCCTGAGTGGGCTTGTTGGTTTTCATCAATTTTTCAGCCAATCCTTCAGCAATAGCTACGTCATTCTTGTTTGCTTCTAGCAGTCGCTTGCAGGCATCCATGCTTCGAGCATTGGCAATGGGTCCGGTACAGTAAGCTCGATCTCGTGAATCGGTTTCTGCGGGCGCCGCTTCCTGTCGCGCCACACGTTGCTGGCGCTCGCGAACGTTACTCTCAGCGAGCTTCAAATCGCCACAGCGACGCCGGCCACATAGATCAATACCCTGCTGAACCACCGCATGGGCCTTATCCAATTCTCCTTTACCAACGTAGGCCTCGCACAACGACAGTCGCACAGACGCATCGTTCTTGTTTCGATCGAGCGCCTGTCTACAGCTCGCAACCGGATCACCGCTCGTCAGACACGCATTAAGATCGCGATCGCTGGCACACACCGCCGCATTTGCGGCAGGCGACGCCAGCGCCAGTAACAATCCAGAAAAAACGATCTGCAAGAGTTTTTGCATGTTCAACATGTGCTCAGTGAAACTCTAGTAACTCGATGATCCGCTTGAGCCTTTGCGACGGAACAGCCAGTCGCCACTCGGCAAACGAATCAGGTTAAAGAGATACCATTTATCAACGGTCGCGTAAGCCGGATCCTCACGAGTAACCAGCGCGTCCAGATCGCGGCGCAGTTGCCGAATGCCATATTCCTTAGTTTGATTGCCAATAAACCCATCGCCATCAATATCTTGGCCATTCAGGTTTGCTCTAGAAAGTTTGAGTACTTCGTTAGCCAGTTGCTCGGCCTCGGCCTCACTCGTACTAATACGCGCGTCTTGCGCATAGAGGTTGATCAGGTTTGTGCGAGACACCACACCTTCTATCGCCTCGGTGAACGCTCTGGAGCTGCGCTTCACGTTTTCGCTGGCATCATCGCTATCAGCGGCAAAGGCGATGTGACTTGCCGCTTCCTTCAATGCCGCCGCCAAAGCGTAATCGTTGCGCAAATTGACTTCCTTGTTTACCAGCGTCAAACGATCAGCGATCTGACTGGAGGATTGATTAGCCGCCGCGGCTGACTCAGCAAGGCGCAAGGCTTCTTCGGCGCGGAGCTCTGCGAGCACAAAATAGCCTTCTTTTGAGGGCGTATCATGGGCGCCGGTAATCGCATGCCCAACATGGACATGAGAAATGGATGGTGTGGTCGAACTACAGGCCGTCTGTACCAAACACAGCAGAGCAAACAACAGGCTCCCTGCAGACAGACTGTTGTTACTTTTCATGGTCGCGCGCGATTCGAAAGCCAAAGGTATTACTCCGGTAGTTGGTGGGAAAGCGATTGCGATAGGTCAAACGCTGCTCGTCGGGTGCGGTAAACCAAGATCCGCCTCTAAGCACTCGGGAACTACAATCTCCGTCCTGCCAGGCATCACCCGTTGTGGGTGCGCCAATGTAACTGGGATTCCAGCAGTCTTGTGTCCATTCGAAGAGATTTCCCCGCATGTCTGCCAGCCCAAACTCTGCCGCACTCTCGCGATCGGTCGGGGCCGTGTAAGCGTAGCCATCTCGGCAATCTGCAACCTTGCTACCGTCAATAACTGAGGCAAGCGTTTGATCAGCAACGTTCGCGTGCCCACAGGCAACGCCATCAAATTCGCTCGAAAAACCAGACTCGGTGGTTGCTGCGTATTCCCACTCCACCTCGGAAGGCAGACGGTAATACTCCCCGGTTGTGGCGGATAGCCACTGAATATAACCCTTGGCATCGTTCCAGGAAATGCACGTCACCGGATGACTGTCGGTTTGCCGAAAGCCTGGCTGTTCCCAAGAAGCAGCAGCGTCTATCTGCCACTCTGATTTGTGGGTACGGCAGCCGGCGAGATCAACTCCCGTCGCAACGGCGTAGCGGCGAAATTCCGCGACAGTAACCTCGCGGGAACCCAGTGCAAACGACTGCTGCAGTTGAACATCGCGCCGCGGAAACTCAAACATCCCCGCCTTTTGAGTGCGATCTGCTCCGATAACAGCACTGCCTGAGGCAACGACCGTCAACGGAGAACAGTAAGAACAATCTTTCAGTACCGTCGGCGCTTTTGAGACGCTCGGCTGCAAAAACCAGAAGGCGCCTGCGGCCAGACAAACCGCCCCAAGCAAAGCTGCCAACACTGGGGTGCGAACGCCACTAGCACTAGTACCCGATTCAATTTCTGCCATGAAGGTTTCAACGTCGATGACTCGATCATCACGCTCGAATTCCAGAGCATGCACGATGGCTTCCCACTCGTGATTGACCAAACCCTTGGGACGCTTCAGGTCATGCTCATTGTCGCGGGCATCAGTGGCTCGAAGTTTCGAGTAAGGATGACGCCCAGCAAACAATTCATAAGCGACGCAACCGATGGCGTAGATGTCGTCGCGAGGGTCAGTCGGCTGGTTTTCAAACATTTCCGGGCTGGCATACGCAGGTGTCAGCGCTCCCAGTGCGGCCGGATCAAACACGGTACGCTGGTCGTCGGGCAGGTCCGGCGTCTGGATCGCTCGCGCAATACCAAAGTCTATAACCTTCACTTCCTGAGCGTTGGTGATAAACACGTTGTTGGGTTTGAAATCTGCATGGACGATGTTGTTGTTGTGGGCGTAGGCCATCGCAGAGCACATGTCTTTGATGATCGACATCGCTCGCGCTTTGGGCAGGCCACCGGGGCCAGCCTGAGCGATTACTTCACTTAGCGATTGCCCTTCGAGCAGCTCCATGGTCGTAAATACGGTGTTGCCGTCACGATCAAAGTCGTTCACCCGCATGATGTGCTGGTGGTTCAAGGCCTGAGATTTTTGTACTTCGCGCTGCATTGCAATAAATGCTTCGCCCGCGTCGAGCCCCTCAACGCGCATAATTTTCACGGCAACCCAAGGCTGACGTGACCGGGCTTCCAGCTTGCGCTTATCAGTCGCTTTGAAGACCAGGCTCATTCCGCCGCTGCCAATCAACTCTTCTAGCACAAACCGGTTATTGAGTGTGTCACCTATTTCCGGCAAACGATCTTGTGGCGCACTGCTTTTAGACGACTGTGTCGTCGGCATTTCATTAACAACGGTACCAGTCGCAGCAGATGTTGCGCCGATTTGCGTCATGCGCAACGTTTCGGCGCTGCGAATGACCGTCACAATGCCCGTTAAGGTCGCTTCTTCAAAAGGATTTGCTTCGTGATGCGTGTGCAACGTATCGAGCAGGTCGCTGGCCGCACTTACGCCCAGCGCAATATCACGCTCTACTAGGCTCGTGAGGTGAGCCAAAGTGCAGGTGCCTTTCCGGAAGTCGGCGAGTGTGGCGCTAAAACTTGTCATTTTCGTTATGTGATCTGACTCTATTGAACTCTGGACTGACGGCACGGCCAGAACGGGTTTCCGGCAAACGGAATCAGTCGCCTTGAAGACCAAGCTCATTCCGCCGCTGCCAATCAGCTCTTCTAGCACAAACCGGTTATTGAGTGTGTCACCTATTCCCGGCAAACGAAAACGGAAAACGCGTCCATCCTAACCGCTAATATTGAACCGGCATAGCCAGCAAGGTCCGGTAATGATCGATTAATGTCAGCTCCCCGACACAAATCAAGAATCAATCGCGTACTTTCCGATAAGAGCGCCCACTATAGACACTCAGAATTCATAGACTGGCAACTGATCCTCAACTTAGCAATACCAAGCTAGCGAGACGGCAAGCCAGCGCCATACGTCAATCGTTGAACGTATAACAGCCCACTCAGGAGAGAGAAGCCGCCGTGAAATTTTCCGTCACAAGAGGGACAGCCTCCCCACACGCCCCAGACAAGCAACACAACAACGAGGTTAAGAGCCAATCAGCGATTGCGTACATGATCTCTGCAACGCTGCTTTTGAGTGCCTGCGGGGGTGGCGGCGACAGACCGGAGCCACTGGAGGCTGGCCTTGCGGTGGGCCAAGGCACAAGCGATCCGACCTTGCGCACAATCACAGCACGTGGAGGAACCGAAATCTTCCTCAATGGCGAAAACAGCGATGGCGTTCGCTTCCCAATTGCCGACGCGCTCTGGCGCCAAACCGATTCATCAGGACTGTCTGTGCGACTCGACAAACGTACGGAATTCACCCGCGCGGTGCAGCTGCCTTTTGTTGATCAGCCCACACAGCTTAGCTTCGAACTCACAGCAACCAACGAGGGTGGCGAACAATCAGTCACCCCTATTTCTATATCCGTGTTACCCGCTAGCGACGGCAATCGATTCCTCGAGTTTGTCACCGTAACGCCCAATGAATACACAGTTGTTGCCGCCCTAAAACCCGGCATGCAAACCCAAACCGACGTTGACTTCACCATTACTCAGACTCGCCTTGCAGACTATCCAGCACGCAATGGCGCGCAGCAAAGCGATGTCCCTTTTGGCGAGACCGAGAGCCGCGCCTCCCAGTGGTTATCTGATACTCAGGCAATCCACAGCTCTGCTGTTGACGGCGCCAACGCAGACTACCACCCCAACGTTTGCTTCGACTTGCCGCGCATCGATATCGACGATATCAACGTGCTGTTTGATGACACCTCAGATGCAGGTCTTGGCATTGCGGAGCACCGAAGAGATTCTGTAACTCAAAGAGTCGAACTGACCCTCGAAGTGGGCGCCGGCAGCTGCCTCGACAGCACCGACGCACCCATTGCCTGTCAGGATGCTGCCCAGCTTCTCGTACTCGCTACCAATGGCGAATTGCTCTCGGGTACCGCCGTCGACTACCTCAATGACACTCAGGTTCGAGTGAACGTCGAATCGATCGCCGCGAGCGCTATGCCCAACCCGGCAAACGGGCAAGCCGCTAGCAACCTTCGTCAGCCTGAGTCGGCTGCATCTGCAGCCGCTTATTATGAGGCCGTGGATCCAAACAACCTGCGCACCACGTTAGCGGACTGGCTCGATTTCACTGGTTTCTTCGCGAATGGCGAACCCAACCCTGATGCCGCCGCCGAACACGTCACCTACATCAACAACTTCGATCTCGGCTTTACCAGAGACATGTTCATGCGTGTTGATGGCGATAAAGTATTTGCTTACGTCACCAACTACCCCGCACTACGCACCGCAACCTTTGAAACCGACGTACTCGCAACCGTTGCAATGGAGTTTGGGCCCCCAGATCAAACACCCAACGCATCCAAAGAAGACTACATCGTCAAATTTTTCGTCTTCGTGCCAGAAAACACAGATCCTGGCGCCATCCAGCACAGGGTGAAGAGTCTTAACTTTGATGGCCGCGGTGAGAAATGGGTACCCGGCTCCTGCATGCCCTGCCACGGTGGCAAGCTCAAGGATCTGGAACCCGGCGGCACCTTCCCCGGTTTTGGCAACGTTGAGGCTGCATTTTTGCCCTGGGATATCGACTCCTTCCTGTTCGCAAGATCAGACAACCCTGACTTACAGGACCCGGTCGCAACCGCCGGTTTTGAGCTCAACCCTGGATACATTCGCGAAAGCGACCTCGATCGAATTTCACTTGAATCGCAACAGGACAGCTTCCGAAAAATGAACGAAGGCGTACTGCAAACGCTGAACAAAGAAGACGGCCGTTTTGATCTGGTACGCCGTCAGGTTCACGGTTGGTACGGCAACTGCCCTGACCCGCTCGACATCGCCGCCTGCGATGCCGCAGCCGCAAGCGATACGCTGCCACCCAACGATTTCAACAGCCTGGACTTTATTCAACCGGGTTGGGAAGGCAAGGAAGAGGTTTATCACGAGGTGTTCAGCAAACACTGTCGCATTTGTCACAGTCAGGCCAAAGACATCAACCAATTTCTGACCTTTGACGATCTGGCAAACAACCCCAACACTGGCCCCTATCTGTTCGAAGATGGCGTGATGCCAAACGCTCGCCTCGACATGGACCGCTTCTGGGTTGATTTCCGGGGTCGCAGCGAAACGCCAGCCTCCCGCTTGGGCGCAGCACTTGGCCTGGAGGTTCCGGAAGACGGCCCTGGCGCCCCAATCGCGAGAATTCGCGGCGATCAAATCATTAGTGCACTACCAAGAGATCTGTTGTCAGGCTCACTCATCTCTCGCCTGACAGATATCCAAGTT
>JALZVT010000157.1 GCA_023300545.1 Pseudomonadales bacterium
CACTACGAATTGTGGATTGTCAGTGGTCGCAGCGACGCTGTTGCGCGGGAGACTCGCGGTTGGTTGCACAAGCATTCGGTGCCCTTCGATAACTTGATCATGCGCTCAGACGCTGATCATCGACCGGACCACATACTCAAGAAAGAATGGGCGCTCAAATACAACTTTGTTGGGAGCGTGCTGGCGGTGTTTGATGATCGCGACGCTGTGGTGTCGATGTGGCGAGAGTTGGGGATTCCTTGCTTTCAGGTCGCTCCGGGTGATTTTTAAGCCCGTCACCCGTTGGCGTGTTGCGGCTCTTGACCAAAGAAATCTAAGCGCTTAGATTGGGACTTTACGTTGTCATTCCGCGTTTGGGGGTCCATTGCTCGGTCACAATTCTGATTACTACGATGCGTTGGTGCGCGACGGTGAAGCCCGAATCGACTGGGTTGATCGCTACTCACCGGTGCTTAATGGTTTGGTTAAGCACAGCCTGAGTGACGGCTCGCTGCGCGGAAAAAAAATCGCGGTTGTGGTTCACCTTGAGGCTAAAACCGCATTCCTTGCTTTGGTGCTTGCCAACGCCGGTGCCCAGGTCATTGTCGCGGGCAGTAACCCGCGGACAACTCAGGCGTCGGTGGTTGCGGCGTTACGTGAACGTGGCATAACCGTGACCGCGGAGGCGGGCGGCACCATGGCCAGTTGGGAAAAAGAGTTGTTGGCGGCTGCTGACCACAACCCCGAGTACGTCATTGACGATGGTGCAGAACTGACCATGCGCATTGGCATGCATCGTCCGGAACTTTATGCCCAGTTAAAAGGGGTGTCGGAAGAAACCACAACGGGAACCCAGCGCCTGTATGCGATGGACGAAGCGGGGAAGTTGCCGTTTCCGGCATTAACGGCAAACAACGCACGCTGCAAGCATCTCTTTGACAACCGCTATGGTACGGGTCAAACCACGGTGCAGGCGGTGTTGCGCTTAACCAATCGACAGTTGGCTGGTGCGGTTTTCACCGTTGTCGGTTACGGCTATGTGGGTCGTGGAATTGCCGAATACGCCAAGCGCATGGGTGCGCGAGTGCGGGTTGTCGAAACAGATCCGGTTCGTGCGGTTGAAGCGCACATGGACGGGCAAAAGGTAGGCGCGGCCACCGACCTTATTCCGGGCTCAAATTTCATTGTCACAGCCACTGGCGGCATGCGAGCGCTGGGCGAACCGGAGTTTGCGGTGCTTGATGATGATGTGGTGATCGCCAACGCGGGTCACCATGATCTGGAGATTGATGTGGAGGCGCTGGCGGCAATCGCGTTGGGCCAAGCAACTAGCCGGCCAGAGATCACCACTTTTAACCTGAGCGGGCGTGACGTGCATCTGCTGTCTCACGGCGCGCTGGTCAACATTGCCGGTGGCAGTGGGCATCCCGTGGAAATCATGGACCTCACTTTCTCTGTGCAAGGCTTAGGTGCCCATCATCTGATAAATACACCCTTACCACCGGGTGTGCACGTGCTGCCGAAGGCGGTTGATGACTCTATTGCGGCCGCTATGCTCGCAGCAA
The DNA here is from genome assembly GCA_023300545.1 of Pseudomonadales bacterium. Taxonomy (GTDB): domain Bacteria; phylum Pseudomonadota; class Gammaproteobacteria; order Pseudomonadales; family Azotimanducaceae; genus JALZVT01. The sequence goes on from JALZVT010000157.1 coordinate 1,545, forward strand.
AAGGCATTCACCTCGATGCCCCGCGTCCGGAGCAAGAAGACGATTTCAAAGATTGGATTAACGGGATGCCTTCCTCATGAGCCAGACCTCCCCGGTAGAACTCGCAATGGCGGGTCGCGGTCGTATCGACTGGGCCAGTCGCTCGATGCCAGCACTGCAGCAGGCCCTTCAGCGCTTGCTGGAGCAGGGCTCGGTGGCTGGCATGCGTATTGGCATTTCACTGGTGTTAGAGCCCAAAACGGCAAACCTTGTTATTGGCTTGCAGCAGGCAGGCGCCCAGGTGGCGGTGTTTGCGCCGCCAGACTGTACTGATGTTGAGGTTATTGCAGCGCTCGAAGAACGCCGCATTGCGGTGTTTTCAGACCCTGCTGCGAATGAGGCTGAAAACCTTGAATTAGCCCGGGCCTTTTTACGCACCAATCCGCAAATACTGGTTGATGATGGGGCCTGGGTGACGCGCCTGGCGCATCGCGAGTTTCCGCAGCTTGTTGAATCGATGCTTGGCGCGACTGAGGAAACCACGAGTGGCGTGCGTCCATTGCGGGTCATGGAAGAACAGGGCGAACTTAAGATTCCGGTGATTGCCGTGAACGACTCGCCTTTGAAATATCTGTTCGATAACGTCTATGGCACGGGGCAATCCTGCGTAATGGCATTGTTGGACCTGACCAATTTACAAATTGCCGGGCGTCGGGTTTTGGTGATTGGCTATGGTTGGGTGGGCAAGGGCGTGGCACAGCACGCAACCGCACTCGGCGCGCTGGTGAGCGTTGCAGAGATCGACCCCATTAAAGCGCTACAGGCTCAGCACGACGGACATCGCGTGTGTTCGGTTCAGGCGGCAGCACCAGACTGTGAGGTGGTGTTTGCGGCGACGGGAATAGCGGGTGTGCTGACGGCTGAGCACCTGGCTAGCATGCCCAGTGGAGTGATTCTTTGTACCGCCGGTGGCGGCGATTTTGAGTTGCCGATGACGTTTCTGCGTGCGCAGGGTGAACCTCGCAACTTGCGCGATCACATTGATGAATACCAGCTCGATGATGGCCGTGCGGTGATTGTTGTGGCTGATGGTCATTGCATCAATTGCACGGGCGGCGAAGGTAATCCGATAGAAATTATGGATCTGTCGCTGGCCTTGCAGGCTTGTGCGATTGAGACACTCGCACGCACGACAGAACCGCTGGTGCCCGGTGTGCATCGCATCGCCCGTGATATAGAAACGCAGATTGCCGCCCAACGACTCGCCCATGCGGGTGCTAGTACAGAACCCTTAACACCTGCGCTTGAGGCGGCGCTGCGCGATTGGTAGAGGCAAACCCAGCGTGAACTTTCGGCGGAATCTGCTGTTAGTGTTGCTTGCGCTAACACTAACAGTGCCCTCTGTTGCGCAACCGTTGCAGCCGCTGCAGAAAATGCCGGTACCCAACACCGCAGCCAGCATTGAGGTGTGGTCGTTTTTGCCGGGCAACTACGAAGCCGGGGAGCAGGCGTTTGCCGAGGCCGTTGCAAGCTTCAATGTGAAGTACCCTCAGGTTCGTGTGAACATCACCGAAATGCCCTACGGCACCTACTTTGATCAGCTGCGAATCTCGTTATTAGCGCAGTCGGGTGCCGACGTGGTCACCATGTACGGTGCCAGTCAGGCTTATAGCTACAAAGACGGGCTGTTGCCGCTGGAAACAGCGATCGACCCAGAACTGCTCGGCTCATTGCGCTTTGTGCCGGAAAACTACTCAGCAGACGGTCACCTGTATGCGCTACCCACGGGTACCTACGGCTACGCACTGCTCGCGAATAACGATATTTTTGCGCAGGCCGGCATTGACCCTAACAAGGGCCTCGCCACCTGGGATGCCCTGTTAACCACCTGCCGCACGCTGGCACAGCAAGGCATCGAGCCGATTTCTTCCGGTTGGCGCGATGGTTTCCTGTTAGAAACCTATATCTACATGATTTCCAGTCAGCTGATGAGTCCGAAGAAGCTGCAAGACTGGGTGTCCTATCGCATCGAAATGGACGATCAGCTGTTTGTTGAAACACTGAACTATGTAGTGGCGATGCGTGATGCGGGGTGTTTTGGTGGCGAAGCGTCCCTCGGTCGCAACATGTTCGACGACACCATCAATCGCTATAGCACGGGTAAGGCGGCCATGGTCACGATAAGCACCGTGGGTGGAGCAGGTTGGGCAAGCGGTGGGGTGCCTAACTCTTCGGGGCACCTGTTGCCGATGGTGCCGACCTCACCCAATCCACCGATGCTGGATTCAGGCGCAGAAGCGGGCTGGGCGATTACCAAGTGGAGCGAGCATCCTGAGGCAGCCCTTGCCTTTGTCAGTCATATGGCAGAGCCCGCGACCCAAGCGGCCTTTGCCCGGCTCACCAATGTGCCGGGGAATACCCAAGGCTCGACGATCGAGATTCAGAGCGACCTCCAACGACAGTTGCTGGAGTTCTATTCAATACCCGCTAACCATACGGGTTTTGCTGTGTTTCCATTGCCCGTTCTCGCGGTTATTGAGCGCAATGCTGTGCCGTTAATGAGTGGCGATATGGATGTCACTCGGTTTTTAGACGCGGCTCAGCGCGCCTTTCGGCGGTTTAGGTGATCGTGCGTAACACTTGGTTGCTGCTAGGCCCCGCACTCGCTTTAGAACTCGCTGTGTTGTTTTTGCCACTGTTCTATATCGGTTTCAGGTCGCTGTACGATTGGAACCCGGCGGGTACCTCCGAGTTTGTCGGGTTCGAAAACTACTATTGGTTGTTTACTGACCCTGACTTCTGGGAAATTGTAGGCAACCAGCTGTTTTACTTGCTGGGTTTGCCGCTGTGGGTGCTGGCGCCTCTGGCTGTGGCCTATCTACTGCGAGAAAGCGTGTGGTGCGCGGGCCTGCTTCGCTCAATCTATTTTCTACCGGCGGTTATGTCGCCCGCGATTGTGGGGCTGGTCTTTCGCTCGTTGCTCTCAACCGACGGCTCTGTGAATGCCGCACTTGACGGGATGGGCCTTGGCAGCTGGACACAGTCTTGGCTGACCCATCCTGACTGGGTGAAACCGGTTGTGATATTGATGGTGCTATGGGCAGGATTTGGCACCGGGGTGCTTATTTTTACCTCGGCGTTTGCCGCCGTGCCACGTGACCTGTTTGAGGCGGCGAAGCTTGATGGTGCAAATTTCTGGCAACAGTTTTGGTACGTGGCGATGCCGAGTATCAGCAATACCGTTGTGCTTTGGACGATGTATCAGATCGTCGCGATTTTCCTGTTTATGTTTGGCTGGATCTACGTGTTGACTGGGGGTGGGCCTGGCTTAGCGAGCGCGACAATGGATTTCTCGATCTACCAGCAATTTATTCGGTTTGGCTTTTACGGTACGGCTGCTGCGCAAACGGTGGTGTTGGTGCTGTCGATTGCATTGGTGCCTGCTATTGGCTACAGCATAGTTGCACTGCAGCGACAGTTCACTGGGGCTCAGAACCGATGAGCGATCAGCCTCCGATTAGCATTGCCAGAACACTTATTGCCTTTCTAATCGCTGTGTTATTTGTGCTGCCATTCCTGTTTTTGATCGCAACTGCGCTTCGCACGCCAGCTGATTTTGCGCTGAACCCTGGTGGGTTACCCGTCGCGTTTACTACAGCAAACCTGCAGGAGGCATGGGTTGCGGCAAACTTGGGGCGTGCGTTGCTGGTCACCCTGGCCGTTGCTGTTATTGCCTGTATCGTCTGTGTTGCTGTGGCGCTAGCGGCCGCCTTCTGGTTTCGAGTCAATGACAGCCGTTTTGCGCGGCACGTCCGCACCCTAATGATCTCGGGCTATGCCATTCCGGCGATTGCCTGGCTAATTCCGGTGTTTGTGATCGTCGCGCGCGGAGGTTTAGCGGGCAATGTGGTTGTTGCAGGCGTTTTAAATGGTGTATCGAGTGTGCCCTTTGCAATCTACTTTTTTCACACCTATTTTTTGCAGGTGCTCAGCAAAGACCTTCTCGATGCCGCAACCCTCGACGGGGCCGGCCCCTTAACCTGTTTTCGGCGCATTGCCGTCCCGCTCGCGCGGCCTGCTATTGCATCCGTGGTTGCATTGGTTTTTGTGTGGAGCTTTGGCGACCTGTTGATCGCTGCAACCATTCTGCAGAGCAACCCAGATAACTACACACTACCTTTGGCGGCAACGACCCTTGCAACCAAAGAATCAGTCAACCTGCAGGGGCAGGCAGCGGCAGCGTTGGTTGCCTTGGTGCCGGTGCTGTTTGTGTTTGCGCTGGCGCAAAAGTCGCTAGCTTCCGGATTTGGAGCCCTAAGTGAAAAGTAGTCTTATCCAGTGCGACTGGATTCTTCCAGTGGTGGGCGCGCCCATTGCTGATGCGGTAGTGGTGGTGCAGGGCAAGCGCATCGCTTGGCTAGGCGAGCGCGTTGCACTGCCAGATCGCTATGCTGCACAGCCGCTACGCAAGATAAACGGCGTGATGTTGCCGGGTTTGGTCAATGCTCATACGCATCTGCAGTACTCAGGCTTTCACGAATTAGGCGCCACCCAGTATCAGAATTTTGAACATTGGTGTGAAGATTTTGAGGCCCGCTACGACGCGGTGAGCGACCCTGAGTATTGGGCAGAATCTTCAGCCGCAGGGGCGTGGCAAGCGCTACGCTCAGGTACCACGGTGTTTAGCGACATCATTACTCATGACGAGGCGCGCGGGGCTTTTGCTCGGCACGGCTGCGCCGGCATCGAGTTTCTGGAAGTTATCGCGGCGCTGTCGCAAGCTTGGGTTGACAGTGAACGTGCTGCGTTTCTAGATCGACTGAGTCAGCAATCCACAACCGTGACGGGCATTTCGCCCCATGCACCCTATAGCGTTGATCCTGATGTGATCAGTGACTTGGTGCGGATTGCGGACGAACAAGGCCTGCGCTTGCACAGCCATCTTGCGGAATCGAGCGAGGAGGAGGCCTTCTATCAGCGTGGGGCAAAGGCCGTGCTTGAAATTTACGGCTCTCTGCGGGACCAGTTTGCCCTGGTACGCAGCGGCGGCGTCAGCAAGAACGCCGCCCAATTTGCAGACAGCGTTGGGTTACTTAATAAATCAACCCATGTTGCCCATGGTATCTATCTCGATAAGGCCCAGCGCGACCTGCTTAAAGACGCTGGTACTCGCGTCGCACTCTGTCCGCGCTCTAACGCCACTATTGGTCTCGCCCAGGCGCCAGTTGCTGCCTATCTGAATGAGGGGCACGACATCAGTGTTGGCACCGATTCGCTGGCCTCCGCTGCGTCACTCGATCTCATGGAAGATGTGGCATTGCTGTATTCGATCGCGCGAGAGCAAGGCTACGCGGGAACAGACTTGGCTAAGCGCCTTTTAGAAGCGGCAACCGCAGGTGGGGCACGGGCACTCGGTCTGTTTGAACAGGGTTATGGGGCGATCGCAGAAGGCGGACCCGCAGACGTTGCGGTGTTTGATTTAGCCGCCACCGAGGAAACTCTTGAGAGCACCATTGTTGAGAAGGCAGCGGGGCGTTGTGTTTTAACCATGGTCGCCGGGGAGGTTGTACACGATGGCGCAGCTTAGAATTCGCGAATTGAACAAGAGCTATGGCGACCTTGAAGTGCTCAAAGACATCGAGCTTGATATCAATGCCGGTGAATTCATAGTTTTTGTGGGGCCGTCGGGCTGTGGAAAATCAACGCTGTTAAGATGTATCGCAGGGCTTGAACCGAGCTCCTCCGGCTTGATAGAAATTGATGGTGTAGACACCAAAAGCGTACCGGCGGACCAGCGTGGCGTGGCCATGGTGTTCCAGAGCTACGCGCTGTATCCGCATATGAGCGTATTCGACAATATCGCGTTCTCCCTCACCTTGCAGAAATGGTCAGCCGAAAAAATAGCAACGGCGGTGTGCGAAGCAGCGCAAAAACTGCAGCTAAGCCCCTATCTAAATCGTCTGCCTGCGCAGTTGTCGGGTGGCCAGCGCCAACGCGTCGCGATTGGTCGCGCGATTGTTCGCGACCCAAAGCTCTTTCTGTTTGATGAGCCCCTGAGTAATCTCGATGCGGAACTGCGCGTGCAGATGCGCATGGAAATCGCGCAGCTCAAAGCGCAGCTGCCAAATACAACAATGATTTATGTGACCCATGACCAAGTGGAAGCCATGACGCTTGCTGATCGAATTGTGGTCCTTAATGAGGGGCGCATCGAAGATATTGGAACGCCACAAGCGCTCTTCGAAAAGCCGAAGAACCGCTTCATCGCCGGATTTATCGGGTCACCCAAGATGAATTTTGTGGGTGGAGAGAAAGCAGCCGCTTTAGGGTCGCACACCATTGGCGTGCGACCCGATGGCCTGCACCTTGATCCGAGGGACAGGAGAGGCTGGTCGGGAACAGTGACTTACTGTGAGTATTTGGGGGCCGATGTGTATGCGTTTGTAGATATTGGCGAGGCGGCGCCGGTTGTTGTGCGGTTACGCGAGACAGCAGCGCCTGAGGTCGGTTCGACCGTTCACGTTTTGCCGGACGCAGTTGCTATTCATCGGTTCGCTGAGAATGGTATGGCTGAGTATTGAAGACTAGGTTTAGCAGGCAATGCCAAGGCGTTATTCCGTGAGTCATGTTCATGGACGAGTAACCCTTGCGGATGTCGCGAAGGCCGCCGGCGTCTCCACGGCGGTCGTTAGCTATGTGGTCAACAACGGGCCGCGTAATGTATCTGCTGATAGTCGACGCAAGGTAGAGGCGGCGATTTCAAGGCTGGGTTATCGCCGCAATAGCATTGCCAGCGCCCTCGTTGGCGGCACCACCAATCTGATTGGCCTGTTGGTGCCCGATGCGTCAAATCTGTTCTTTAGCGAGCTCGCCAGAGAATTCGAACGCGAGGCGCTTGCGCGGGGCTATTTGACGATGATTGGTAACACCAGCAACGACTCAGATATGGAGCTTAAGTACATCTCGGCACTTTCCGATCTGCGCGCGGCGGGGATCTTTGTGGTGAGTGTTAACACGCATGCCGATTTGGGGCAGAACTGTCCTAAGGTGTATGTGCATTCGGCGCCGAGCGATGCCACGCAACCCTGCGTGTTATTCGATGACCTGCAGGGCGGAAGAGTCGCCACCAAACACCTGCTGGAGCTCGGCTATGAGGATGTGGTGTGCTTGGCCGGTTCGAGCAAATTTGGACCTCTGGGGCTGCGCCGCGAGGGCTGGGAGGTCGAGATGCGTGCAGCGGGCATGCCGATCAAAAACCGAGTGCATTATGTGTCAGCGAATCGAGCCCAGGCGATTGATGATATTCAACAGATATTAACCGCACCAAACCCGCCGCGGGCCATTTTTGCAACAACTGACGAGCAAGCGATAGCGGCTCTTCGCGCAGCCCGTTTGGTCGGGCTGACGGTGCCCGATGACCTAGCTGTTGTTGGCTTTGATGGGGTTGCTGAAGCGCGTCTAGGCACGGTTGCGATAACCACCATTCAACTACCGATACGTGAGTTGGTGCTGCAGGCGTTTGATTGTTTAGGGCTAAGCGAGTTGCAGGCAGCGGTGAGCGCTCAACGCTTGTCTGGGCAGCTTGTACTGGGCGATACCTGTGGCGCGATAAAGCCAGGAACCTAGTGCTAAGCCTTCTGGCGTTCGGTGTTGATTCTCACCGCATCGCAACGGGTTGTTTCAGGCACTGCAGTTGTCGCACGCCATTCGGACTAGTCGGATCCAGCTCCAGGTCGGTGGCGTAACTTACCTCAACGCTGTCCTCAAACGGACGCAGTCGGTTCAATACCTGAAAGGTTGTTCGTTTAACCGCAGCGGCGAGCCCACTTTCCCTCATGCTCCGCTTACTGATGCCCAGCTTTCGAAGCAGGTAACGGTTAGCAAGCTGCACGAGTTGGCGTTTACGTACGTCGCGGGTGACATAGCTCGTCGATAACGACACATTCATATCGAGATTTTCAACCCGGTGGGGCGCGTTATGTGGCCAGGCCGCCATGTCACCCGGATTCAATAGATAGCTCTGTGCCAATTCGTCAAATTCGGGCTGATACGGCAAGTCTTCGTCGATGACACCTGCGTAGATATCTTCAAGCAGTTCCTGGGGGGCGAGGTCGAGGTTTAACGCCGGGTACATCCAAATTCGTTTCTGCCCCCGCATGTGCCAGATCATGTTTGGCTTGGCATCGAGGTGATAATAAACCTGAGCTGCCGGTGCGCTGATCAGCAATGAGCTGTGCGCGTATTCGAGATCTTCAAGGTGAGAGCAGTGTTTATCCAACTGGCTGTAAATGCACTCGATGAGGTCAACATACTCCTTGTGGTGCTCTTCGAGGTGAATGACGTTTATCCACACGCTCGATTTACCAACCGCCGCAAGAATGTCTGCGCCGCTCAGTTCGCGCGGCACATTCACGGCTTTCCAATCTGTGTTGCGAGTTGGGTCGTCACCTGAAATATGGGCGAGAACGCGATTTCTGGGGTGTCCGTCAAGTAGCGCGGCGAGCCCTTCGTCGTTAAACATCGATAGGCTCTCGTACGGCTGGCGACTTACCTGTGGCGTCAAGCCAAAGCTTGCATATTCCTCGGGAGACCAGTCAAGTTGCGGCAGTGTATGGTTCATGCAGAGTCTTTTTGGCTGTCTCGCTAAGCAGTTGTTTGGGTCATTCCTAACCGCTAGCGAGGGAAAAAATTAGCCTTTGAGATTACAGCAACCATCGATTTTCAATGTCTCGCTTTGTGGCGAAAATGTGCAGATTTGCGCGAATAGTCAGCGGCGCAAGCCACGCGATGACAGGTGTTTCTCACAATTGAAGTTGCGTGTTGGCTTATTGGGAATGGACCAAGGACCGCTGGATTTCCGCTTGGAAGTTGTAAGGCAAAAAGTCGTAGTCTGCACAATCGGGCCAGTTGCCAGAACGTACCCAATAGTCACTCAAGCCGAGTTTTGTACAGAAATTCACAAAGCGCGGGTCGCGCATCATTGGATAACTGCCGGAGCGATTAAACATCATAACTTCATTGGCCCAGCCTCCGGGTGGGCGTGCGTTGGGGTCAAACACATGCTTGAAGCTCGATTTTTCGACCAACTCGAAGGTCTCGTCACAGGCACCAACCTTGTACAGGGCGTTTAGAACACGGAGGTCAACCCAACCCTGATTGGTCAGTGCTTCATGAGCCTTGGTAATGTATGGATCGATAAACGCTCGGTTGGGGTTTAGAATTTGTTTGCTAACCAGCAGCGCGCCGCCGAGCCGATCTATGGGCCCTGTACGTCGTAACTGTTCTTCGATCTTGGCCAGACGCTCTTCATCTGAGTTAACAGCGGCAATCGATAACGCCGTACTCCACAGGTACTCAACATCAGGAAAGCGCTCGAGTAACTCATCAGACAGCTCGCGACTTTCCTCATAGCGCCCGTCCATGTCCATCATTGTTGTGCAGTAGAAGCCGGCGATAGGGAACATAGGGTCGAGCGCGTAGGCTTTCTCGCCGTAGGCCAGTGCTACCTTGATTCGACCCATTCGCGCCGCGAGGTTTGCTGCAGCCACTATTATCTCAGGGTCGTTTGAGGCAACTGCCAAAGCCCTGTGGATATGAGCTTCGCGTTCGTTGTAGCTGGCCCATGCCTCCAGGCCATTAAGGGCCAGATAAGCGATGCCACAGGAATCGTCCAGGCGTAATGCGGTAGCGGCTGCGTGCACAACACTTGCGTGTGTGAGGTCTGCTGGTCGTTTATCAGGCAGGCCACGCAACACGTAGGCGCGGGTTTGCGCGAGCAGTGCCCAGGCCCGAGCGAAGTCAGGCGCGGCAGCGACCGCGGCTTCGTAGAGCGGCAGGGCCTTAAGCATCCCGGAGTTGCCGAATTGCTGGTCGAGCTGTGTTCGGGCTTGTAGGTAGTATTGGTGCGCCAGAGGATTGCTTGTGAGTTGAGTGTTGGCGGGGGCGAATGTGGTGTTTAGCGCGCTCGCCACTGCGCCTGCGATGTTGTCTTCCAGCTGAAAAATGTCCGCCATTTTGCTGTCTGTTCGCTGTGACCAGACAATGGTTTCGTTGGCGCAATCAATAAGCTCTGCACTGACGCGAATATTCTCTTCGACGCAGCGTACAGAACCGTCCAGAACATGCGTAACCCCCAGTTGCTTGCCAACGTGGGCCGCGGCTTTGTCTACGCCACGGTATTGAAAGCTTGAGGCACGACCGATGACCTTAAGCGATGTGCCTTGGGCAACCACCTGGCGAATTTCTTCAGATATTCCATCCGATAGATAGGCCATGGAATCGTCGGCTGACAGGTTGTCGAACGCGAGTACGGCAAGGATGGGTTGGTGGGGGGGGCTGATTGCGGCGACTGGTTGTTGTGCTTTGCAGGCCGGCACTGCGGGTTGTGTGAGTCGGTAACCCTTTTTGGGAATGGTCTCGATGTACTCCTGACTACTATCAGCGCTCCGCAGCAGTCGACGTAATATGGATATGTTTCTGGTCAGACCTTCGTCTGAATGCCAGGTCTCGCCCCAAACGCTTGCCAGTAGCTCATCCCGGGTGATCACTTCGCCGGGTTGATTTAGCAACTGGCAAAGTACATCCATCACCTTGGGTTCGAGCGAGATGTTGGTATCCCCCTGCTGCAGCATGTTGCGAGAGGTGTTTACGACAAAGGTTCCCATTTGATAGGTAGTAGTTCTGAGCTTGATTATGAGCCTCCCGATATGACGGGTGTTGTCGCCGATAAGTACTCGGCTGTAGACGGGCTAGCGAATCGCAATGGTTCCAAGGGCAGTCCTTCGCCGCGGATAGCTAGTCTAGTCTGTGTGGAGGATATGAAGTGTCATGTGCCTGACACAGTGCCGGTAATGTCGGCTCTCAAGCGTTAATCTAGACCTCACGTTATCCATAATCTGGCACTTGCTTGATCACACCTAACCCGTTTACAGACTTCATTCTGTCGTTACCTATCGCGGATGTCGTCGAGGACGTCAGGCTAGCCCTGCGCACAGGCAATGTGTTGCTGCATGCAGAACCGGGCGCAGGTAAGAGCACCGGTTTGCCCCTAACACTGCTGCCCACGGCGTCACCTGCTAACAAGATTCTGATGCTTGAACCCCGCCGCTTGGCAGCGATTGGCGTTGCGGAGCGATTGGCCGCGCAATTGGGCGAGCCGCTGGGACAGCAGGTGGGGTTGCGGATGCGTGGGCAGACCACGGTGTCAGCGCACACCACCCTAGAAGTGGTTACCGAGGGCGTGCTCACCCGCATGTTGCAAGCCGATCCGTTGCTTGAGGGCATTGGGTTGGTGATTTTTGATGAGTTTCATGAGCGCAGTTTGAACGCTGACTTTGGCCTTGCCCTGTGTCGCGAGGTGCAGCAAGAGCTGCGCCCAGATCTCAGATTGCTGCTGATGTCGGCAACACTTGACGCTGCTGAGCTGGGGGTAAGCATGGAGCCTATTGCGCAGATTAGCTGTGCGGGCAGGGCGCATCCTGTAGATATTGTGTGGTTAGGCAACTCTAAAGACGAGTTACCCCGACGCGTCTCGTTAGCCGTAACAACAGCGCTTGCAGAGCAGCCCGGTGATGTACTGGTGTTTTTGCCCGGTATTGCGGAGATCGAGAAGACCGCCCGAGTGCTTGAACCGCGACTCGATTCAAAAACTATTTTGTATCGCTTGCATGGGCGGGCTGATAGCAAGACACAGCGCTTAGCGACTGCACCCGCGACCCAGCAATCTCGTCGCGTGATTTTGAGTACCAGCATCGCTGAGACCTCACTCACTATTGATGGGGTGCGCGTGGTGATCGATGCGGGGTTAGAGCGACGTGGACGGGTAGATAGCAGCACGGGAGCCCAGCGACTTGAAACTGTTATGGCCAGCCAGGCCAGTGCTACCCAGCGAGCCGGCCGGGCGGGGCGTACTGCCCCCGGCGTGTGCTATCGACTTTGGTCCCAAAGCAACCACAGCCAGCGAGCGATGAGTTGGCAAGCTGAGATTTTACGCTCAGAGTTATCTTCTTTGCTGGTTGAGACGGGGCAATGGGGAGCGAGCGATATCAATGCCCTGCCGTGGCTAGAGCTACCTCCGGCTGCGAGCGTTGCCCGGGCAGAGACCTTGTTAACAACCTTGGGGATATGGCGCGCTGGGCGCCTTACTGATCATGGTTTGGCCGTTGCCCAGTTGCCGGTCCATCCGCGCATGGGGCATATGCTGATATGGGCGGCGGAACGGGGCGCTGCCGATCTCGCCTGTAAACTGGTTGTGCTGCTTGAGGACGGTGGCGTTAAAGGCAATAGCGCCGACCTTGATACGCATATCAAACAGGCGCTGCCTCGGCACCAACAGCGCAGGCTAACAACGTTGCGAAAGCTGCTGAATAATCGGCCGTCTCAAGCCAGCTCGCCAAGCCTTGCTGTGTTGCTGGCGCAAGCGTATCCAGACTGGGTAGGGCGGCGTCGCTCGGGCGGGGACGCTAAGTACCTGTTGAGCTGCGGTGCGGGTGCCTATGTCGCCTCTGTTGACCCGCTGGCTCAAACCGAGTGGCTGTCGATTGCCAGTATGGGTGGTGCATCGAAAGAACCCCGTGTGTTTTTGGCCTGCCAGCTTGATATCGAGGAATTAGAGAGTTGGGCGCCGCATTTGTTTGTGGTGGAAAATCAACTGGAATGGGACGACCGGCAAGAGCGAGTCGTGGCCGAACGGCAAAAACGCGTTGGTAAACTCTTGGTGCACGCTAAAACGACCACTGATGTGTCAGAAGCGGATAAAGGCCAAGCTCTTTTGGCGGGTATTGCCAAACGCGGAATAGCCTGTTTGCCGTGGACGGATGAATGTCGGGAATGGCAAGCACGGGTGCAACTGATGGGGCGGTTAGTCGCCGAGACGAATTTCTCAGGTGGTGTTCTGAACCGACAATCTGCAAAGGGGCTGACCGTGCCCGACTGGCCAGAGGTAGACGATGCGAGTTTGAGCGAAGATCTTGAGAAGTGGCTGCTGGTTTGGTTGAACGGAAAGAGTAGTTTGAAAGCGGTGGCGCAACTTGACCTGCTCAGTATTCTTAATGCGATGCTTAATTTTCAACAACAACAAACTTTGGCAGCGATGCTGCCCGAGCGCTATTCCGTGCCCAGCGGCTCTAAGGTTCGTCTGCGCTATTCGGATGGCGATAGCCCGGTGTTGTCGGTGAAGTTACAAGAAATGTTTGGTTGCACCGAAAACCCCGCCGTTGCAAACGGCCAGGTCGTGTTGAAAGTAGAGCTGTTGTCGCCAGCCCGAAGGCCCGTTCAGCTAACCCAAGATCTGGTGAATTTCTGGACAAATAGTTACCCCGCGGTGAAAAAAGACATGGCAGGGCGTTATCCTAAGCACGATTGGCCAGATGACCCGCTGGGTGCGACTCCAACAGCCTATGCAAAGCCGCGAAAGAAGAAATAGAGCGTTTGCCTTAGCGGTCTGAGCTCATTGCCGTTCGAAGCCAGTGGAATGTTCAGTTACCATCGTCTTATCAGGTGACGACCACGGAAATACAGGTAGACAGCACTATGGCTAAGCACAGCGTGGCTAAACACGATTCGTACGACGCGATCATCATCGGGTCAGGCTTCAGTGGCCTTTACGCGCTGCATCACCTGCGGGATACCATGGGGTTGAACGTGCGGGCGTTTGACGGCGCAGGCGGCGTCGGTGGTACCTGGTGGTATAACCGGTATCCCGGCGCTCGAGTAGATGCACCCAGCAGTCCGTTCTATGCCTATACCTTCTCCGAGGATCTCGTCAACGAATGGGAGTGGACTGAGACCCAGACCTCCCAGGCGTCGGTGTTGGCCTATCTGGAACACTTTGCCGAGAAATTTGATCTCACTAAAGATATCCAGTTCGAAACCTGGATTCAGGACGCGCGCTTTGACGAAGCGCTGCAGCGTTGGACGATTGAGACCGACACGGGTGAAATCGCCACCGCCCAGTTTTTGATCTGTGCTACCGGCGCATTGTTCATCGCAAACAAGCCCGATTACCCGGGTTTCGACGATTTTTCGGGCGAGTGCTACCACACAGGTCGCTGGCCACATGAACCAGTTTCGTTTGCCGGGAAACGCGTCGGCGTCATCGGCACGGGCTCCTCAGGCATTCAGGCCATTCCCGAAATCGCAAAAGAGGCGGCGCATGTCACTGTGTTCCAACGAACACCGCAATACTCGCTGCCTGCGCGCAACCGACTATTGGCGGAAGGGGAGCTGGCGCAGTACCGGGAAGACTGGGAGGAGTTGCGTGGTTCGATGTACAAGCGCGGCGGCTGGCCATTCAAGACCACCCGACGACAGGCGGCTGAACACAGTAGTGAAGAGCGACGTGCGGTTTATGAGGAACTCTGGGAAGAAGGCGGTATTCACTTATCGATCAACAGTTTTCGTGGTGTGCTGGTCGACAAAGAACTCAATGAGGAGGTCTCCCAGTTTGTCCGTGACAAGATCAGTGAGCTTGTGCAAGACCCAGAGACCGCCCGGAAGTTGCAGCCAGATTATCACTTTGGCACCAAGCGACTGATTCTGGATAACGGCTATTTCGAAACCTACAACCGCGACAATATCTCGCTGGTAGATATTCGTGAGAACCCCATCGAATCGTTCGGGCGCTCAAGCGTGCGCACGCGGGACGAAGAACACCCCATCGACGTGCTGGTACTCGCGACGGGGTTTGATGCGGTAACCGGCTCTATGCTGAATATTAATCCGAAAGGGGTGGGTGGTATCAGCCTAGAAGAAAAGTGGAGCGAGCGGTTTAACACCTATCTCGGTGCCACCGTTCCCGATTTCCCCAACCTGTTTATGATCCATGGTCCCAGTTCACCGGGGGTGCTGTACACAATGCCGCTCGGCGGCGAACGCACGACACTGTGGATCGCCGAGTGCATACGTCATTTGCAAGAGAACGAGCTCGCGTCGATGAACGCAACCGATGCGGCGGCGGCGAGTTGGGACAAGGAGATTAATGATATGGCAGATCAGACTCTCTATCCGCTCACTAACTCCTGGTACGTCGGCGCCAATATTCCGGGTAAACCCCGGCAGTTTCTGGCGCATTTGCGTGGGTCGCAATACTTTGATCGCCTGAGTGACGTCGCCCAGACGGGGTTCAAGGGCTTTGAGTTCAAAGCCTCGGCGCTTTCGCGAGAAGCTTAACCGCGAATCATTAAGCCGTAAGCATGCAGCTCATCTCTAACGCTGCTCAGGCTCGCATCATCGATTAGGTTGTTGGCCTCGTCTGGGTCGTTGTCGAGGTCATAGAGCTCTTCAGAGCCGTTATTGAACACAATGAGTTTGTAGCGGCTGTCTCGCGTGGTCCAGCCAGCTGCGTTATTGCCTTCGATCTGCGCGTAGTTGTGGGTTCGCGAGGCAGCACTTGCATCGCTAAGTAGAGGTGCAAAGCTTTGGCTGGTCGATGGCACTGTTGTCTCGATACCCGCGAGCTCACTGACCGTTGCGAACAGATCTGTCGTATTGATCAGCGCGGCTTCGCGTTCGCCAGTACGTGTTACCCCGGCTCCAGAGACCAACATGGGTACACCAACGCCGCCCTGATAGAGACTGCTTTTTGCGTGAGTGCTGTCAAAGACTCGGGTATCGATAATCCCTCTAGGCGTGCCGTTGTCGCCCATATAAATAATTAGCGTGTTATCTCGTTCTGCGGGCGGTAGTGAATCGATCAGTCGGCCGATCTCGGTATCCATGGCTTCGATGGAGGCGAGAAAGTAAGCCCGTTCGTTCGCATCGATGTCAGCCTGACCGCCTGGGAGTCCGCTGGACTGCAGGTTTGCTGGTGGCAAGTGAAAGGGCGAGTG
Organism: Pseudomonadales bacterium; assembly: GCA_023300545.1. Taxonomy (GTDB): domain Bacteria; phylum Pseudomonadota; class Gammaproteobacteria; order Pseudomonadales; family Azotimanducaceae; genus JALZVT01. Next base: position 17,351 of record JALZVT010000157.1, read on the forward strand.
GGGGGCTATGTAAGCCATCCAGACGAACCAAGGGTCGTCCTGCTCACTGATCCAGTCAATCGCCAGACTAGTTAGCTTGGTGGTGTTGTACTCGGTCTCGTCCGCGACCTGGCCGTTGGTAGTTAGGTCCCAGTTAAAGTAGTTGCCCACGTTGCCTGCGAGATTGCCAGCATAGTGCCCAACACCTAGATCATTGGGGTGATTGGGTTCTGAGTTTCCTTGGGCAAGGTGCCATTTACCAAACACGGCGGTTTCATAGCTCGTATTCTCCTCAACGACCCGCTGCAAGATCTGAGTGCTAAGGTCGAGGCGGCCAGGCGTTTCTGAAACGCCGTTGGTTACCCCAAATTCCCCGGTTAGAAGTGTGGCTCGGGTGGGTGCGCAACTTGGCATGGCCCAGGCGTTGTCGAATATCAATCCGTTGTTTGCCAGTTGATCGAGTACCGGTGTGGTTGGCCCGTCAAGTGTAGGCAAGTATTGATTAGACGCATCAAGGCCTAGATCATCGGAAATGATAAACAGAATGTTGGGTGGCGTGCTGGTGGGGACCGGTGCAGGCACAGGATCGATGGGGTCAACTGGATCGGTTGGTTCAGCGGGGTCGACTGGATCGACGGGTGCGGTGGGTTCTGTTGAATCTGCGGGATCGACCCTGACGGCCACGCTGGTCGAACCGCGAACGATGCCGGCTTCGGTGAAGCGGACACTGATGCGATTACCCGCCGGGTCGAAACCGACACTGGTGTTGTTTTGCATGAAGACGCTGAAAGTAGGCGTGCCGTTCTGGGGAATCGATAAGGTTACAGACGCTGCTGCCGTGTTCAAGCAGGCTCCGGTTGCCGGATCTGTTTCGCAAATTGATAGCGCATCAAGAGGAGCTCCTTGGGCGCGTGGTGTGACGGTCACGTTAGCGGTGGCCCCAACGTTGAAGGAGGCCACGGAAAACGCGGAGCCTGACCCTTCCTGTGCTGTCAGTGTGCCGGCGCCATCTACCGTAGCAGCGAGCGCAACGATGTCAGCGGTGGGGTCGGCCGATGAAGACAGTAACAGGGTGTTAATGCCGACAAGCGGAAACGGGGTGTCGGCGTTATCACAGATGAAATCGACAACAACGTCCGTAGGTTCAAAGGGGGCGTGGGTGGTTATTTCGAGTATGTAGGATTGGCTGCCTTGGGCGAGGATATCTACTGCTGCGTTTGCGACGCCAGTGGGCTGGTTGGTCGCCGGATTGGTTGTTTGGTGCACCATGCTGGCATCGATGGCGCTACCCAACGCAGGTAGGCAGTTATTGGCCGTTGTGGCAGCAGAATTGATCACCGTCGCAAACACGGTAATGGGCGCTTCCAGCTGTGCTGAACGACTGGTTGGCAAAATTGCAGAAACCAATGCGGCTTGCGCAGGCAGACTAAGAATCTGTGTGCACAACAACAAGAGCAGCCCTGTAATCCGATACTGCCTTCTTTTCGTGACCTTGGGTTTGCGGGGCGTCATGCTTTCTCCACTGTGCTGTCTAGCAGTTTTCAGGCGCGCAGTGTCGGTCAGAAATGTGTAGGCAGTGTGGATTATTTCGTCGAGCTATTGATGTAGTTGAAGCCAAATGTAAGGACTTTGAAAATCTACCGGTTCGGTTCAGGCCAGTGCTTCGTCGACGATTTGATAAAGTTCGTGGTGCTCGAAAGGTTTATGCAGCAAAGCAATGCGTTGGTTGTCGAGCGCATTGGTGATTGCTAATGAAAAGTCACCCGTCATAACGGCCGCAGGTAGGTTCTTATTGGTCAGGGCTCGTATCGCCTTGATCACCTCAAGGCCGTTCATGTCTGGCATGTGGTAGTCAGTGACGATCAATCCGGGATGACCCTGATCTTGCACAAGTGCAATTGCCTGCTGTCCATTTTGTGCTGAGTAGGTGCTGTAACCGCGAGCCGCGAGCACTGCTGCGGCTAAGCGCAGGATCGAGACATCGTCGTCAACTAACAATATTCGTATCTGTTCCAGTTCAGTTTTGATGTCTATCAAACTCGGTGGCTGTGAAAATAGTTGTCGTACACTGTATGCGCAATACTGAGGCAACTCTAGCGCGCATTGTTAACAGGAATGTAACGGTAGGCGTGTAAAAACGTTGATGAAACGGAGATCGCTTACCTAGGTTTTGAGGTAGGACGATAGTGATATCGCGGTGATATCAGGTTGGCGATTTTAACTACAGAAAGCCGTAGCTACTCGGTGTCGAGGAAGGTTAACAGAGGAAAAGTGATGGCTTCGATCATTTTACCGTGATGGCTATCTCAATTCCGGGCAATGACCCCTATAGGCCCATGCTGTTCTGCGAGATTTTAGCCTATGCTGGAAATTATTCTTACCACGCGGTGACCTATGGAAATTAGTGGTTCCCATAGTGCGATTGCACATTTGAGAGCTACTGCAAGCCCGACGCCAAGTAACGGTGCAAGCCACCGTGCAGATGCCGTGGTTTCCAGTTCAGCTGAAGTTCAACAAATCGCGCTCGATAAACAGCAGCAACA
>JALZVT010000158.1 GCA_023300545.1 Pseudomonadales bacterium
GGGTGTTGCGCTTGTTTGGCGCTGCGTCCCAGTGGACAATCGCGCCGAGTGCGCACGTGCAGAGCGCACAGTGGAGAAAGAGGAACGCTGATGAGTTGGTTACATTGAGCCTGGTTAAGATTGGCAATATTGCTGTGGATAATGCGAATCCGATGATGCTCATTGGTGGCTTGAACGTGATCGAGTCGCGAGACCTTGCGCTGCAAGTGGCCGAGCACTTTGTGGAAACCACCCGCGAGCTGGGTATCCCCTACGTATTCAAGGCGTCTTTCGACAAGGCCAACCGCTCCTCGGCTGGGTCGTTTCGCGGGCCTGGGCTAGATGCCGGGCTGCGGGTGCTGCAAGAGGTCGCGCAGACCTTTGATGTTCCTGTGATCACAGATATCCATGAAATTGCCCAGGCGGCAGCGGCGGCCGAGGTGTGCGATGTTCTGCAGATCCCGGCGTTTCTCGCTCGGCAGACAGACCTGATTGCCGCAGCAGCTCGCACGGGTGCCGTTTTGCACGTCAAGAAGCCCCAGTATATGAGCCCAACACAGATGCAGCATGTGGTGGCAAAAGCCGCGGAGTGCGGTAATCACCGGCTCATGCTCTGTGAGCGGGGCACCTGCTTTGGCTATGACAACGTGGTGGTGGACATGCTCGGGTTTAAAACCATGAAGGACGAAAGCGGTGATTTACCAGTGACCTTCGATGTCACGCACGCCTTGCAAATGCGTGGTTCGGGCTCCGCGGCGTCCGGCGGACGGCGTTCCCAGGTGGCGGAACTCGCGCGCGCGGGCCTTGCTGTGGGCCTTGCTGGATTGTTTTTAGAGGCGCACCCCGACCCTGATGCAGCGCTGTGCGATGGGCCCAGTGCGCTGCCGCTGCACCTGCTGAAACCGTTCCTTGAGCAAATGAAACAGGTAGATGATCTGGTTAAGTCGCTGCCCCACCTACAGATCGATTGATGGAGGTAGAACGTGAGTGAGTTGCTTGAGTTTGGTCGCAACGTACTGCGCCAGGAGGCTGAGGGTATTAGTCGGCTGGTGGAGGTGTTGGATGGAAGTTTTGACGCTGCGGCCCAACTGATGCTCAGCTGTCCGGGGCACGTTGTCGTGTCTGGCGTGGGTAAACCTTGGCTTATCGGTCAGAAAATAAGTGCGACCCTCGCAAGCACCGGCACGCCAAGTTTTGCGTTGCATCCCAGCGAAGCCATGCATGGGGATTTGGGGCGACTGCGAGCACAAGACGTGGTGCTGCTGCTGTCTAATAGTGGTAGCAGTGAAGAGATTGTTCGGTTGTTGCCGGTGTTGAAGCGCATGGGGTGTTCGACTGTGGGCATTACCTCTGGGCTGACATCGCCGTTGGCGCAATCGGTAGAGGTTGTTTTGAACATGGGCAAGATCGACGAGGCCTGTCCAATTGGGATGGCGCCCAGTGTGTCAACAACTGTGTTGCTTGCCATGGGCGATGCGCTAGCGCTTGCGGTTATGAAGGCGCGCGCGTTTGGTCGCGAAGAATACGCCCGGTTTCACCCTGGAGGTGCTCTAGGCCGAAGCCTGATGCGAGTGTCAGAGATCATGCAGCCTCTTCATGAGACTCCTTGGGTTGAACGTGCGGCAACCGTTGCGGACGCTTTGAATTGCATTACGGTGCATAAGGCGGGGGCTGTATTTGTGTTGGAAAATGGTGTTTTGGCTGGCGTATTTACAGACGGCGATTTGCGGCGACATATCGGTGACGAGAGTTTGCTGTCGCAGTCAATTGGCGAGGTGATGACTCAAGGATGCCAATCGGTGGGGTCCCAGGTGCTCGCCTCTGAGGCGGTGAATACTATCCAGACATTTCGGATTGGCGAACTGCCGGTGGTGGATTCAGCGGGGCGGTTGGAAGGGCATGTGGCGTTGAAGGACCTGGTGTCGATGCACTTTGTGTAGTGTCGTGCCGCGACCTGTCTTGTGCTTGTATTTGCTGTCCTGTTGATGATTTTTGAATGGGGATTCTGCTGCATCGTGCTATTATTAAGGAGAAGGGCCTATAGCTCAGTTGGTTAGAGCCGTGGACTCATAATCCATTGGTCCCAGGTTCGAGTCCTGGTGGGCCCACCAACTCGCGATCACTCGGGAGCCTGACTGACGGAGGTTGCTCCGGCAAGCGCGGATTCACGTCAAGCAAAGATGCGTCAGCATTGTCAAATTTGTCGATCAGCTTTTCGATCAAATTCCCGATGGTCGGATTCCCATATTCAGGTCAGATTGATAGCCTAATGTTTGCGTCATACGCTCAAAATTTTGAAGATGTGATGCTCATGCGTGCGCTGCAAAATGTCGCCGAGGGCTACTACGTCGACATCGGTGCTAATGATCCAAAATTGGATTCGGTTAGTCTGGCCTTCTACGAGCGCGGTTGGAGTGGGACTAATGTTGAGCCCGATCCGAGTTATGCGGAGAAACTGCGTCTTGAGCGGCCCCGGGATACCTTAGTTGAAGCAGCGATCGCCGGTGGCTCAAAAAGCGTTAAGTTGCACTTGTTTGCAGGCACTGGCCTTACCACTAGTTTGGACAAGTACGCTGAGCTCCATCACGAAGAGGGGCACAAATCTACAGAGATAGTTGTGCCAGCGCGCACTCTGGAATCCGTGTTTGCTGATATCGGTGCTCGCGACATCCACTGGTTAAAAATCGATGTCGAAGGCATGGAAGAAGATGTTCTCGACAGTTGGAAGCAACATTCTGCACGGCCTTGGATTGTCGTGGTGGAGGCAGTGAAGCCTAACTCAGCGACCCCGGATCATCAGCGCTGGGAAGCGAGCCTCCTCGAGCGAGGTTACGTCTTCGAGTATTCAGACGGCCTTAACAGATTCTACGTACACGAGAATCATGCCGCGCTGGGCGAGCATTTTAGTGCGGGTCCCAACCTGCACGATCGGTTTTATCTAACCCACAGATCGGGCTTTGTGCCTAATCTTAGCGGGGAAGACAGCATTGTCGCCGCGGAGCTTGAGTTGGAGCGTACTGCAGTTCTAGTCGCTAAAGCAGAGACGCAAGCGGCTGCGTTGAACGTTCAGGCGCTTCAGGTTCAGCTGGAGGAAAGTGCAGCGGCACATCACGCAGCTATTGAAGTGCTGAGCAACGAACTCAGAGCTGAAAAACATGCTGGTCTGGATTTGCAGCTGAGAGCGAGTGAACTACAGACAGAACTAGAACAATCAGTGCAACGAGGTCACGAGCAAGCTGAACAGTTAGGTCAGTATGAGCGAGACGAGCGTGCCCTAAAGCAAAAACAAATTGATGTGCGACAAGCACATGGAAAAGTCAGCCAGAATCTGAAAGATAAAATCAACTCTTTGGAGTCAACCCTAAAGAAAGAACGCATCGCGCAAGCCGAAGTAAGCGAAGAGATGATCGAATTGCTTAGTGAGGCTGATACGGCAACCACTACAATTCACCAGCTGGAGCATGCTTTAGCCGAGAGCTCAGAACAAAGAGATGAGGCTGCATTTGAACTTAACAAACTGCATCTCTCGACTTCCTGGCGGCTAACAGCACCAGTGCGAAGCGCGAGTATCCTTGCGCGAAAAGCGACTCACAGCTTCATTGCCCGGCCTGTTAATTTTCTCCGGCGAAGATTTGATTCTGTGAGTGTCTCGCCGCTAGCGGATGAAGTTCAGCAAACTCCGAGCGGAGGGAACCTTCATCTAACGCCGGACCCTGAGAAGCTCTTGGCATGGCAAGAACTTCTTCAGGCAGCGAAGTGAGTAAGCGAGTGAAAGTTTGGTTCGATGGTCAGTGTTTCCAGACCGTGAGTTGTCGGCGTGGTATTGGTCGTTATGCGTATGAGTTAGTGAGTGCACTTGCGCGAAATCATCCGGAGATAGAGCCGCACATCTCCTTTAATGCACAGTTTCCCGGTGAGGCGCTTGCGGCCGCGGATACGCTTGCGGCAGTAATCCCTCGAGACCATATGCACGTGTGGCATGGCGTAGCGACAGGTGGCGAAACTACTGAAGGTAACAATGCCGAGCGCAGATTTAGTGAACTGGCACTTACCCACCACGTAAATTGTATCGCGCCCGACGTCGCGCTTAGTCTCAGCCCTTTCGAAGGTACACTGGATGTTGCGGTGCCACTCCTCGATTCCAGTCTTCTTCAGGCCCCATCTGTTGGCGTGTTTTATGACGCGATACCTTACCGGTTCAAAGATAAATACCTCCCGCAGAAGAAAGATAAGGATTACTACGAACGGCGCTTGCGGGCGTGTGGAGACTTTAAACTACTGCTATGTATCTCAGAGTTTTCTCTCGAAGAGCTAAAGAAGCTACTCCCGGAGTCCAAGGGTACCAATATTTCCGCCGGAATTTCGCCGCAATTCAAAGAGCTTCTGCAGAAGCGCGTTAAGCGTAGCCCCAGAGTAGCTGGAGACTACGTTCTCTACGTCGGTGGACTTGATTGGCGTAAGAATGTCTCTCTTGTTGTTGACGCGTTCGCAGAGTTACCCCTTGAGTTAAGTCGCGATCTGAAATTTGTGATTGCAGGCGATCACGATGCAGTACTCCTCGCGGAGTTGAAAGCACGATGGCGGCATCATGGGTTGAACGAGCAGGGAATAATCTCGCTTGGACATGTTTCCGATAGCGGGCTAGTGGATCTTTACGCAGATGCGCGACTACTAGTGCAACCTTCGCTTATGGAAGGGTTCGGGCTGACCGCGATTGAAGCGCTTATTTGCTGCACGCCGGTTGCGGCAGCTGATGCGGGAGCTTTGCCTGAGACAGTCGGCTCCAAAGACATGTTGTTCGACCCCACTTCGCCGAAGTCTCTGGCAGACTGTATTATGTCGCTTTCTCAGGATTCATCAGTTCGAGAGAAGGTGCTTCAGCATGGCTTAGCGCAAAGCGAGAAGTTTACTTGGGAGAGAACTGCGGAGATTGTCGCCGAGGAGCTGGCCCGTGTTGCGAGTGAAAGCCACAGTACGTCGGCGGTATCGAAGGAAGAGCTAGATCTATACATTGCCCGCGAAGCGAACAAACTTAGGCTGAATTCGCGCCACGCCGCGACCGCACTCGCTCTTGCAGAACTGCCAAATCAAATCTCACCACGCTTGCTGATAGATGTTTCAATTTCGGCGGTGTCTCCCGCTCATAGCGGTATCCAGCGTGTAGTACGGAAGATCACTTCAAACCTTGGGTGTAACGACAGCGCGAACAGCAAGCTCATCTTCAATGACGGCCGGCGAGAAAATGGTTGGATCGAATTGGATTCGGCGGAGTACCACAGGACGCCTCCGAAGAGTAAAGAGAATGTCACTGTTGGACCCAAAGACCATCTTCTAATGCTGGATAGCTCATGGAATCTGATCGAGGGCCATCTGCCACTGCTGTATGACGCGCGACTCCGCGGCGCGCAAGTAACATTTTGCATATTTGACTTGATACCGCTCACAGCGTCAGCGTTTTGCGTGCAAGACATCACCAACTCTTATCGAAACTGGTTTCTAAAGGCGTTGGAAGTTGCGACTGGGTTCATCTGTATCTCGAAAGCCGTTGCCGATGAGCTGTTGGAACTTCTCGCGTTGATCGAGTTTCCGCGAGAGGTCGCTGTCGACTACTGGCGGCTTGGTGCTGATTTTAATACCAAAGTCGCAATCAAAAAACCATCGGCCAGCGATATGAGTGGCCGTGCCAAGGCCGGTGTGACCAGCCAGACAGATTTCTTGATGGTCGGCACCCTAGAGCCTAGAAAAGGTTACGCCCTGGCGCTGGATGCCTTTGAGGAGTTGTGGGCGAATGGCGGTGAAGTTTCGCTAACGATGGTTGGACGGCCGGGCTGGTTCATTCATACGCTCAGCGAACGAATCAGAAAACACCCAGAGTTTGGGCGCAGACTCCATTGGTACGATGATGCAAGTGACGAAGAGCTGGACACTCTATACCAACGGTCGGATTGCCTTATCGCAGCGTCTTACGCCGAAGGTTTCGGGCTACCGATTGTTGAAGCTGGACAAATGGGCAAGCCGGTCATCGCCAGCGATTTACCTGTGTTTCGCGAAGTTGCCGCTGGTGCTCGAAGCGTATCTTTCTTTAAAGCTGGTTCATCCAAGTCACTTGCAGTGACTGTTGATGAGTATCAACGTGGTGGGGAGGCTGTCGAATTCGCGGCCTCGAAGGCATTTCCGTCTTGGCCAAGCTGGGAGGAGAGTGCGCAAGAGCTACTTGAGGTTGTTAGCGGCAGCCGCCCCTATAAAATGCATCAAGTGAAAACTGAAAAGACATTTTCTCATCCGGCTCAGCTTGGCAAGCTCTTGCACGATGACGCTCTACCCGCCAAAAGCCGGAAGTTGGCGATCAGAGTTGTTGATGGCCCCTCCGATAACGATGAGCGATCTAGTCAGCGCTTTGTGGTTGAAGTGACCAATAAATCAACTGTTCCTTGGTTTGGAACGGGGCCAATCTCGCTAAGTAATAGCGTCGCCTTGAGTTATCACCTGCTCACAATAGATGGTGCGGTGCTCCAATACGAAAACCCACGTACGGCAATACCTCTCACTCTGGGTCCAGGGTGCAGCACCTATCTTAGCGTGGAGATTCCAATAAAGTGGATAAGGCGAGGGGCAAGATTTGTCGAACTCGAGCTGGTCCAAGAAGGTCGCGCATGGTTCGGTAACTCACTACGGCTCGACTTGGGTGAGATGTGATAAACCTCGTATCGCAGACCCAAGGTTAACAACCGTCTTCCGGCTTTTGCGCTTAACGGACTATTCCTATGCGACTTCTTCGATTTGAATTGTCGGCTCGTTCCAAAGGCAACCAACAAATAGCGGTCGGCTGGTGTTCATGACATTGAATAACAACGCTATATCAGTCCATTCGTAATTTGCAGTGAGGTGGGTGTCTTGGTCAACTAGCGCAGTTTGTATTGAGTAGCTGCCTACTCCAAAATCAGCATTGAACGAAATCTCAAAATTGTAGGTGGAGCCGGCGCGAAGCTGCTCAAGTACTTGTTTGGTGTGCCAGGTATTTGTGCCATACAAAACCTGGCCGAGGCGGTCTTTGATGCCATAGCCCAGCACCAGAGTCTCCAGATCTGAGTGTACTTTTACTCGAATATGTAGCGTCACAGCTTGGCCGACTTCCACAAATTCGATTGGATCGCCTTCTGTATTAGCAAGATAGATTTGCTCAACTCGCGCTTCGCCGGTTCCTGATCGAGTGCTGACTCTGCCATCGTCAAGTGTGCTCACTTCAACAGTGGCGTTTTCCTTTTCCGCAATTAGAGCATTGTAGAAATCCATTACCGCCTCAGGTTCGCCATCGTAAATCACACTTCCTTGCTCCAACAGGATCGCTCGCGTACACAGTGCCTGAATAGAAGATCGATCGTGGGAAACGATAAGTAGTGTGGTGCCTTGTTCCTGAAATTGCCTGATTTTTTGGAAGCTCTTGTGCTGAAAGTAGGCATCGCCTACCGAAAGCGCTTCGTCCACTATGAGTATTCCCGGACGGCGCGCGGTGGCTAATGCGAATGCCACTCTCATCTGCATACCGCTGGAGCAGGTTCGCAAAGGTTTGTCAAAGTACTCGCCGATTTCTGCAAACGACTCGATATCAGGTAGATACTGCTCAATTTCTGACCCGGAGAAGCCGAGCAGGCCGGCTGAATGAATGACGTTCTGTCGCCCAGTGAGTTCAGCATTGAAGCCCATGCCGAGCTCCAATATCGCAGCCACGTCCCCCGCCAGGCTCACACTGCCTTCGGTTGGTACTATTGTGCCGGTAACCAGCTTCAGTAGTGTGCTTTTCCCGGCGCCATTCTGCCCAACTATTCCAATCGCTTCGCCTGCTCCGACTTCAAACGACACGTGGCGCAATACCCAGGTTTCGGCGATTGGTTTTGTTGGCACTCCCAGCCAACCCGCAAACCGATGCCATTCGCTGGCGTATTTGCGATAGGCCTTGCCTAGATCATGAACCCGAAGCAGCGTCACAGAGCGTCAACTAATTCGGGGCTGGCCCGACGAAACATCAGTAGGCTCAAGGCGCACAAAACGAATGCGGCAATGATCACTGTCGCCAGGCTCTCCAGATCGGGAGCGCGCCCATAGACGATCACCGAGTGGTAGGCCTCGACGATGTTGATCATCGGGTTGAATGCCAGCCATTCCCGATATTCTTCGGGAACAATATTTTTTGGGTAAACAATTGGTGTGAGCCAAAACATCATCTGCAGTACCACGGGCACAATTTGACCAATATCGCGCACGAAGACGTTAAGCGTGCCCAGTATTAACCCCAGCCCCAAAGAAAGCATGACGACTAAGCCTGATAGAGGAATTAGCCACAATAACTGGAGAGTGAATTGTTGCCCAAGTACCCAAAAAATGGCCATTGCTACGAGCATCAAAATCAGATTGTTCGCGCCGCACACACCTGCCACGATGATCGGCAGGGTGATGCGCGGGAAATTCACCTGTTTCATGAGGTGGCCATGACCAACAAACAACCCGATAGAGCGACTCAGAATATCACTGAACAGAGTCCATGCGATCAGCCCCGACAGAAGGTAAATGGCATATGCATAGGGGGAGTCGATGTCTGGGAGGCGTGCTGACAAAATTTTAGCGAGCACCAACGTGTAGATTGCTACCTGCGCCAACGGATGTAGCACCACCCACAATCCACCGAGCTTGCTGCGCACAAACTGGGTGAAAAGGTCGCGACGAATAGAGCTCAGTAGAAACTGCCGGAATCGCCAGACCGCCTTGAACATCGTGATCATTTAATCTGGACGTGCCGTTGGGGATGGGCGGACCCAATTGAGTGATTTGTACGCATGGTGCGTCCGGGTTTGAGCTGCTCTTAGTGTATCAGCGGCCAGCATAAGGGGCACTATATTGCTCTCGTCGGTCATTGGCATCCGCGACTGCACTGTTCAATTGATTCTCGAAGGCGGACAGCCGCCTTCTGCGAGCATGTACTCGCCGACGCTCAGCTGCGTTTCGGCTTTGACGAACATTCTAACTTCAATGTCTTCGACCGAATGTTCGAGGTGAACGTCAAAGTACCCGACGGGATCAATGGTCACTTCTTTCTCAGCGAAAACTGCGTGTGTAACTGTGCCCTTGGAAGAGACAACATCGAGTCGGGCACCGGTTGAATTGGCCATTGAGCCCTTGATGCGCAGGCAATGGCGGCCTGCTTCCAGAGCGGTGTACGGGCCGTAAAAAAGAAACCCTCGACGATCGTTCGTTTGAAACAGATCGCCTGTACGTGCTCCAACCTGTGAAAATACTCGGGTTCGCTCGTGCCGGGATGACAAGCACTGCTCTCTAGGGCAAAGAGTCTCGAGTTCGTGATCCAGCGCTACAAGGGTGAAATGGTCGGTGGTCTGTACTTTGAAGCCACCCATACCTTGAAAGGCCTTGGCAGACTTCTCAGCCAACTCATCATAGCGCGTTGCAAACGGCCATTGATGAGCTGCCCATAGCGTGTCTATGTGTGGTATCACCACTATTTCCGCGACGCCTTGCTCAAGAGTCGCACTAACATCCCTGACGAAATTTTCGTTTGCTTGACCGTGCAGAAACTGTTTAAGCACTGGTGGCCAATGTTGGCGTGCTGATTGGAAATTTTTGTCACCACCAATGTTGAATGCGACAAACCCTAAGCGAGAGGCGGCGTAATTAATAAGCATGTCATTACGCCACGGTAGAAAAACAACTTTTGAATCAGGCGGAATCAAAATTTTTAGAGGTTCCACGGCTTCAGCTTCCATGAGCAAAAACTGGCTTCTGTAGGAGCGATGTGTGCTCCACAACGTCGACAGATTCGGGATCGCTGTAACCACTATAATACCGCTAAGTGCCCATCCAACGCGCTGTTGCCAACCTCTTGCCGCACCGATAGCTCCCAAGAGTAGGAGCCAGGCACCCAAGGCACCGAGCGCTGTCCATCGGTAACTTGCGCGCATGTTGTTGAAGCCGGGCACCTTGGTGGATAATAATTCGGTGCCGGTCGCCATGATTGCGTGCTCGGCAGCCATGCCTCTCTCTGTAACGCCTGGTGGCTTCGTCGAATAGTATTTGAGTGATGGTCCTAGGCTCAGATAGAAACCGAATAGTAGAATCAAAAAGGGCGCTAGCGTTCGGGTAAGCGATTTGTGTTGCCACGTCATTACAGAGGTGATCGCCGCTGACAGCAGGAGTGGGAGGAGAAAGGTGGTCTGCCAAACCGAAGCATCCCCAAACTGCTCCACGCTGGTTCGATGTACGCTAAGTCCTAGTAAGTCTGGAAGCCAATGGACTCCTTTTGTTGGTGCCAACAGGAACGCGATGTCGACGCCCCAGCCGCGAAAAAAATTTACGGACGAAGGCGGAAAGCTGAACTGACCGGAGTAGCTCGCATAAAGCCCGTAGCTGCCCCCGAAGCAGACGGCTAAGCTGATACCACTCTTTAGGCCGAATGAAAGGCGGTGCGTTCGATCAATCGAAAAGAAATAGCCAATAGCGAAAATGCCAGCTCCGCAGGCAAACATCATAAAGGTGTAGCCATCCATGAACACAGCAACAAGACAGGCTAGTGCGAGTTGGAGGGCGGCGTACAACCAAGATCGACCTTGAGCGCTACAAGCCTCGAATGTGTGTTCGGCGCACAGTAAGTAAGCGGGCAATAAGGCGATTCCTACGCTTAACATAGAGTATCTGGCGTGACCCACGACAACAGGCAGGCACAGCCAACCTACGGCCAAGATTGCGCCAGAAACAATGCCTGTACCGCGGCGGCGAGCGAGTAGAAAGGCGCCGGCGAACGCCACAGTAAGCCAGCACGCGACGACCATAGAGTACGCGTCGGCCGGGTGCATCCCCATCCGTATGAACAAGCTTATTGGCCAGGCGCCGGCAAGCCCGAAAGAGATGGCGGCCGGTTCAGGAGCTCCCATATTTAGGGCGTAGATAGAGAAAATGGATTGATTAGCGAACGACTGGCTGAAGCCGGTTAGCCAGACTGCCTGGCCCATGGTTGGCATGGCAAGATAGGGTATCGCACCATTAAGAAATACGCCGAACGCGCAAGCTGCGACGACGACAATCGATGGGGTAAGTCGGCCTCGAGGAGGAATAATGGGGCTATCTTTCAATTACAAAACATTGCCGCTAACGCGCGCATAACAGCATAGTCCACGGCAGTGGGCTCTCTATACGCTGTACCTCAAAGTGAGAGCCAACGAGCTCTACGAATGCTGCTCTGGACCAGTTTTGTATATGGCCAGGAGTATTGCCAAAATCGGACCAATATTTACCGCGTGCCATGTTGAGCACGCTCCAAATTGGTTCTCGAGGAACGCTGATGATTAGGTGCTGCTCAGTAATCTTTTTTAGCGCCTCAAGCCCAGCGACTGGGTCTTCGAGATGCTCCAATACTTCGCAGCAAACAACTAGATTTGCGGAGTCCTGAGGGTGCGCCAAATCATAAATGCTACGGACCGTAAATAGATGATCAGGTAAATTTCGGCTTCGTGCATTTTCTCTGGCGATCTCGATCACTTCTGTGGAGAAATCGGAGCCGCGAACGTCGATGCCTTGCTCCTGCCATTCCATGGCCAAGAAGCCTTCGCCGCAGCCCACTTCATGAATTGATGTTGGGGCGCATTGCTCAACCAGAGTCTCAAGACTCGAGTGAAACCCATGCATGAGCTTGCGGGCAATGGGGTTTTTCGTGCCGTACTTGTCGTAGGTGTTGCCTACTACGATCCCATCTTCAATTCTTCCCTGTGAGACCTTCACGTCCTCTCCTTAACGTTAACGGTTGTAACTCCGCGCATGCCGTCTGGCTTTCTACGGTTTGTTCTCTTGGTCAGATGATCCATTGACGTTGGCTCTAATTTCTTCAAGTAGCCTTCGGTTTGCTGCCAGTAGGTCAGTGACAAAAGCAATTAGCATGGTTTGAACGCCTGCTCCCAGCAGCAGAGCAGACAGAATTAGAGACTGCACATGTCCATCGCCTTCTCCTACTATGTAAAACCATAGAAACCTTAAGCCGATAAGCAAACCAATACTGAAAAGAACGGCACTAATAATGGCGAAAAAGCGGAATGGCCGATAAACCACAAATATCCGAACGATGGTGAGTATGGATCTTTGCAAGTAAGAGGGGATGCTCTTAACTAGTCGGGATGGTCGCAGATCTTCATTTACTCGAATTGGAACTGAAGATATGGACATATTCTTTTGTCCGGCTTGAATGATGGTCTCTAAAGTATAGGTGTAATCGTTGAACACCATTAGTTTGCGAGCGGCTTTCGCAGATATCGCACGGAAACCGCTCGGGGCATCTGGAATGTCTGTGCGACTTGCGATTCGAACAACCCAGCTGCCTAGTTTTTGCAGCGCCTTTTTTAAGGGGGAGAAGTGTTCAATGGTCTGTATGGGGCGAGCGCCGACCACGATATCTGATACGCCCTCGACAATGGGCGCTACGAGCTTGGGTATGTCATCCGCATTGTACTGATTGTCGGCATCGGTGTTGACGATTACATCAGCACCGTTGAGTAAGCAAGTTTCAAGTCCGGTCATGAAACCTTGCGCGAGACCTTGATTGCTTGTGTGTGATACGACGTGGTCCACGCCGTGGGCCCGAGCGACTTCTACCGTTCGGTCAACGCAGCCATCATCAATGATCAGCCATTCCACGATGTCGAACCCAGGAACGCTCCGCGGGAGTGCGTCAAGTGCAACTGCTAGAGTTTGCTCTTCGTTAAAGCAGGGGATTTGGATGATCAGTTTCAAAAACAGATCCAATTATTACGGCCGGGCGGATCGTATGCTGGCGTTCACTGCAAGTCCAGTGGTACTTCAAACTCCCAGATTACTCTATGAAGGAAGACGCTCGTCCCATTCTATTGATGCTGGTTCTATGTCTAAATTGCCGAAGAATAGTCCGGGCAGGGAGTGTCGATCTTGCGGTTGCCGTGCGAGACTGCCGGAGGAATCTTAGTGGGGCTCTCGAGAGCTAATCCTTATTGTGCGCGTAATCTTATCTATTGATGCTCTGCATTTTCCGTTAACCGGTATCGGCTGGTATGCTCTCGAATTAGCCAACGGGATGCGCGATCACCCAGAAATTGAGTCTTTGTTGTTGACTGATGGTCGACGTTTTCCAATTTCGATGCCGGACGTTTCTTGGCAAGGAGCTGGTGTACTTGGTGGTGGTAGTGAAAGGGATCGAGTGGCGCGTCTTCGTGGGGCGATGTTGCCAATTCTAAAGACCTTGCGTGGAGTGAGGGCCCCGCTGCAGGCGTGGCAGTGCCGCAAGGGTCTTGAACAGGCGCGCGACTACGTTTGCCACGGGCCCAATTACTTGGTGCCACGAACCGCACCGAAGCGATTGAATACTGCGACAATTCACGACCTCTCGATCCGTCGCTTTCCACAGTGGCATCCTGCGCGACGAGTGGCTTTCATGAATGCGCAGATACCAAAGACGATTGCGCATTGCGAGCGATTTGTAGTGTCTTCTCAAGCCGTAGCCCACGAACTCTCTGAAGAGTTCGGCCTTGCACCAGAGCGAATTTCTGTGGTGCCGTTAGGCGTACGGACAATTTTTAGCAAGCACGTTGAGCCTGGAGATGAGGCTTGTTTGAACGCTGCCGGCGTTGCTCAGGGGCGCTACTTTCTGTTCGTCAACGGGTCTGATCCGCGAAAAAACCTCGACGCAACATTGCTGGCTTTTCGGGCATACAGGCGAGAAGTCGCAGCTGACATGCAACTCTTGGTCACCGCACCGCCTGCTGCGATGGCAGAACTCACGAAGGCTTTGAGCTCCCAAGATGGTGTTGTTCTTCTGTCTTATCCTGATGACGCTGGACTGGCTAGTCTCTATCGGGGCGCAGCTGGATTGCTTTACCCATCCGTTTACGAAGGCTTTGGCCTGCCTGTGATCGAGGCGCTCGCGAGCGGAACTCCGGTGCTGATCTCTCGAGCGGAGACCTTGCTTGAGTT
Source organism: Pseudomonadales bacterium (assembly GCA_023300545.1). Lineage (GTDB taxonomy): Bacteria > Pseudomonadota > Gammaproteobacteria > Pseudomonadales > Azotimanducaceae > JALZVT01. Next base: position 13,975 of record JALZVT010000158.1, read on the forward strand.
GGCCGATTTGCCGGGAGTTGTTGTCGCTGATGTTAGTGACGCTGACGCATTTGGCCAAGGTCTGCTGGAATTATGTACAGCGGATATGACAATTAACGCTTTGGCTGGGGCAGGTGCGGTTGGAGAGCGATTTTCGTGGAGACACTGTGTAGACAGGACGATTGCTAGTTACTCTTTGCTTTTGTAGTGACTGCACATCCATTCGAGCATCTCTCGCAAAGCGCTTGTCTTGTTCGAGGGTAGTGCAGGCAATCCGATTGATCGACCGAGTTTTGTGCTGCCCTTTATAAGGGGCGGGTCGTTCTCCCGAACAAATTGTGGATTGACGACCAGCTCTGGATGGTGCTGTGTGATGTCTTCTAAAACATGCAGCACGTCCCTTAGTTTGAACGCGTTGCCGCTGCAGAGGTTTACCTTCTGTGTTCCGGTCTTTAACTCGAGCAGTGTTTTGTAGCTGTCGACTGCCCAGCGAACATCGTTAAATTCGCGAGCGACATCAATGTTGCCGAGCTCGATGGTCTTTTCTCGGCGCACGAAGTGGTGAACTAATTTCGGTATCAGGAAGCTCGCATCCTGCAGTGGGCCAGTATAGTTAAAAGGACGGGTGATAATCAGATTGTTGGCGGTGCTTCTCGCTAGCGCTATCTGTTCTGCCGCTAATTTTGAAATGCCATAGTCGGATAGCGGGTTGGGTCTTAGGCCCTCGTGAAGTTCAGGCTCTGTCTGCTGGCCATACACCGCAGCGCTGCTCGCGATGATTAGATGGGTGAGTTGGAGGTCGGCCTGTTCTATAGCGGTGAGCAGATTCAGAGTACCGATGGTATTAGTGTGATAAATGTCCCCGGCGTTGCCGTGCCCCGCGAAGCTTATTGCAGCGAGGTGAATGATGGCTTGCGGCTTTTGTTCGTCCAGCAGGCGGGTCATGCCCGGTACGTCGGCTAGATCAAAGGTAGCCTGGCCCGCAGGTGCATCTGCCGCACGCACACCGCTTGTGACGGACCACCTCGCAGCCTCAAGCGCTGGGGTCAGATACCGTCCGGTAAAGCCGTCTGCACCAGTGACCAGAATCCTGCCGCGCGAATCGGCTAGGTTGTTGTGCGAGTGATCAGTCACGCTCGCGTTCTAGATCAGCAGCGACCATCTGTTCTATGAGCTGATCAACAGACGTGCCTGGTGACCAATCCAGCTCAGACTTCGCCTTACTATAATCACCTAGTAACAGGTCGACTTCGGCAGGTCGAAAAAACTGTGGATCGACCACAACGCGCACCTTGCCATCCGGGTCTAAGCCGCGTTCATTGACTCCGTCGCCTTCAAATTTCAGCGAGACCCCTGCACTGGAGAACGCTGAACTAACGAAGTCTCGTACGGAAGTAGTTTGGTTTGTTGCCAAAACGTAAGAATCCGGCCGGTCAGCGGTTAGCATGCGGTACATACCGTCGACGTAGTCTCCTGCAAAACCCCAATCGCGTTTTGCATCCATATTCCCGAGGCGTAGCTCATCTTGTTTGCCCAACGAAATTCTCGCTGCGGCTTGAGTGACCTTGCGGGTCACAAATTCCGGGCCTCGAAGCGGCGATTCGTGGTTAAAGAGGATGCCGCTTGTCGCGAATATATCGTAAGACTCTCGGTAGTTCAGAGTAATCCAGTGCGCGTATAGCTTGGCTACTCCGTAAGGGCTACGTGGGTAGAACACGGTTTCTTCGTTTTGTGGCACAGCCTGTACCTTGCCGTACATTTCTGAGGACGACGCTTGGTAAAAGCGGATTGATCGGTCTACCGTACGAATGGCCTCAAGCACGTTGAGAGCACCAAGTGCAGTAGCGTTTGCGGTTGTTACTGGCTGATCAAAAGACACGCCGACGAAGCTCTGGGCTGCCAGGTTGTACACGTATTGAGGGTTGTGCTGCTCCAGCAGGCGGATTGCCGAGCCCGCGTCAGTAAGGTCGAACTCATGGAAAATTAGACGCTCGTGGTTCTCGATACCCAGCTCCTTGAGACGCCAAAAATTGGGGCTGCTCGTACGACGGTAGGTGCCTACCACGGTGTGCCCGAGATCGAGCAATTGTCGAGCCAGGTAAGCGGCATCCTGGCCTGTAATCCCGGTAATGATGCTTGTCGTCATGGATCGAGAGTCCTCAGAGTCTACTGATATATACCGAGCGGCCCTGCACATTGTTTTGTGCGTTTCCTAGGCTGCTGTGCTGATCGCGAGCGCACTATACCGAAGGTTTGGTGAGTTTTGTTACTTCCCAGAGACCTCTCAGGTCGATCTTGATGTGACCTTATCGTCGGTCTCAGGTAGATTCCAGCCTGTGCAATTTCTATACGATCGAATTGATGTGAACTCGGCGCTTTTAGTAGGCGCCTTTGTTGCTGTGCTGTTGCTCAGTTCTCAGAGTGCCTCGAGCATGCTGTCTTACTTGCTTTGCTTGGCGATGTTGGTTCGCTTCCAGGACTGGCGCGACATTGTGCACTGTCCAATGGTGTGGCCGGTTTTGGCTATATTGTTGTACTTGCCTCTAACCAGTTTTTGGTCGGATGCGTTTTCCTGGCGGGGCCTCTTTTCTCAGCTTGTTCGAGCCCTACTCACTTTTTCTTTTGTAGTGGCCTTTGCAGAGTGTCAGTTGCGCGGCGTTTTGCAGAAGTGGCTGTTTGTTGCTTTGGCGGGGGCGGGCTCGGGCGTCGCTCTGCTATGTATTGTCCTGTTCTATATTGATCCACCGCACGATGGCCGTTTGAACGGGCTTGGGCAGTTAGATACTCAGGTGGTCGCTGGCTTGGTTTTCTCGTTCGCTACACTGGCTGTCTTGCATACGGCATTTTCTGGGCGCTCCCAATCACTTTGGTTGACGATTGTGTTGCTGACGCCGCTAGTGACGGCTGTCTGGCTGACCGGCTCCCGGAATGCGCTGATGTCGCTGGTATTAGGCACTGTGGTGCTTGTTGCTGCGCACAGCCAACCGACGGTGAAGCGCTTCCTGTGGACTGTGTTGCCGATATTTGTTGCGGTTGTGGTCGGCGTTGGGCTGGCCTGGTCGTATCCAGAACTACGAGAGTTGGTATTCCCCCGAGGTGACAGTTTCAGACTGCTAATTTGGGAGCAAACGTGGTTGCGGCTTCAGGACTCGCCCTGGATCGGGATGGGAATACTCTCATCAGATGACATTCAGATGGGGGATATTCGCTTCCATCACCCACACAACCTTTACCTCTCAGTCGTTTTTCAAGGAGGGCTGGTTGGGCTGGCGTTATTCGGTTGGTTGTTGCTGAGGGTGTTGCGCGAGTTTCGGCTGGCGTACCAGCACAATGACGTTAAATTCGCTCTTGCGGTGCTGGGGCTTGCATTACCTGCTTATGCACTCGATGGGCATGAGCTGTTAGATAAGATTGGCGATACCTGGTTTTTGATCTGGCTACCCGTGGCTATCGCTTTAGGCATGCGTTGGCATAGCGTTTATAGGTAGCATGACCTAGTGGTTGCGGCCCGCTAGTATTGGCTTAGCGTACAGCGGCCTTGAACGCGTTAAGTGTCAGCTCGGCGCAGTGCTTCCAGCTGTAATGGTTGGCTATAAGTTTAGCGTTCGCCGCAAGCTTCTCGCGATGGGAGGTATCTGTACAAAGGCGATGAATCGCGCCTGCGATTGACTCTACGTCTTCTGGGTCGACGTATTCGCCAGCCGTACCCGCCACCTCTGGCATAGACGCCGTGCTTGACGTCAAGGCTGGTTTTCCGAGTTTGATGCCTTCAGCGATGGGAATGCCAAAGCCTTCGTGAAGTGATGGCAGTGCCACGAAATCTGCGCAGCGGAAAATTAGCGCCTTTTCTGATTCGGTGATGTTCTGATAAAGATGAACATGTTTGGCCATGCGTTTTATTGTGCTCAGCGTTTGTTCATTGTGCCAACCCCCTCCAGAGATCAATACCAGCTGATGGGGGATCCGATCCGCGGCTTTGAGGGTCTCGTAGGCGGCAAGTAGACGATCGACATTTTTTCTGGGCTCCAGGCTGCCGGAAAATACGAAATAGGGTGCCTTTGGGAGTTTGGGGTGAAGATCTGCTGGGTTTGCGGAGTCATGTTCGTGCAACGAGCTGCTTAATAATATTACTTTGGCTTTTGCTGCGTATTGCGGGAAGTATTTGCAGATATCGTTGTACACAGACATCGAAGACGAGAGCACGGTATCTGCATTAGCGAGAGAGCGTGGCGTTAGCAGGCGCTCGAGCAACAGTCCGCTGCGACGCATTGTTCCGGGGCAGCTTTTGAATACGAGGTCGTGGATAGAGAGTACTGCGGGCATTGAAGCCGGTAGCCCAAGTGGGAGTTGATGTCGTGGTGACCAAAATAGGTCGCAGCGATCTTTGACCGCCCAGCGCGAAAAGTGCCACTGACAATAGGCTGTTGAAACGAGCGAGCCAGTTAGCGTGCCTGAGCGAAACGTCGTGGTCTGTGCTGATCCGTCGATTTCAACCGGAATGGGTATAGGGCGGTCGGAGTAGAGAAACCAATGGTGCTGTTCTAGAGTTTGCATAGCGTGCAAGAGGTCTCGGAGGTAGGTGCCGATTCCATTCCAAGGGGTTGCGAGCGGTCGTGCATCGACAGCTATTCGCAAGGGCCTGGCGTTGTCCGAAGTTTTTATAGTGATTTACGAGTCGGGGCGTATGACTCACTCGTTCTTCGCTTGGTCAGCTCTATTGCAGGCTTGACCGCGGTTACCTCAAGGCCGAGCAGCTCTTGATAGACCGAAACGTAGCGTGCACCCATTAGTTCGCCCGTGAATAGCGACGCGTAGCGTTGCCGGGCCTGACGCCCAAATAGTGCTGCCATTTCTGGGTTCGCAACGATCTTTTCCATAGCCTTGCGCAGTTGCGCCGCGGAGCCGGGAGCGACCACGTAGCCAGTCTTTCCATCAATGTTGACATGGGAGGTGCCGGATCCGACTTCAGTAGAAATGAGTGGCTTGGCGTACATTGCGCCTTCTAAAAGTGTGACTCCAAACGCCTCTGAACGCAGATACGAAGGGAAGACGACGCCACGGCAGAGCTCGAACAAGGTTACTTTGGTCGCGTCGTCTACGTAGCCTGCGAAAATAACGTTTTTAAGTCCCTGTTTTTTCGCCTGCGCTTGTAATTCTTTCTCGGTGGGACCTGAGCCAACAATCACGACGTTGTAAGGGGCGTTTGCCATCGCGTCGAGCAGAATGTGTAGCCCCTTGTAATAGCGTAGTACGCCGACAAAAAGAAAGAACTTGTTGCCGTAGGTGTTCTCTACTCGAGTTTTGTCCTCGTCGGTTGGAATCGGATATGAATCTTCGTTTAAGCCAATTGGCACGATCTCGACCTTCTTCGAGAACTTGCTAAGTACATCGCTCGTGGCAAAGTAGTTAGGTGATGTGCAGACAATGCGATCGACAGACGACAGGAACTGGTTCATCACCGGGCTGTATAGCTTGCCAAGCTTGCGTTGGCGAACGATGTCGGAATGGTAGGTCAATACTGTTGGCTTTTGGACCTTGGCCGCGAAGTGCAGGAAGTCGGCAAAGGGCCAGGGAAAGTGGTAGTGAACGACATCCGCCCAGTCGACGAGGCGTTTGAACATCGGCAGTGCGTGGCGAGACATGCTGCAAGATGCCAATTCGAAATCAAGTATCGCTCGATAGACCGGACCTTCTGGACGGCGAACAACCTTTGGTTCCGGATTTGGACTCAGACAAAAGACACGGCTCTCCACGCCATGAACCTGTGAGTTCAGACAGATTTGTCGTATTACCTCTTCCAGGCCGCCCTGAGAGTCAGGGAAGTAGGTGCGGTATACATGCAGTATGCGCAAAGGTCGTCTAACCTCAGAAAACGGATTATTTACGTTGTCGACAGGGGGCGTTGGCTTAGTGCATGCCTCTATCCCCAGCGCGTTGTCAGTCAATGATATGTGACACACCGAGCGATACAACCAATACTAGACGACCGAGCGAGAAGAACCATTGGGGATATGCGTTCGGTGCGGAAAAAACAACTATAACCGCCTATAAAGGCCAGAAAGATGACCAATATTGTTCCGGTGGTACTCGCCGGTGGATCGGGCACGCGATTGTGGCCCTTATCCAGAAAGCTCTACCCGAAGCAGTTTCACACACTGATCGGGGACATGTCGTTGTTGCAGGCAACCCTGACTCGTTTGGGTGATGTCGCCACAACCGGCCCGATCATTGTCACTGGCGACGACACCCGCTTTCTGGTGGCCGAGCAGTGCCGCGAATGTGGGGTGGACTGGCACAGCATTATTCTGGAGCCTGAAGCCCGTAACACAGCGCCAGCCATTGCGCTTGCTGCCCAATTGGCTCTCGCGGATGACCCGGATGCGGTGCTTGTGGTGCTGTCTTCTGATCATGTCATTGCTGATGCCCAAGGCCTGGCGACAGCCGTGCGTACGGCCGTAGAAGCAGTGGCGGGAGATGGCCTGCTAACGTTTGGCATTGATCCGGAGTTTGCGAACACCCAGTTTGGCTATATCGAGCGCGGGGCCGATTCGGCAACGCCTGGTGTGGGCAAGGTGGCGGCGTTTCATGAAAAGCCCAACGCAGATAAAGCAGCCGAGTTTGTGGCCAGCGGACGACACAGCTGGAATAGCGGCATGTTTGTTTTCAAGGCGTCGACCTATCTCGCCGAACTGCAAAAATTTGAGCCGGAAATTTACTCAGCGGCAGTAACCGCTGTGGCTGAAGGGCAGGCGGATCTGGATTTCTTCCGGCCATCGACTGCGTTCAACAGTGCGCCTGATGTGTCCATCGATTACGCGGTGATGGAACGAACCGACAACGCGCTGGTGCTGCCGGTTGATATCGGCTGGAGCGACATAGGTTCCTGGTCGGCATTGCGCGACATCATGGACAAAGACGAACACGGCAACGCGATTGTTGGCGACGTGCTTACCCACGACACAAAAAACTCCATGCTGTTTTCCCAGTCGCGGCTAATTGCGGCGGTTGGCGTAGAAGACGTGGTGGCGATTGAAACCCCTGATGCGATTCTGATTTCATCGCGCGAACGGGCCAAAGACGTGGGTGCGCTGGTTAAGCGCATGCGGGCAATGGAGCGAGCCGAGCCTGAAACCCATACCGAGGTCTACCGACCCTGGGGCAGCTATGAAACGATTGAGTTGGCTGACCGTTATCAGGTGAAACGAATTCGCGTGAAGCAGGGTGCAAGCCTATCACTGCAGATGCACCACCACCGTGCCGAGCACTGGATTGTGGTGACGGGCACGGCAATCGTGCAGCGTAACGATGAAGAGATGGTGCTGAGCGAAAATGAGAGTGTCTATATTCCGCTGGGGGCGACCCACCGGCTCAGTAACCCGGGCAAGCTGCCGCTGGAGATGATTGAGGTGCAGGTGGGCAGCTATCTCGGCGAAGACGACATAGTGCGTTTTGAAGATAATTACGGGCGCACACCCGGAAAGTCAGAGAATAACGGCTAGTTGCTATTCTGGGGGCAGAATGAACTCTGACTCCAGTCTGCCTCTGCCCCGGTCTTCTTGGCTTTAGCCTGAAATGCGCGCTCTTAGCAGTGCGGGCAGGTCAGCGACGGCAACGCGTTCCTGTTGCATGGTGTCGCGATCACGCACGGTAACGGTGTTGTCTTCTTCGACAGTTTGGAAATCCACAGTGATGCACAGTGGCGTACCGACTTCGTCATGGCGTCGATAGGCCTTGCCGATATTGCCGGTGTTCTCGAATAGAATTCGGCCAAGACCTTCTTTCTGCAGGGCATTCTTCACAGCGCGGGCTTTGTCGACAATGCCGTCGTGATTGCGCTTCAGTGGAATCACGGCCGCCTTGATGGGAGCCAGATGCGCGGGGAGTGACAGCACGGTGCGTTCGCCCTTTTCCAGCTGTTCCACTTTGTAGGCTTCGTTTAATACTGCAAGCACGCCACGATCAACCCCGGCGGCCGGCTCGATCACATAGGGTACAACCCACTCTTTGGTCTCGATGTCTTGAATGGCCATGCGCGCATTCGACTCGGTGTTGGGCTTCACGTTGGCGTCGATATCAAGGTCGCTCTGGTGCTTGGTGTGTGAGCCAAGGTCGAAGTCAGTGCGGTTGGCGATGCCTTCGAGTTCTTCGACGCCGTGTGGAAAGCGGTACATCAGATCGACGGTCGACTTTGAATAGTGCGACAGATCATCGCCAGTCACGTACAGCAGTTCGATATTGTCTCGTGCGATACCCTGCTCTTCCCACCAGCTGATGCGTTCCTGTATCCACTTCTCGTGCCACTCTTCGTCTGTGCCGGGGGGCACAAAGAATTCGAGTTCCATCTGTTCGAACTCGCGGACACGAAAGATGAAGTTACGCGGTGTGATTTCGTTGCGGAATGATTTGCCAATTTGCGCAATACCAAACGGTGGACGACGAGCGGTTGAGTCGACCACGTTTTTGAAGTTGGTAAAGGTTGCCTGGGCCGTTTCTGGTCGCAGGTAGGCAAAAGAACCTCCGTCGTCGACGGGACCCATGGCGGTTTTGAACATCAGGTTGAACGGGCGTGGCTCGGTTAGATCTTCAGAGCCACAGTTTGGGCACTTGGGGCCTTCCAGGTGATCGGCGCGAAACCGGCCCTTGCACTCACGGCAGTCAACCAGCGGATCGCTGAAGGTATCTTCGTGCCCCGAGTAGTGCAGCACCTTGTGGTTGGTCAGAATAGCGGCATCGAGACCTTCGACGTCATCGCGTTCATAAACCATGGCGCGCCACCAGGCGGCCTTCAGGTTGTTCTTCAGTTCGACACCCAGTGGGCCGTAGTCGTAGACGCCTTGCAGGCCACCGTACAGGTCGCTGTTCTGGAAAATGAAGCCGCGGCGTTTGCACAGGGCTACTAGTTCATCCATGGTCTTCGCAGGCATCGGATCTGATTCTCTTATGGCGTAATAGGGCGTTTCGGGGTCCGCACTATACCGAAAGAATAGCTTGTGATCTGATTGCCCACATTCTGAGAACCAAAAAGGAGAGAGAGTTTGGCGTCAACACTGTTTGATATGAGCGGCAAGGTGGTACTGATTACGGGGTCAAGCAAGGGTATTGGTCGTGCAATCGCGCAAGAGATGGCCCGAGCGGGCGCGCGGGTGGTGATTTCATCCCGTAAGGGGGATGTCTGCGACGCCGTGGCGGCGGCGATTAATGCGGAGTGCGAAGGTCAACCTGGGGAGGCCTGCGCCATTCCGGCTCACATTGGCGACAAGGCGGCACTCGAACTGCTGGTTGCCCAAACCCGTGAGCAACTCGGACCGATTGACGTACTGGTCTGCAATGCAGCAGTTAACCCCTATTTTGGGCCTTCCAAGGACATTCCTGACAGCGCGTTCCAGAAGATCCTCAACATCAACATTCTGTCGAACCACTGGCTGTGCCACATGGTGTTACCAGAAATGGTTGAGCGCAAAGACGGTTCTATCATCATTGTCTCGTCGGTTGGGGGGCTTAAAGGCAGCACCGATCTTGGCGGCTATGCGATCTCTAAGGCGGCTGATGTGCAGTTAGTGCGAAACCTGGCAGCTGAATATGGGCCGCACAATGTGCGGGTTAATGCCGTGTCGCCTGGCCTGGTACGTACCGACTTTGCCCGAGCGCTGTGGGAAAACCCCGAGACGCTAACAAAGCGCACCGAAAACGATCCGTTGCGGCGTATTGGTGAGCCCGACGAGCTTGCGGGTATTGCGGTTTATCTGGGGTCAAAGGCGGGCAGTTTCACGACCGGTCAGAACTTTGTCATTGATGGCGGGGCGACTTCTGTTTGAGCAATGCTCGAGTGCACGTCATAGCGCTAGCCAGCCGCCACATCTGACGTAGAATGCGGCTAGGTGACTCCAACTATTTCGAAACAATTCCGAACAGAGGACATTCCATGAACGACGCGACACACGCAGACACTCAGCCCCGCTGGTGGTCTCGCGCCATTCAGATTGGTGCCGTGATGGCAGTGGCTATGCTGTTGATCGGGCCTTTAGGCACGAAGTTTGGCATCTGGCCATTCACCCTTGGCTTGATGTTGATGATGGGCGCAGCAGTGCTTGCGGCTATTGGGCTGATCGGCGGCCTGTGGGGCTTTATGGTTGCGCGCAGTAATGGGTTGAGCCTAGACAAGCCATTGTGTGGCATTGGCGCGCTATTGAGTGCGCTCGTGTTGGGTGTCATGGCCATGCTGGTTATTCCAGCTACGTCGGTACCGCCGATTCACAATATTTCCACCGACATGGTTGATCCGCCAACCTTCAATGCGATTGCCGCATTGCGTGAAGGGGCTAATCCACTTGATTATGACGCGGCCGTTCTTGGTCCCCAGCAGCGAGCAGCGTATCCCGATGTGAAGCCACTCACGACCACGCTGGGTCGCGAAGAAGCGCTCGCCAAGTCGATGGCAGTGCTGGAAGGCATGGGGCTGCAAATTGTTGCCGCGCCACCCAGCGGCCGTATTGTTGAAGCGACCTACACCAGTTTCTGGTTTGGTTTTAAAGACGATGTGGTTGTGCGGATTCGACCTGCGGGCACCGGTAGCCTGATTGATGTGCGATCGGTTTCGAGGGTAGGTCAGAGTGATCTGGGCGCAAACGCGGCGCGGATCATGGAGTTTTTGGGTAAGTTTGACGGCTGAGCCTAGCAGCAGGTGCTTCTGGCCCAGTCAGAAGTTCAGGATCTCGGGCGCCATGGTTGCGAGGTCCACTACCCCAACTGCGTTGTTACCAAACACCATGAGTTCTGCCCGCAGAATCGCCTAAGAGGCTTTTTCCAGAATGTGGATCGCGCAGGCACTGCCGAGACCAATGACGTGGGTCATGCCGATAGTGGCGCCTTCTACCTGACGCTTGCCGGCTTCGCCGCGGAGGTGGGTCGACACTTCATAGATGTTAGCAATGCCGGTGGCGCCAAGCGGGTGACCTTTGCTGAGTAGTCCGCCCGAGACATTCACTGGAATTTTACCGCCCAAGGCTACGTCGCCGTCATCGATCAGGCGACCGGCCTCGCCATCGCCGCACAGCCCCAGATTTTCGTAGTGCAAGATTTCGGCGGTGGCAAAACAATCGTGCAGTTCCACTAGATCGATGTCTTGTGCGCCGAGGCCAGCCATCTCGTACGCGGCTTTGGCCGCGAGTCGCGTACAGCTGTTGACGTCTGGCATGACAAGATCGCGGGCCTGCCAGGGGTCAGAGCTCAATACTGAGGCGCGAACTTTTACCGCGCGATCCATCAAGCCCAGTTCTCGAACTTTGGACTCTGAGGCCAGTACCGCCGCGGCTGAACCGTCGACGTTAACTGAGCACATGAGTTTGGTATTCGGATAGGAAATCATCTCGGCGTTCATCACTGTTTCGAGTGGTGTCTCGATCTGGTACATCGCTTTGGGATTTAGTGTGGAATGGTGGTGGTTCTTTACGGACACTTTGGCGAACTGCTCAAAGGTGGTGCCGTATTTGTTAGCGTGTTCCATGCCGGCTTCGGCAAACACGGCTGGCATGGTGCCAGAACCGAGCAGGCCTTCTTTGGAGATTCCCTTGGCACCGCCGCCGCCGCCCAGCAAACCTTTGCCCATCTGCTCGACGCCAACGGCCAAGGTGAGGTCGTACAGGCCGGCTTTTATCGCGGTCCAGGCTTCGCGAAATGCAGTGGCGCCGGTGGCGCAGGCATTGGCCACGTTGACGACCGGCATGCCGGTCTGGCCAATCTCTTGCAGCAGCCGCTGACCGACCATGCCTGAGGCCTGGCCCAGGTTGCCGCAGTACAGAGCCTGCATGTCCTGGATGGTCAGGCCACAGTCATCAAGCGCAAGCAACGCGGCCTCGGCGCCAATCTGTGGAACGGTTCGGTCAGGGAATCGGCCAAACTTGATCATGTCTACGCCAACGATATACACATCGGTCATGGCTTACGCCTCCTGAAAGATTGTCTAAGCGAAACCTTTTAGCTTTTGGGCTGAAAGAAATAGGCAAGATACGAATTGCCGTCGTTGTCTTTGCGACCGAGGGCGTCGTCGAACACCACCTCAACTGGCATGCCAAATTGAATCTGCTCCGGATCGGGTTCGACGTTGATTAGGTTACCCTTGATCGTTGTGCCGTCGTCCAGATCAACGATGGCCGAGATGTAGGGCACGTCGATACCGGGAAACGATCGGAACACGATGGAGTAGGAATACAGGGTGCCGGTTTGTGCCAGTTTTATAGTTTCCATCTGGTCGCGCGCGGCGCATTTCGAACAGACCTGACGTTCGCCCAGAAAGATGGTGTTGCAGGACGAGCACTGGTGACCCTCTAGGTACGGGTCTCCTGCGGCAGGGATTTTCAGATAAGGGACAACGGGTAAGGGAGCGGCGCTCATGGGGTCTCCTCGGTGAGCCGGCAAATGTGCTGGCTTGAGGATAGCGGCAGGTGGGTCGGGGGTTCAAATGGCGTGGAATACCGGGGACCGGTTGAAACCTGACCCCGAACCCCTGCCCCCGGAGCAGGGAGGTTACTCTTTGACGCCCAGGCGCTCCTGCATCAGTGGGCTAGTGGTGGTGTATTGCAGGTGTACTTTTTTGTCGGGCTCGATGCGGGCTTTGATCGCGAACGCCGCCAGCGCGCCTTCGTGGAAGCCGGACAAAATCAGCTTTTTCTTGCCGGGATAGGTGGCAATGTCACCCACTGCGTAAATTCCGGGTTCGCTGGTTTCGAATTTTTCGGTGTCGGTCGGAATCTGGTTTTTAGCCATTTCCATGCCCCATTCGGCGATTGGACCGAGCTTGGGTGACAGGCCAAAGAATACGAGCAAGTGATCGAGTTCGACGGGCTTGATGACGTCGTCTGCGCCCTTAACCTGAATGGCGCTGAGCTGGCCGTTGCTACCGGTCAGTTCAGCAACGTTGCCAATTTCAAAAGTCATTTTGCCGGCGGCGATCAGGTCGTTCATTTTGCTGACAGATGCCGGGGCCGCGCGAAACTTATCACTGCGATGAATCAGTTTTAATGATTTGGCATGCCCAGCGAGTTCGAGCGCCCAGTCGAATGCCGAGTCACCGCCACCCAGAACCACCAGATCTTTGCCGTAGTGATCGCTGGGGTTCTTGACCCGGTAGTACAACGATTGATCGAGGTAGTCGTCGACACCGCCGATGCGCAGTGGCATGGGTTGGAATGAACCAACGCCACCCGCGATGACAACGGCCTTGCAAGTGATTTCCGTGCCGGCGGAGGTTTTGACGAGAAATTCCAGCTCGTTGAGGCGCTCGACGTGAGTCACCTGCTGGTCGAGCAGGTATTCCGGACCAAAAGGTTCGATCTGCTCGCGCAGGCGTTCGACCAGTTCCTGGGCGTCACACACCGGAATGGCGGGAATATCATAGATGGGTTTGTCGGGGTACAGCTCGGTGCACTGACCGCCGGGAGTTGGCAGCGTGTCTATGAGTGTGCTCTTGAGACCGAGCAGGCCCAGTTCGAATACCTGAAAGAGGCCGCACGGGCCGGCGCCCACAATTACTACGTCGGTGGTCTGGGTCATCGGGGAGGTCTCTGGCTGCCTGAATACGGGCGGGTCAGTTTACACAGCCGGTGGTGGGTATCAATTTGGGTTCTTTCTATGGATATAGCGGTTTTGTAGGGAGGTGGCTGCGTTCTACGGCTTTAACGCTTCCCGCAGCAACCCATTCAGTTGACCCGGGTTTGCCTTGCCCTGGGTCGATTTCATGATTTGGCCAACAAAAAAGCCCAGCACCTTTTCTTTGCCAGCTCGGAACTGGGCAACCTGATCCGGGTTGTCGGCCAGTACCTGATCGACTAGGCCCTGTAGCTCAGAGCTGTCGCTGACCTGTTTCAGGCCACGTTCGTCAATGAGGGCATCGATGCGCTTGAGTGCTGCGCTGACGTCCGTTGTGCGGGTCGGTGTGCCCCACAGTGCCTCAAACAAGGTCTTGGCGATCTTGCCGCTGACGGTGCCGTCGCTGATGCGTTGCAGCAGGGCGCCAAGCGTAATGGCATCAACGGGGCTGTCAGCGACCGCGAGATCTGCGCGATTGAGCGCTGCTGCGACGTCACCATTGACCCAGTTGGCTGCAACCTTTGTGTCGCCTGCGTGTTGTGCCGCGGTTTCAAAATACGCAGCAACGTCAGGGTCGCGCGTGAGCATGTCAGCGTCATACTCGGAGAGACCGAGGTTTGTCACGAAGCGAGCCCGCTTTGCGATGGGTAACTCCGGCAGCTTGCTGCGCATCTCTTCAATCATGGTCTCATCGAGCACCAGCGGCAGCAGATCGGGATCAGGGAAATAGCGATAGTCGTCCGAGAGCTCTTTGCCGCGCATTGAGCGGGTTTCATCGCGGTCTGGATCGTACAGGCGGGTTTCGCGGCGAATGTTGCCGCCGCCCTCAAGCACTTCGATCTGGCGGGCGATCTCGGTCTCGATCGCGCGTTCCACAAACCGGAACGAGTTGACGTTTTTGATCTCGGTGCGTTCACCCAGTTCTTGTTGTCCACGAGGTCTAATAGATACGTTGCAATCGCAGCGCATTGAACCTTCGTTCAGATTGCCGTCACAGATTCGCAGACTTTTCACCAAGCCGTGCAGCGCACGGAAGTAGGCGCTGGCTTCGGCAGGGGAGCAGAGTTCGGGCTCTGAGACCACTTCAAGCAAGGGTGTACCGGTGCGGTTCAGATCAATGCCGCTCGAGCCGGGAAACATATCGTGAACCGATTTGCCGGCGTCTTCTTCGAGATGTGCACGAGTGATGTTGATGGTGCGCTCGCTACCGTCGTCCATGCTGAAGGTCAGTTCGCCCGCGCCAACAATGGGCGTCTCGAACTGGCTGATCTGATAGCCCTTCGGCAGGTCGGGGTAGAAATAGTTTTTCCGGTCGAAGATAGAGAGGCGATTAAGTTGTGCGCCAATCGCGAGCCCGAAGGTGATGGCCATGCGCACAGCCCCTTCGTTTAGCACGGGCAACACACCCGGCATGCCAAGGTCGATAACGTTGGCCTGGCTATTCGGTTCTGCGCCATAGCTGGTTGGGCTGTTGGAGAAAATTTTGCTGTTGGTGGCGAGTTGCACGTGCACTTCTACACCGATGACGGGCTCCCAGTTGCCCCAGCGGAACAGATCTTCGGTAGGTTGGTCACTCATTGTGAGTTACCTCCCGCCGTGCGTGCCGGTGGCTGTTGCTGATGCCAATCAGTGAGCGTCTGATACTGATGCGCGAGTTCAAGCAGCCGCACCTCTTCGAAATGCGGGGCGATCAGTTGCATACCAATTGGTAGGCCGTCGACAAAACCACAGGGGATGCTGGCGGCCGGCAAGCCGGCGAGGCTCGCAGGCACCGTGAAGATATCTTGCTGATACATCTCTACCGGATCGCTGGTGAGGTTGCCCAGTTGAAACGCAGGGCCCGGCGTAACCGGGGCTAGTAACAGATCTACACCGCCGTCAAAGGCGGTCAGGAAGTCTTGCTGGATCAGGCGGCGGAGCTTTTGGGCTTTTAAGAAGTAGGCGTCGTAGTAGCCTACCGACAGCGCATAGGTGCCCGTAAGAATGCGCCGTTTTACCTCTGCGCCAAAACCCTCGGTGCGCGAGCGGGTGTAGAGGTCTTGCAAGTCTTTCGGGTTGTCGCAGCGGTGACCAAACCGCACGCCGTCGTAGCGTGACAGGTTGGTTGATGCTTCTGCGCCCGCGACCACGTAGTACGTTGGGTTGGCAAATTTGGTGTTGGGCAGCTCAACATCAACAACGGTGTGGCCCTGGGCTTCCAACAGACTGCGCGCCTCATCTAATCGCTGTGTCAGTGCCGGGTTTAGGTCTTGAAAATATTCTTTGGGCAAACCGATGGTGAGTGAATTCTTAGGAACCGCCAGGCCTTGTTGCGCGGCCTGTTGCAGAGCGTCGGTGTTTTGTTGCGCGCAGGTGGAGTCGCGCTCGTCGAAGCCCGCCATGGTGGCCAATACCTTGGCGGCATCGTCTGCGGAACGGGCAAAGACGCCACCCTGATCGAGTGACGAGGCGAAGGCGATCATGCCGTAGCGAGATACCCGTCCGTAGGTGGGTTTGATGCCAGTGACGCCGCAGAACGATGCCGGCTGACGAATAGATCCGCCGGTGTCGGTGCCGGTGGCAACGGGGGTCAGGCCAGCGGCGACCGCCGCGGCAGAGCCGCCCGATGAGCCACCAGGCACCCGGGTGTTATCCCAGGGGTTGAGCACCGGCCCAAAGTGAGAATTTTCGTTCGACGAGCCCATGGCAAACTCGTCCATGTTGCACTTGCCGAGCATGATTGTGCCGGCAGCGTTTAAGCGTTCAACAACAGCCGCGTCATAGGGCGCAATGAAGTTTTCGAGCATTTTTGAGCCACAGGATGTGCGAACGCCCGCGGTACAGAAAATGTCTTTGTGGGCGAGTGGCAAGCCATGCAGCAGATGGGTAGCTGCGCCCCGTTTGCGCTCTGCGTCGGCCTTGTCAGCCGCGGCTCGTGCTTCGTCGGGGCACAGAGTAATGAAACTGTTGAGGTGGCTCGCGTCAGTGGCGCTCGCCAGGTACTCATCAGTGAGTTCCCGCGATGAAAACTGGCCGCTGCCAAGACCCTTCACAAGGTCAGCGAGAGAGGCGTGCTGGGGTGATGTGGATTTCGTCATTATTCGCTGTCGATGACTTGTGGTACTAGGTACAGGCCGTTTTCGGCGCTCGGTGCCAGCGCCTGGTAGGTTTCGCGCGTAATGTCTGCCGTGGCAATGTCCGCGCGCAGGCGGGCGTGCAAATCCAACGGGTGCGACATCGGCGCGGTGTCACCAACCTCTGCGGCATTGAAAGTGTCGATCATGCCAATAATGGCCTCGAGGTCAGCCCGGGCCGCGGTTTGTTCAGCGTCTGACAGCTGCAGATGGGCCAGCCGGGTCAGTTTTTCCATATTGATTTCACTCATAGGGGAAGCCTAATGCAATTGAGGGGCGCGGGCTATTTTGCTCGGCACTTTTGGCTCGTTCGGAAAAGAATATCCCGTCATAAGGGCTAGCAAGTTGCTCCCGGTACTGGCCGTTGCTAGAGTGGCGCGGAGTTACCTCAGCCCCCGCTTTCCACCGAAATACCAAATGTTCAAATATATCCGCGGCCTGTTTTCTCGGGATCTCTCCATTGATCTGGGAACCGCCAATACTCTTATTTACGTGCGCGACGAAGGCATCGTTCTCAACGAGCCCTCGGTTGTTGCGATCCGCCAGCAAGGTAACCAGAAAGTGGTTGCTGCGGTTGGTTTGGATGCCAAACGCATGCTGGGCCGAACGCCTGGCAACATTACAGCTATCCGGCCCCTTAAAGACGGCGTTATTGCCGACTTTCTGGTGACCGAAAAAATGCTCAAGTACTTCATCGCAAAAGTGCACGAGAACGCCTTTATTCGCCCCAGCCCCCGTGTGTTGGTCTGTGTGCCCTGTAAATCGACTGAAGTCGAGCGACGTGCCATTCGCGAATCGGC
The DNA here is from genome assembly GCA_023300545.1 of Pseudomonadales bacterium. Lineage (GTDB taxonomy): Bacteria > Pseudomonadota > Gammaproteobacteria > Pseudomonadales > Azotimanducaceae > JALZVT01. The sequence continues at coordinate 31,451 of JALZVT010000158.1, forward strand.
GCTGTCTGCGGGTGCTCGTGACGTGCGTCTGATCGAAGAGCCGATGGCGGCGGCGATTGGTGCGGGGCTGCCTGTGCATGAAGCGGTAGGCACCATGGTGGTGGATATCGGTGGGGGTACAACAGAGATTGCAGTGATCTCGCTCAACGGCGTGGTGTATTCCGATACGGTTCGCGTTGGTGGCGATCGGTTTGATGAAGCTATTGTGGCCTACGTGCGACGCACCGAGGGCGCGTTGATTGGTGAGGCGACTGCCGAGCGAATCAAACAGGAAATTGGTGCCGCCTACCCGCAAAAGGACATTCGCGAGATCGATGTTCGCGGTCGTAATCTGGCGGAAGGCGTGCCACGCAGCTTTGTGCTGACGTCCAACGAAATTCTTGAAGCGCTGCAAGAACCCCTGGCTATGATTGTGGCGGCGGTAAAGAGCGCACTGGAGCAAACGCCTCCGGAGCTTGCCTCTGACATTGCAGAAACCGGCATGGTATTGACAGGCGGTGGGGCGTTGTTGCGTGACATCGACGTGCTGCTTGCTGAAGAGACGGGTCTGCCAGTGGTTATTGCTGAAGATCCGTTGACCTGTGTGGCTCGCGGTGGGGGCAAGGCGCTGGAGATGATGGACTCGGCTGGCAACGCAGACATGCTCTCGACCGAATAACTTCCTATATTCTGACAGTGTCTGGTTCTGAGCGTGTCTGGACTGGGCCTAGAGAGTCGGTCAATAGTAGACTGCACGCGTGAAAGCTCTATTTCTAAGACAGTCTGGTGCAGGCTACCTTCTGGTGGCCTTATTGGTGGCATCGTTGTCGCTAATGTACATCGAGCTGTCAAAACCTTGGCTAAATGGGGTGCGCGCTTCGCTCGCCACTGTTTTGAGCCCGGTTTACTTTCTCGCTGACCTACCGACTGAGTCCAGTGACTGGGTAGGCTCCACATTTTCCAGCCACTCAGCGCTTCAGGATCAGGTTGGCCTGCTCGAGCGCCGCGTACTCGAGCTGTCCCAAGCGTCGCAGCAGTATCTGGCGGTGCGCGAAGAAAATGGTCGCTTGCGGGCGCTGCTTGGCAGTCGTGCAAGACTGGGCCGAGACGTACTAGTGGCCGAGATTGTGGGCGTGTTGCCCGGGGCTGACCGGCATCAGGTCATGCTCGACAAGGGTTCTTCTGATGGCATTCGCGATGGTCTTGCAGTGATCGACGAATACGGCATGGTCGGGCAGGTGATCGAAACGGCGCAGTCCAGCGCCCGAGTGTTATTGGTCAGCGATCTATCCCATGCGTTGCCGGTACAGGTCGTGCGCAACAACCTCCGCGGCATTGTGGCCGGCAGTGGGCGGCTCGATGAACTGCAACTCGACTACGTTCCGGACAGTGCTGACATTCGCGAAGGGGATGTCCTCGTGAGCTCTGGGCTCGCCGGTCGATTTCCTTCTGGTTATCCCGTCGGCATCGTGAGCGCTGTCACGCGTGGTACTGGCGAGGCATTTGCTCAGGTTCAGGCCAGGCCGAGCGCACAGCTTGATCGTTCCCGGCACGTGTTGGTGCTGTTTGCAGCCGGCACGGCAGAGCCCGGTCTGTGAACCCCGGTAATGGCGGTTGGGCCATTCTGCTGACGTTGATCGCGGCGCTGATTCTGGCGGTGATGCATTTGCCAGAATGGTGGCCTCAGTGGCTGGGTTGGTTGCGTCCAAACTGGGTAGCGCTGACGGTATTCTTTTGGGTGCTGGCGGTACCGCAACGTTTTGGGCTGGTTGCGGCCTGGTTGCTGGGGCTATTTGTAGATGTGCTGTACGGCGAGCCGTTGGGGTTGAACGGCGCCTTGCTGGCCGTTTTTACCTACATTACCTGGTCGCTGTACGAACGTTTACGCATGTTCGGGGCCGTGCAGCAGGCGATTCTGCTGTTTTTTATGGTGTTGCTGGCCGAGGGCGCGCGCATGATCGGCCTGCTGCTGCTGATCGAACGAGAGGCCCAGTTTGGTTTTTTTGCGACTGCACTCGCATCCGCTGTGGTCTGGCCGGTGTTGCGGGTTGCGCTTAATCAGGTGCAGCTTGCCTGCAGGGTGCACTAATGCCCGTAAGCTCTGAACTGGTGTTGGGTTCGGCGTCGCCGCGCCGAACCGAGTTGCTATCAACGCTGGGTTATTCGCACCGAGTGCTGCCGGCAGATATCGACGAAACACCTTATCCGTTCGAACTGGGGCTGCCCTACGTGCGACGCATGGCAGCGTCTAAGGCGGCAGCCGTAGTAACGATGCTGAGGGACTCTATAAAAGCAGACACAGTCTCTTTAAAAGCAGACACAGTCGTTATAACAGCGGACACCGTGGTGATTGCTGACGGCATGATTCTGGGCAAGCCTGCTGATGAGGCGGAGGGGCTTGCGATGCTGGCGCGATTGAGCGGTCGCCGCCATATCGTGAGCACAGCGGTCAGTCTGCGGCGCCTTGATCTGGCTGGGGGCCCGGTTCGCCGGGCAGACGTATGTGTACAAACGGCGGTGAGTTTTCGTTCAGTCAGTGTGCAGGAGGCTCGGCGATACTGGTTATCCGGTGAACCGAGAGACAAGGCGGGTGGCTATGGTATTCAGGGTGCGGCAAGCGTATTTGTCAATAGTATTGACGGTAGTTACACCAATGTCATCGGCCTGCCGTTGGTGGAGACGCGGCTTTTACTGCTCGCTAGCGGTGTATCCGCGGTATAGGCAAGAGCAAATGGTAGAGTAAGGGCCATTATTCAGAGCGCCTTCGTTTTACCCATGCAACCAGGCTCCGAGCAGCTGCTTATTTCCGCACACCCGTTTGAAACGAGGTTAGCTGTGCTTGCTGATCGGCGTCTGCTGGAGCTGCATGCGACCCCCACAGACGGCGAATCGGCGGTGGGTCTAATCGCCCTTGGCAAAGTGGTGCGAGTGCTGCCAGGCATGCAGGCTGCGTTTGTCGAGCTGGGGCTTGAGCGCCCCGGTTTTTTGCACGCCCGGGACATAGAGCGGGTGCGGGTTAGCGCTGCTGGCGAGACCATTGAAGCGCCTGATATCCGCAAGCTGGTCCATGAGGGGCAGGTGTTGCCGGTGCAGGTTGCCAAAGACCCGCTGGCGAGCAAAGGCGCACGCTTAACGACCAACCTGTCCCTGCCTTCGAGGTTTTTGGTGCTCACACCCAACAGCGAACATATTGGCGTGTCACAGCGTATTACCGACACTGTTGAGCGCGATCGATTGCGCGATCTGGTCCGGGAATGTGCTCTGGCTGCGGGTATGCCTGTGGGGCACGGCTTTATTGTTCGCACTGCAGCCGAAGGGGGCAGTCGCGACGATTTTGCTGCTGACGTGGCCGCCTTGGCGTTGCTGTGGAAAGACGTTGAGCGTCGGCGCATTGCCGCCAGTACTGGCGGCGTTCTGTTTCGGGATTTACCGACCCACATCCGCGTGTTGCGCGATCTTGTCGGACCAATGACCGCATCAATTCGAGTGGATTCGGCGCAGTTGTATGCGGCGGTCAGCGAATTTATTGCGACCACGCTGCCGAACTACACTCACATTGTGCAGCTTGTTGAGTCTCCCGAACCGCTGTTTCTTGCCCACGGTGTGGAACAACAGATTCGTTCCGCACTCAAACCTCGGGTAGGGCTGCCGTCCGGCGGCTATCTCATTATTGAGCAGACCGAGGCCATGATTACCATTGACGTCAACACCGGCGGGTTCACCGGTTCCAGTTCGCTTGAGGAGACGGTCTACCAAACTAATTTGGAGGCGGCGGCGGTGCTGCCTCGGCAGTTGCGGTTGCGTAATCTTGGCGGCCTGGTGGTGGTCGACTTTATTGATATGGAAGTAGAAGAACATCGCAATGCTGTCATTAAGGCGTTGCGGGATGGTTGTTCTGGAGACCCTGCCAGAGTTCGACTATCACCGATGTCAGAGTTTGGACTGGTTGAACTCAGTCGCAAACGAACCCGTGAAAGCTTGGCGCGACAGTTTTGTCAGCCTTGTGCGGTCTGTGTTGGATCAGGCCTTGTGCCTCGTCCCGCAACCGTGGCCTTCGAAGTGTTGCGAGCGCTCAGTGCACTCGGCAAGCGGCAGCGAACAGTGGCGACTTCGTCACAGCAGGACATTATTGTGGTTGCTGCTGAACCGGTGATCTTGCGCTTGCTGGGCGATGACGCTTCGCATCTCGCCCAGATTGCCCAAACTCTTGGTGTCGCCGTGCAGTTGCAGGCGAACGCAGACAGCGCGCCCGGCGCGTTCGAATTGCTTTAGGTTAGCGGCGCGTTTCAAGATGAGTAGTACCCCACCTCTCAATACTCGACGCTTCCCGGCTGTGGAACCTGTCTATCGAGATGCGACAGTGGCGCCATACATTGTGCGACCGTTATTTTTTATTCTTACCGTCATCCTGCTGGTGAGCGCGATAGGGCAACTGGGCGGCAGAATTCTGTTCGCTAACCTCGAACAGCTTGAACCCCGGTTAAATGAACTGCTCGCCGATCAAGGCATTGCCATCGGCGGACTGTCGGGTGACTGGCGTTTTTTCAATCCAATATTGAAGGTCGAAAGTTTGACTGCACCCGGTGTGGATATGGGTGCGGTGTGGGCCGAAATTGATACACTAGAAAGTCTGTCACGCAACCGGGTGGTGTTACGTAACGCGGCTGCTGACTCTGTGCGCTTGGCATTGGTGCAGGATGATGTGGGTGTCTGGTCAGTTGCGGGGCAACAACCAAGCCGCACTAACTTCGACTGGCGTAGCCTGCTGTGGCATAGCGATCAGCTGGATGTGAACGCGTTTGTTAGTGTGCGGGCCTTTGACAGGCCCGCGAGCGAGTTGGCTCTGAGCGTGAACGTCTCCAATTTTGGCGGACGTCATCGCGGTAAAGTGCGGGTTGCGGACGTCGATGGTTGCGATGTTTGTGGGCTCAACGCGCAATATAATGTCGAAGAAGCAGCGCTGTGGTTTCGAGAGCGTCAGGGTGGCGCCATTGTTCGTGCCGAGAATTTTGAACTGCACGACTCGCTGGCAACGCTCGCGGGTCTTTCCTACTTAAAGTTGGGTGAGCTCGATGGTCGATTGCGCCTCCAGGGCGAGCGCTTTAGCGGCCCTCTGAGTTTACTGAATAGTGAGATGCAACTGCCTGGTGGCGAAATTTCAGGCCTGAGTCTGTTGGCGGATGGTTGGTCAATTGATGACGGCAGTTCCGCTGCTTTTCAGATAGAGGCTTTGCAGCTTTCCAACGCTGACAACGTACTGGATGTGCGTGATGTGCTGTTTAACTGGAACTCAGCGGATGACAGCTCTGGAGGCGCGCGAGTGCTCCTGCCCCAAGTAAATGTGGGAGCCGTCACGGACGTTGTTGGCAACATGCTCGCTGAGGATATCCCCACTGCCCGCTGGATTCGTCGGCTTGGCATGTCAGGCACTTTTACTCGACTAGTGGCCAGTTGGTCAGCGACTAACGGCATTGGCTTTGGTGGCGATTTCCATGACGTGAACATACAGAGTGCGGGTGGCGTGCCCTCTGTTGCGGATGTTGAAGGCTCGTTCGCTGGCGGCCCGAAGTATCTGCAGTTGCGTCTGCTGAATGCAGATGCTCGCATTGGGTTCCCGCAGCTGTACCGAGACGAAAAAGACTACGCCTCTGTTTCGGGCCAAATTCTCATGTACTTTGGTCAAAATTATTTTGGCCTCGAAGGCAGCAACCTGCATTTGGTGGACAACAACATGGTTACGACCGGCGGATTTTCGCTGGCGTCAACCAAACCGCTCACCAACAATCACATCACTCTGGCGCTTGAGTCGAACGCTGGAAAGTTCTCGGACATTACGCCCTACATACCCTACAAGCTGCCGCAAACGCTACTGGACTGGTTATCCAATAGTGAATTGAGCGCCCAACTCACTGCGCCCCAATTTGTCATGCATGGCCCCCTTCGCGAAGAAGAGAGCAACATGAAACGCAGCTACCTCGTTGAAGCCGAGATGCAGGATGGCGAGTTGATTTTTAACACGGATTGGCCCCGTATCGAACACGCCAACGGTTTGGTGCGTGTGTCGCACAGCAGTATCAACGCTGATCTTGAGAGCGCAACGCTTGCGGGTTTGGCGCTCACCGATATGCGGATCTGGTTGCCTGCAGGGGCGGCGCGTGTCACGGCGGAAGGTCGCGCTACTTTTGATGCCGGTACTGGTCTTGAGTTTATTCGAACGACACCGCTACGCGAGTCGATGGATTTTGTCGCTGACGATTGGTGGGCAGACGGCAAAATGCAGCTCGATATGCAGCTCGATGTCCCCCTTGATGATCGAGCGGGCAACGAGTTGGATGCTCGCGTGAAGATGAGTGCGAACGGCAAGTTGCTCGGCACAACCTTTGGTATGCCGGAAGCCGGTCTTGTGTTCAACGGATTGCGCGGCGGGTTGAACTACGCTTACCCCTACAATATAGGCGGTGAGAACATCAAGGGCTCGCTGTTTGGTCAGCCGATGCAGATGAGTATCAACAGTTCACCGGTAGCTGAGGCGCCCGCTGGGCAGCCCGCGCGATTCGCGCCGCGACGGATCGACTTTAGTCTTGCGGGGGAAATGCACTCCGACAACATGTGGCCTTTGATGAGTCTAGAGCCATCGGATGTGGTGTCTGGCCTGTTCGATTTTGGCGCGGTGTACAGCACAGAAACCGACACTGGCGTGCAGCCGTCGCTGAGTGTCGAAACGGAGTTGCTGGGTGCTCAGGTGAATTTACCAGCGCCGCTCGGGAAAACGCCTGAGGAACGGGCGTTGACGGTGGTCTCGGTGAGCTTTGGTGAGGCCGATCAGCGCGCGAATTTGCTCTACCGTGGCCTGGTTAATGTTGATCTTGGCATTGCTGAAGAGGGTATCAATGGCGGCCACGTGCGCCTGCTGGGGAGCGATCCGGGGTTTGGTCTGGCGAGCTGGGACGGCGTACCGGGCGCGATCAAAATAGACGGTTATCTTGCTAGTGCGGATGTCGCGGAATGGGCTGGTGGCGAGAGTGAGGTAGAGCTGCCGCCTTATGAGATCACCGATCTGACGATTGGCGCGGCCACTTTGGGCGATGTGGCGATACCCGATGTCGCATTGACCGGGAGCAGTAACAGCGAACGTCTGCTGTTGGCGTTTGACTCAGCTAGGGCTACCGGTTCGTTGTTAGTGCCAGAGGTAGAAGTCACCGAGCTGGTGTTGACTAACTTCAACTATGAAACCGATGACTACAGCTCGCGACTAACGACGGCCGCGGCGACCGATGCGCCGATGGCAATGGATGAGTTTGTTGCGGGTGTTGTGGTTGATACGGCACCGGTAACCGAGCCGATTATTGATCCGATAGACCCCGAGATAATGGACTCGTTGCAGGATATGAGGGTGCGTATTGATGCACTCACTGTCGACGGCGAAGATTATGGGGAGTGGGCGTTTCAGATAGAACGCGTGGAGGCGGGTATCGCCTTTAGGTCGTTGTCTGCGCTGGTGAGGCACGTTGAGGTGGAGTCTCCGGATGGCGTTCTCTGGACGCGAGCGAGTAATCGCACCTCATTCGACGGCACATTGGCTGCCGAAGATATGGGTGATGTGCTTGAAGCATGGGGCTACGCACGCTCGATCGAATCTAAATCGATGCTCACCAATTTAGATTTAGATTGGTCTGGCTCCCCGCTGAATTGTGAGCTGTTGCAAATACGCGGTGATGTTGCAGCTAGGGTGCGCACCGGCCGGTTCCTCGATGTCACTAGTGGCAACAACACGATGCGCATCTTTAGTCTGTTGAACTTCACGGCCATTACAAAGCGTATGAGCTTGAACTTTAAGGACGTTTTCGGCCGTGGCGTGAGCTTTGAAAAAGTAGAAGCGATAACCCGCCTTGATGATGGTTTGCTAACCTTAACTCAACCGTTGCGCGTGGACGGCACGGGTGGTGATTTTAAGGTGAATGGTCGAATTGATCTGGCTACTGGCGAACTCGACAATGAGATGGTGGTGACACTGCCCGTCAACAAGTCACTACCCTGGCTGGGTGCCTACCTGGCGCTGGCCAATCCTGTGGTTGGAATCGGGGTGCTGGTGGGCGAGCGGCTGCTGCGCAAGCCGATCAAGGAACTGTCGAGCGCCAAATACCGGATTACGGGTAATACGGATGACCCGAAACTTGAACTGGTCAGTGTGTTTGATCGTTCGATGGACAATACGCCGCTGGACGCTGAGAGTGTCCCAGAAGCCGAAGTAGAGACAGTCGCGGAAAGCGAAGAGCACACAAAAGAACAAACAAAAGAACAAACAGATACCAATACAGAAAATGCGGCTGAGACCGAAAGCGAAGGTATTGAAG